>CAZVLO010000010.1:0-22015 GCA_964628265.1 uncultured Papillibacter sp.
TCTCCAAGAATGCTCCACCAAAACAAATCAAAAATTCCGCAGGCGCCGAGCATCAGCGTATCCACAATCAGATAATCGGAAGTACCTCTCCCCAGCAGCATAAAGCTGATAAACGCCCCCATAATCATTGCCATTCCGATATATAATATTTTGGAACGTTTTGCTTTCCTGGGCAGGTTTCGCATAACGGCGAGCGCCACGATATAGGGCACAGCCCAATACCAGCTCGTAAGACCCGTCAGATGCAGTGGATTTTTTATACCACCACTCGTATTTTTCTTCAGTATTTTCATCTGCTCATTTCCTGACTCCAATGGCAGCAACGATATAAGAGCCATACCGAGCACAAGACATAGCATAGAGAGACCAAGCCCGATAAATGGTGACCGGTTCATGGCGACTACGTTGACCGCAATCATCAATAGATTGGAATAAATCAGAACGTCAGCGCAGGATTTAATGCGTTCGTTCTTTGGCGTAAAGGCCCTGAGAAAATATCCCCATGAAGCCACCGCACCGCCGCTAAAGAATCCGCTGACAATGAGTCCGCCCATCCATAAAGCGGAAGGGGCAAAAAAGAAGGGAATAGTCCCAAATAAGCAGAAGCCCATACCGCCGAGCATCATATTTTTAGCAGCAGCCTGAGACCTCACAACCATACCGCAGGTGAGAAGCCCTGTGAAATGTGCGATAATCGCAGCCAGTATATAGCCGGATGCATCTATTCCACCCAGATCCAGCAAGCTATATAGTACCTGTCCCTCAAACAGGAACGAGAGCAGGTACGCAAAAGAAAACGAAAACGCCGCAACGGAAATTCGGCGTGCACTTAAAGATTTAAGTCTGTTCATTTTATATCTCTCCGCTCATCGGATGCGCCGTTCTTTTCATCCATTTGTAGATACCGGCAGTTTTATATCAGTAGAGCTTTCCTGCCTTAGACACGGGCATACCTCTTGCAGAGAAATCTATCTCTCCTGATTTATGATTTCTGCATGGAAAGCGCCTCGTCCCGGCTTTGTTAACTATTATATCGGTAGAAAAACATATTTCAAATGATATTTGTTGTTTTGCGACGCAGAGACATCCAAATGATTTACCTGACGGATTACCGACCTTTCCTTAGTCCGCTCATTTTGCCTGCTCATGAATGAATAGTGAACATAAAGATTACTCCTTGATAATTTCTGGTAAACTACTATAATGCTTATATAGGTAGCATTATACGTAAATGCAGCTGCTGGCTACGTTGCGGTAATTTGGCCAAGACAGAAATAAACTTTTAAGGGTAGGTTCACCAGTGGAATATAATAATGTAGCAGGAAATATATACGACATCCAGGGTTATGCTGTTCACGATGGACCGGGTATCCGGACAACGGTCTTCACTAAAGGGTGCCCTTTGCGTTGCCTGTGGTGCCACAGCCCGGAATCGCAGCGGCATGAGTTTGAACTCGGCTATCTGCCGGTCAAGTGCGTCGGCGCGGACCTGTGCCAAAACGCATGCGTGAACGCCTGCCCCGAGGGAGCCATCTCAAGAGACGAACCAGCACAGGCGCTTGACGGGTCGGGAATGATACAAAAAGTAAAAGTTGACCGTGCAAAATGCACAAGCTGCTTAAAATGCGCCGGCGCGTGCGTGACAAAAGCGCTCTATTCAACGGGCTGGGATACTACGGTCAACGAGGTTTACGACCGTTTGATGAAGGACCGCCCGTTCTTTCAAAATGGCGGCGGGGTCACCCTTTCCGGCGGCGAAGCAATGGCACAGTTTGAGTTCACCCTCAACCTAGCCAAAAGGCTCCAGGATAGCGGCATACATATCTGCCTTGATACAACAGGCTTTGCCCCTGCGAAACACTTTGAAGAAATTCTGCCGTATATCGACTTGTTTTTGTACGACATCAAGCATATGGACACGGCGATGCACAAGAAGCTCACCGGGGTCGGTAACGAATTGATTTTGGAAAACGCGCGTTTTCTTTCTGAACACGGGGGCGCTCTGCAGATCCGGGTACCAGTCATTCCGAAGCTGACCGACAAAGAGGACAATTTGCGTGCAACTGCGAAGTTTTGCGTATCCCTCGGGGATGCGGTTAAACTGGTGCAGCTCCTGCCATATCATAAGACGGGGCGCATGAAGTATGACCGCTTGGGCTGGCGTTATAAGCTGACCAATGTCGAACCCCCGGAAGAAGCGTTTATGCTCAACGCTCTGGAAATTTTTCAGGGCTGCGGGCTGAATGCCCAACTGCATTAGTAAATAAACGCGCCTAAAAAGCGCGAGAAGGAGCATCTTATGGCAAATTTCGATCTTCCAATCTCGGAGCGAATTAAGGGGCTCAAAGCAAAACGGCAGCGCATCAACAAGGACCTGCACTTGAACTTCGAACGCAACCGCATTCTCACGGACTACTTCAAGACTCACAAGAAACAGTATCCGGTACTGAAAAAGGCCGGGTTCCTCTACCAGTGGTGCACGACCCGGGAGATCAATATCGATGATGACGATATTTTCTTGGGCGACGGCGGGGCGCGTTGCCGCACGGTGCACTTTGACATTGAGCAGACCAGTCAGGCCTGGATTCGCGGCCAGTTCGGCGACACCGACGAGCGCTTCCGCGCCGCATGGCAGGCGCCCGGCAGCGTATGGGTCAGCGATGAGGACCGCAAATGGGCGCTGGAAGCGGCTGATTTCTGGGAAGACAATGACATTTCCGCGACGTCACGGGGCATGATGACAGACGAGGAGCATGCCAATACCAGCCCGTTCCTCAAATTTATGAACGGTACATATCCCGGTCACTTCAACCCGAACTATGAGCGTGCCGTCACCGTCGGATTCGGTGGGGTTCGTCGTGTCGCGCAGGAGAAGCTGGATGAAATCATCAGGCACACCACTGCCGACAATGTCCGAAGCGAGCTGTTCTACCGCGGGCTGATCAAGGTCTGTGACGGCATGATTCTGATGAGCAAGCGGTACGCCGAGGGGTGCCGCAAAAAAGCGGAAACGGCTGCAACGCCGGAACGCCGTGCGGAGCTTCTTAAAATGGCCGATTCCTGCGAATGGATTATAGAAAATCCTGCCAGAAACCTGTGGGAAGGCTTCCAGACCATATTCTTCTATTGGTATCTTATCATTGCCGACGGCACGCATTGGGCGGATTCTCCGGGGCTCATCGACAGCTTTTTGGGGCCGCTTCTGGAAAACGACCTGAAGACCGGCGCTTTGACCCATGAGCAGGCGCAGGAGCTGTGCGACGCATTCCTGCTGCACGCCGGCGATCTGATTATCATGTTCCCCAAGCCAAATAACGATCAGCTCATTGAGGCGCACAAGAACGGAAAGACGCTGTATGACCTTCAGGGTGGCATGCAGAACATCGCGGCTGGCAGCCTCATTACCATCGGCGGCCAGAAAACCGACGGGACTGGAGACTACAATCTTGTCACGGAGATGATGCTGCTGGCCTATTACCGGCTGCGCGTCGCCGAGCCGAGTCTCGCGCTGCGGATCAACGAACATACGCCTGACCGCATCTGGGATATCGCCATCGCCTGCAGCATCCGTTCGGGCGGTTTCCCGCAATTCAATAACGACGATGTGATTATCCGGACCATGCTGGATAAGGGCGTACCCCTGGATGACGCCCGGCGCTATGCTATATTCGGCTGCGTCGAGCCGGCCATCAGCGGCAAGGAGTGGTCGATGGCCGCCAACGGCGGCGGATTTTTCGGCGGTACCAGCCTCGTCAACGTGCTTCAGTATGTCATACACGGCAACGTCAACCCGATGAACGGCACTCAGGGATCGTTCCCCTGCAAAAAGCTCTACGAGTATGAATCATTTGAAGAGCTTAAAGCTGAGGTGGAGCGCCAGATTAAGCTGTATATCGAACAGGGTGCCAGGGCCTACCACCGTGCCGCCTTCACCTTTAATGCGGAGTGGCCGTGTCTCTCTGCCTCCGTTATGACCGAGGGTTGTCTGGAGTCCGGCAGGGACGTCACCTGGGGCGGCGCCAAGTACAACGGCATGGGCTCCATGTTCAGCGCCACGGCAACGGTGGGTGACAGTCTTATGGTCATCAAGAAGCTCTGCTTTGACGATAAAACCATATCGACACGGGAGCTGTACGACGCATTGCAGGCCAACTGGCAGGGTCATGAGCTGCTCCGCCAGCGCATTTTGAACGAAGTACCCTTCTACGGCAACGATAACGACGAACCCGACTCAATTGTAAAATGGTTTACTAATTACTGGGCGGACCAATTCAATTCCCAGCCGGGCGTCAACAACGGTACGAACAATATCGGCATACTCGACCTGTACTGGGTCGGCGCCGGCAAAATGACATTTGCCACGCCCGATGGCAGAAGAACAGGCGACGCGCTGTCGCCGCCGGGCGATCCATACCCTAATGCCGTTAAGAACGGTCCTTTGGCGTACGTGAAAAGCGTGGCAAAATTACCGTGGGATAAAATGCGCTGCGGCGGTGCGATTAATCTGAGGCTTGACGCGAACTCTGTCCGCAGCGAGGAATCCATTTCTAAGGTACGTGAGCTCATTCAGTCTTTCTTCAGGATGGGCGGCATTCAGTTCCACTTTACGGTGGCGGACACTGCAATCATGCGCGCGGCACAGAAGAACCCGCAGGATTATCAGGACCTCATTGTGCGCATCGCAGGCTTCTCCGCGTATTTTACCCATCTGCCCTTCGACGACCAGGAGAACTATATTGCCAGATACGAAATTGGCGTGTGATAATGGCGATCAGGTAGGGGCTTGGGATTATTAGCCCACCATGTGGCCTAAGCTCTTATATAACAAAAATCGTAGCAATAAAAAACGTGAAGGTAATCCTTTCGGTCTGCCTTCACGCTTTTTATTGCTGTCTTATTGCTATGATATTGACCCATACCGGAGACCCCGACGCCGCCGGTAATACCTTTCTGCGGCATCGATTTCTATCCTCTGAAAGCCACGTATACATCATCTCTATATTGCATTTTCTGTATTTTAATTAAACCATATGTTTGTGCAGAACAGGATAAACAGCAGGTAGCCTGCAGCGAAGATTGCCGTAACGAGGAGCGCGGCTTTTAATACACCCCAGACAAATGAAATTTTCTCTCCGCCGCTGATTTCAGCCTGCCCGTTTTCGTCCTGCCCGGACGCACGGGATTTTCCCGATGCGTACCAGGGCATTCCGTCCACATTCATTTTTGCTATCGTACGGCCGTCATCGTCATCATACCGCTTTCTTTCTTTCGGCATTCTCGTTCAGCCCGCCTCCTTCTGCGGTTCCGTTTTCTGCTCCGAATTCATGCCGGGTTCATTATACAGATGACAGGCACAGAAATGCCCCGGTTCGACTTCACGGTACTCGGGAACAGTATGCGTGCAGATCTCCATACAATCCTTGCAGCGGGTATGAAATTTGCATCCTTTGGGAGGATTGGCAGGAGACGGGATGCTGCCCTCAAGAATAATGCGGTCCATTTGATAGTCAGGGTCCGGCATGGGAATGGAGGAGAACAAGGCTTGCGTGTAGGGGTGCAGCGGTCTGGCAAAAAGGGCATCCGTTTTCGCATACTCCACCATTACACCCAGATACATGACGCCTACAGTATCGGATATGTGCTCCACGACAGAAAGATCGTGGGAAATAAACAGATAGGTGAGCCCGAACTGTTTCTGCAGTTGCCTGAGGAGGTTAATAATCTGCGCCTGAATAGACACATCAAGTGCTGATACGGGCTCGTCACAGACGATGAAATCCGGATTCAGGGCTAAGGCCCGGGCAATACAGATGCGCTGGCGCTGACCTCCCGAAAATTCATGGGGATAACGGTCCTTGTGATAATCCTGCAGGCCGCAGGCACGCATGATGCGCGAGATATAGTCGTCATATTCCTCCGCAGGAACAATATTATGTTCGCGTACAGCCTCCCCAATTATCTCGCCAACGGGGAGTCTGGGAGACAGACTGGAATACGGATCCTGGAAAATGATCTGCATGCGGGGACGTATTTGACGAAGCAGTTTCGGGCTGAGGGTAAATATGTCCTGACCATCGAACAATACCTCACCGCTTGTTTTTTCATGCAGATGAAGAATGGTCCTTCCCACGGTGCTCTTGCCGCAGCCTGATTCACCAACGAGACCTATTGTTGTGCCTCGTTTTATCTTGAAGGAAATGCCATCGACCGCCTTAACTGTTCCAATCGTATTCCGGAAGAAGCTTGACTTAATGGGAAAGTGTTTTTTGAGGTTTGTTACCTCGAGAATATATTCGTTATCCATTTTACAGCTCCTTCACGTTAACGCTTTTGGGAATATCGGTTACTTCTCCCTTTCCCCTGAACAAATGACAGGATACAAAGTGGGTATCGCTGATCTTGATTACAGGGGGATACTCGCCGCCGAAACAATCTGCGAAACAGTACTCACAGCGATCCCGGAAGTAGCAATAATCAGGCATATTGACGGGGTTCGGGACACTCCCGCTGATGTTATACAGCTCGTCTGATTTTTTACCTACAACAGGTTTTGATTTCATCAGGCCGATGGTGTAGGGATGTTTCGGGTCATGGAAAATGTCCCTGCTGGTACCTTTCTCGACTATGCGGCCGGCATACATGACAACAACATAGTCCGCCATATTCGCTACGACGCCCAGATCGTGGGTTATGAGCATTATGGAGCTACCGATTTTATCCTTCAGGTTTTTCAGCAGATCCAGAATCTGCGCCTGAATAGTGACGTCGAGTGCCGTGGTCGGTTCATCTGCAATTATGAGCTCCGGATTACATGACAAGGCCATTGCAATCATTATGCGCTGACGCATGCCGCCGGACAACTCATGCGGATACATTTTGTAGACGCCCTCGGGGTTGGCTATACCAACGAGCTTGAGCATATCGATGGTGCGCTCCCGGATTTTATTTTTGGTCATTTCGGGATTGTGGAGCTCAACGACTTCATCGATCTGATGCCCCGCTTTAAAAACAGGGTTTAAGCTGGTCATTGGTTCCTGAAATATCATGCTGACCTTATTGCCCCGGATCTTCATCATCTCGGAAGTCGGAGTATTTACGACATTATAAGCTTTGCCGTTGCCCATATTGATACGAATCTCTCCGCCCACGGTCTGCCCCTGAGGCCTTTGGAGAAGCTGCATCAGCGAAAGACTCGTTACGCTCTTTCCGCATCCGGATTCTCCGACAATGCCTAAAGTGGTACCCTTGGGGACTTCGAAAGATATTCCGTCCACTGCTTTTACCGTTCCGATGTCTGTAAAGAAATAAGTACACAGGTTATCAAACTCAACAACGTTATTTTCATCGCGCATGACAGTTGTATAGCAAGCAGGGTCCAGACCGCTGTCTGCTCTCTTCTTTTCCAGTTTCTTGGTCAGTCTGCGGTTGAACCTGGTGATTTTGACAGATTCGCGGTTGTTTAAATAATTAACGTTTTTGGATTTCTTTTTCATTTTACTCCACCTCCCGTTACTGTTTCATTTTCGGGTCGAAGGCGTCACGCAGGCCGTCTCCCACGAAGTTGAAAGCGATGACCGTGAGGCATATGAGCAAGCCGACCGGAATCCAGATGTATGCGTAGCGGACTAGATTTTCATTTGAACTGGTTATGGAGTTGATCATTGTTCCCCAGGTGGCCAATGGGTGCTTGACGCCAAGTCCGAGGAAAGACAAAGTTGACTCCATGATAATCACCGAACCGAGACCCATAGTAGCCGAGACGATGAGCTGAGGCATGACGTTGGGGATCAGATGGCGGAAAATTTTCCGATTCGTGGATAGTCCGACTGCTTCCGCCGCTGTAATAAACTCCTGTTCCCTGAGAGATAGAATCTGGCCGCGGACCAGACGCGCGACGGACGCCCAGCCGAGGATACCCATGAGCGCCATCATCCATAACAGACGTGCATAGGAGCCCATTTTAATGCTGTCGAAAAAGGCGCCCAGAATGATCAGAATCGGATAGGTCGGTATACAGTAAAATATATCCACAAGACGCATAATCAGAGAGTCCAGCCAGCCGCCGAAGTAACCGGCTATCCCGCCCAGGATTACACCGAGCAGACATTCAATAATAACGACCACAAAGCCAACCATAAGGCTTACTCTGCCGCCGTACATCATCCGTGCAAGAATATCGAAGCCGTCCGCGTCTGTCCCGAAGGTGTGTTCACGGGAAGGTTCGCCATAGATGTCAATAAGATATGTAATCTGATCGCAGGTAAGCACCCATCCGTCTACTTTATAAACCGCAGTGATCTCGGTATCCACGGAGGTATAGTTTCCGTTCTCATCGGATATATAATTGCCCTCGCTGTCCATATGCGGCAGTGCGTAAGTGAAGGTCGCGATTTTTTTACCGGCTTCTTCAGCCTCAGTTATCGCTTCTGCCGCTGCAGCCTTGAAGCCCAGCTCGAGAGAATCCTCACCGCTGTAACGGCGGACGGCAAAAGTCGACAAAATAGCATAGTCGGAATCACCGTTTAAGATGAAGTACCCGTTTTCCCTCTCGGCTATGGAGTAATCTTCACCATTGGCGGTAAAGGTCTTATCGTTATAAAGAGCCAAAAGCGCCTGAGCTTTGAATTCGTTGCTGAAATTCACGCTGGTGTCAAAAGCATCAAATACATACAGAGAGAAGACCATCACGGTATTCATACTGCCCGTCGGGTTGATAATGAAACCCTTTTTCGGATCGCCAGAGATCGTATAGCGCTCATCTCTGTATTCGAAAGCGCCGGTTTCAAATTCCTGTAAAAATGCCTTTAGGAAACCGCTGCCCGGATTCCCGTTTTTATAATCCATGCTGCCTGTGGACAACTGGAGAGCCTCGTAGCTGTTTTTAACTGTGGAGCTTATCAAATAATATTCACCGTCTGTGCGGAAGCCGGTGGCCTTCGAAGTTACCGCATCTGCAAAAACCGTTTTGAATTCCTCTCCCATATCGCGAGCCCCTGAAAACGAGCGGATCTTGGAGTTGTAAGCAGCCACGGAAGTCATCCCTGAAAAAACCGCCGTTTCAGAGCCGGTAGCGGTATTCAGGGTATATACATTCTCGCCCAATTTTTCTATGGTGTAGGCGGCTCCGTCAGAACCGGCAACATCATACTTATTTAGCCCTTCTGCCTCCATCTGTTTGATATATGAGGTCATCATATTTTTTACAGAGAAGTGCACTTCAGTGTTGTCGTCAACGCTGTATCCTGAGTACTCCGATCTTTCGTTCGCCTGGGCATAGTCTACAGTCAGATAGTCATATTTATAGAAAATGTCCGTCTGGCCGTAGGGATAGAGCAGAGGACAGAGGAAGGTAAAAACGAACATAATTATAAGGATGCATGAGCCGACAATAGCCAGCTTGTTACGCAGAAAGCGCTTAACGACGAGTCTGCCCGGAGACAGCACCTTGACGCGCTGTGTATCGTCAAGCGCGGTTATTTCATCATCGCCGCTAATCTCCGATTTGCTTCGGAGTTCCTCTTCTTCCTTGGTCCTTAGAATTTCGTTAAAGTTGTTAGCCATATTCTGCCCCCCTTAGTTTACGCGTACCCGAGGGTCGACTACGGCGTAAAGGATATCCGCGATAAGGTTGCCAAGCAGCACCAGTATCGCGCTGAAAGCCAGGTAAAACATTGTGAACGGGATATCACCGTTAATCATGGAATAGTAAGAGGTATACCCTATCCCGCGTATCGAAAAAAGGGTCTCGGTTATCAACGCGCCGCCGAAAAGGCCGGGAAGTGAAGATCCGAGTATCGTGACAAGAGGAATTAAAGTATTTCTGAAAGCATGGTGGCTGATGACGCGTCTCTCCGACAAGCCTTTTGCGCGGGCGGTGCGTATGTAATCGGCGTTCAGCACTTCAAGAGTGTTTGTACGGGTATACCGCATCAGCGAACCTATGCTGATGATTACCAAAGTAATCGCGGGCATGATAAAATGACTGGCAAGGTCCAAGAACTTTCCCCAGTCTGAGAGCTGCAGGTAATATCGTCCCTGCATTCCGCTTATATCAAGCCAGCCGAGTTTGACCGCGAAGATCATTTTCAGCATTGTAGCAACAAAGAACGTTGGCAAGGAAATGCCGATAAGAGAAATCACCGTTACAGTGTAATCGATGCCGCTGTACTGTTTTTTTGCGGCGATCACACCGAGCGGCACGGCAATTATAATTTGAATAACGAAAGCGACAAAAGCCAGTATAAAGCTGTACCAGATAACGTCATTGAACTTTTCGGTGCAGGAGACAGTCCAATACCAACTGTCGCCGAAATCACCTTTAACAGCGCTCTTGAGCCATGTTAAATATCCGTAAAATACCCCCTTGTCCATCCCGAACTGGGCATTGAGTTCCGCGATCCATTCCGCGGCGCTTTTTTGCGTTCCCGGTTTTTGGGCCAGCGTTCGGGCGGTTGTCTCCACATAGCTGGAGGGTAGAGAGTACATCAAAAGGTAGATAATAAACATTACGAAGAACAGTATCAAAATGCTCAGCAATAATCGTTTTGTCAGGAATTTTACCATCTTCATCACCAGAGTCCATATTTACATTATTTAAGCAGTGTCCCAATGCAGCGCTTTACACAGATATAAAGCAAAGAAGACAAAGGGGGCCCGGATTAGCGGGCACCCCCCTTTGCCAAAAAGTGTACTATTTCATTTCCACCTTTTCAAGGTCGCGCATCCACGTCCAGTATGTGGTTATATCCGGGGTAACGGTATCGAGGTTCACACGTTCTGTGGAGAAGATCACGACGTTCTGTCGCTGGTATGTCGGAATTTCAACCGCCCAGTCCAGGATGATGTCAAGGCATTGTTTGTAGGTTGCTTTGCGGAAACTTCTATCGGTAGAGGAACGTCCCGCAAGAATAAGATCATCCAATTCCTTGTCATTTATGCCGTAGTAGTTGGAATCGGTGCCGCCGTGTCCGACAGCGTTTTCAGAGAAGTAGATCTGGTACATATCAGGATCCGGAGTAGCTTGCCAGGCGGCAGCCCACATGGCGCATGTTTTGGCATCCAGCGCATCCCAAAGAGCTGAACTGTTGCTCAGGTCGTTGATCTGGAGATCAATACCTATCGTCTTGAGAGCGGAGGATACTGCGGTTAAGATACCGAAGGCAGGATGATCGCCTGTACCGTCGGCCGGTATCATGAACTCATACGCGAGGGCTGCACCATCGGGAGCGGCGGTGAATTTGCCGGAGGCTTCATCCCAGGTGTAGCCGGCCGCTTTCAAATAGCCTGTTGCGGCATCAAGAGCTGCGGCGAACTTTTCGTTGTCTGTCATTTTATCGGTATAAATCGGGTTGCCGTCCACGTCTTTGGAGAAGGCGATTGAATACCCCTCGTCAGCGGGCTTGGGCGCAGCCCAGGAGGTGTTTGAAATCGGGTACTGGATAACCGAGGCGCGCTCTCCGTAATAAGAATCAATGACAGAGTCGCGGTATACCGAGAATAAGGTAGCGAAAGCTTTGCGCAGATTCTTTGATGCGTCCGAACCGCTGTCACCGCCCACGCTCATGACGTCGGCCTGTAATCCGATGTAGCCATAACCAAGGTTATCAACAGAAACGGTGGTGATCTTGTCACCTGTCATCTCGCCGCCGTTATAATCCTTTACGGATTTGACAACATCGGCGCTGATTGAAGGATCGGAGATATCGAGAGTACCTGTGGCAACACCGGTCAGTTTATCGGCGTCTGACACTTCCTGGAAGAGGATATACTTTGTTTTCGGGTTGCCCTTGTAGTAAAGCTCATTCGACTCAAATGAGACGACGCCGTTTTCATAGGATACGAACTTGTACGGACCGGCTCCGACCGGTTTTGTGGTGACGGATTTTACGTCGCTTAAATTACCCTTATTGAAGCCAAACATGTTGTTGTCGTAATCGTACAAGCTTTCCTCACCGTAATAGTGCAGGGGTGTCACGGAAAAGTTGAACTGATAGATAGCCGTTGCATCCAGTGAATCCATTGTGACACGCAGGGCATAGTCGCCGGTCTTTTCGATACCGGAAATGCTGGCTGCGGAATCACCGGTCTGGACAGAAACGGCCAATTCCGGATAATCAGCCATCAGCGTGTCGCCGATAAAAGTGGAAATACTGGTTCCTGCAGTCTCATAGTTGATGCCT
This sequence comes from uncultured Papillibacter sp., assembly GCA_964628265.1. GTDB lineage: Bacteria > Bacillota > Clostridia > Oscillospirales > Oscillospiraceae > Sporobacter. The sequence goes on from CAZVLO010000010.1 coordinate 12,180, forward strand.
TCATCGCTCAGGTCGTAACCGTAACTATCGAAGATCAAAGCCCAGTATTCCTCCACGGTGGGATACTGGCCGTTTTTAAGGTCGTAGGTCTTGCCCGAAGCGTCGTAAAACAGACCGTCATCACCGAGTCCGTCGGCATAACCCCACAGATATTCGCCCATAGCGACCTGAAGACCGGGGTTCGCGGTGACCTCTTCGGGCTTGAAGCCCGTGGCTGTCTCGGCATAACCATCAAGGTAGTTGGCTACGCAGTAATCGATGATTTCCTGTGTGAAAGCTATGCCGGACTTCTTAAAGGCTTCCTCAAAATGTGCAGCGTCATCGGCAGTGTAGAACGTGCTTGCGGAGGTGTCGCTGCCATTGGCGATATCATCAAATATGATCTGCCACAGAGCGGACATTCCGGCGCGGTATTCTTCCATTCCTGAGATAGGGAGAGCATAAAAGGTAGCGCTGCCGTCATAGGCGGGATCTGCGTAAACATACATGCTGAAGATGACATCGTCGGCCGTCACGGGCTTACCGTCAGAGAAGACGATGTCGTCACGCAGGGTAAAATCATACACGACAGTGCCATCGTCATTCTCGGTAATGGCGCAGTCGGCGATGCCCTTGTATTCGTAGTCGATGCCATTATAAGCGACTGTCTCGCCTTCAATGCCGTTGAGAAGCATATTGCCCTCCCGGTCAAAATCAAGCAGCGGGATCTGGGTCATTGCGGCAACATCCACGTCATATGCGGAAGAAGCAAAGAACGGGCTGAATTTCGCGGAAAAGTTGGAGTAGCCGATTACCATCGTCTTCTCTTCCACAGTTGGAGTGGGGGCGGGGGCGGAGGCGCTGGGAGGAGCTGACGTATCGGGTGCAGGTGCCTCTGTTTTATTGCATGCGGATAAGTAGAATAGTGTTGACAGTGCCAGCAACAGAGCTGGGATTCTTTTAAAGATCTTCAATTACATTCACCTACAATAAAATATTATTAATACGGTATCGTACCGTAGGGTATACTTGCTACATTTTATCCCCCGCTTCGACCGTGGCAGTGCGGTTTCTTGACCGAAACAGAAGACAGGACACGGAAAGCAGGAATAACTCGCAAAGGATGAATACCAGATCCCCTGGAATTACAAAAAATGCCGGCTTCAGAAAGAGCCGTATCAGAATTCCGGACGTTGCGATACCGGAGAGCACCAGGAAAAATATCGATGAGTTCGGAGCGCGCAGGGAAAATATCTCGCTTTCCTTTCGGGTCAGCGGCTGTTTGGCGGTCCACAAGCGAAAGGTCATGGCTGATATGTTAAACAGGGGCATAAAAGTACAGGCGTGCGGAATGATTATGTACCAGGTACGGGAGGCTCCGGACTGCATAAACAGCGGAATCAGTAATGCACACCAGGCAGCCGCAATATAAAAAGTAAAAAGTTCTGCCGTCCCGCGGATCTTTTCTTTTGGGGCGGCAAAAACGAAATCCTTTCCTGTATAAACAGTTCTGGATTTCATCTTTCCGCCGGGTAATTTTTCATATTCGACGGAATAATCCTGAGTATATTTTTTGGAAGTCATAATCCATAATTCCCTGGGTGTTTTATATGTACATATCGCTCAGTACACCATTTGATGTAAACGCAACCTCATATCCCGGGTATACGCACTGTCTTTCTCTGCAAAAATACTAAAATTTGTTCTAGAATTGATTATACCTACTTTTTTCTTTTCCTTCAATATCATATTTGAATTATTTTTTGCCAATTTAACTGTGAGAAGCATGTTGCTAAAGAATGAAACTGTAGCATTTACGAAAATAGAAACGCACATTTCTAATAGTTTGATGGCGCATTGTATCAATCAACTGTCCCTTTCGCAACGCAAAAATTAGGCGATAACCCTTATGTTGGTTAACGCCTAACTTTTTTGTCCTGATCATAAGCATGAGCGGAAATTTGTACATACCCAAATGCGGAGTCCCAAACTTATATTCAGCGCTCTTGTTTAATTTCCCTGTTTATATCTTTATTTTCATATGGGATGACGTAGACAGCCTTTATCCTCGGGAGCTTTAACAGAAACAAATCTTCTGCCGAATGGTTCCTGCATGTATAGCCTTGTGGAGGCTCCGGATGTGTATGAATAAACGCAGCAATATTCGCTTTGCGTTTCAAACGCTCTGTTATTGACTGTACTAAATACATATACAGAAAGGGTATGACGACATTAGCTCGGATTATGCCGTGTTTTCCCATCCCTATATGTGTCTTCCCGGTAAAATATCGTGTTACTCCCCCCATTTCGGTTGAATATACAAAGGCAGCATATTCCTTCCTAATGCCGCGGCTTCTAAAAATATCACTCCAGGCAGAGGCTGCCTCGAATTCGCTGTCATAATAAGACAGCTCCGCTCTCGATACTTTATAGTTTGGGGTATCAACGCATTTATCGCGCCTGTAATATTGAAACATCCGGTTCTCCTCACATGCTGCTTGTTTCTGAATCAGAAGCGTCCCAGATCTTTTGCCGCATAAAATCCTTCCTGATTTGCAGCCAGGATGTTGCGCGGCGATAGCGCGTCGCCAATCTGGTAAAACTCTCCTTCTAACTGCCGGAGTTCGTCTGCTCTTTCCCACGTGGGCTTCATGCCGACAGCATATATAACGGTATCCGTGTCGATGTGCCTGCTGTTTCCGTTTTTGTCCTCAGCCGTCACGCCCTCGCGATCAATGGCAACGGCTTTGGTCGACAGTTCGACTGTAATGCCATACTCCGGGATCTTAATATCAAGGAAAGACCCGTGTACGCCGCCTGCACCGTAATTGAGAGCTGGTGACATTTCAAGGATCGTCACCTTTCTGCCGTTCATGGACAAGAAGATGCCGAGCTCTACCCCCACTAGGCCACCGCCGAGGATTACGACAGCTTCGCCGGCACGCTCCGGGTGCCTATAGATTTCTACGGCGCCAAAAACGTTTGGACCTTCAATGCCGGGGATATTCGGCTTAATGGGCACTGCGCCCAGCGCAGCGATGATCGCATCCGGTTTGATCTCATCGGCGAGTTCCCGGGTGACCTCCGTGTTCAGCCGGACATCTATTCCGGCGCGGGCAATCCGGCGCGTTTGGTTTTCTATGTAGAGCTTCAGCTTCTTTTTGAATGGTACCTGCTCCTCGCAGAGCAGTACCCCGCCCAACCGGTCCGCCTTCTCGCACAGAATGACCTCGTGCCCGCGCTGGGCGGCCGTGAGCGCGGCCTGCATGCCACCGATACCTCCGCCGGCAACGAGCACCTTCTTTTTTACTTCCGGCTGGATGTCGAATTTCGTCTCGTATTCGTTTCCGATAACGGGGTTAACGGCGCAGCAAAAGTGCCGCGTCGCATCACACTCGGAAAAGCAGGCATAACAGCGCAGACACTGGTTGACCTCGTCATCGCGTCCCGTACGCAGTTTGATGGGCAGGTCGGGGTCAGCAAGCGTTTCGCGGCCAAGCTCCACCACATCCGCCTGTCCCGATGCAATGATTTCCTCCATGAGACGGGGATCGGAGAGCGCACCCACTGTGGCGACGGGTGTTTTTACATGCTTTTTAATCTCGGCAGCGTATTTGACATTGCAGCCGTCCTCGTGGAACATGGACGGGTGCGTGACGAAGAATACATCGAAAATCTCGTGGTTGCCCGCGGAGACATGGATCAGATCCACTTTACCGTCCAGGAGTTTCGCGAAGCGGATCCCCTCGTCGATATCATACCCCCCGGGATTGCATTCCGAGCCGCTCATACGGAATTCTATCGGGAAATCACGCCCGCATTTCCTGCGAATGTCCTCAACAACGGCAAGAGGAAAACGCATCCTGTTCTCCAGCGCGCCGCCCCATTTGTCCGTCCTTTTGTTTGTTCTGTCCGACATGAACTGCGAAAGAAGCCAGCCGTGGCCGCCGTGCACCATAACCATGCCGCAGCCGCGATCCTTTGCAAAGCGCGCAGCATCGCCGAAACGGGAGATTGTATAAATGATCATCTCCTCCGTCATCTCTTTGACCTCAATGAAGGAGCCGTCCGACTTGACCTGTGGGTTTCCGCCGGGGCGGAAGGGCAGCATCATGCCGGAGGGTCCCCAAAGATAGCCGAGCTGCTCGCCTGTCGTACGTGCGTACATGCCGCCGTGCTGGAGCTCCACCGATGCAACGGCGCCATGGCGCGTAATTGCTTTGACCAGAGCGCCCAGCGGGCCCTTCTGGTCCGGATCATCCAGCGGAAACTGCACGGGTGTGACCCGGCCGTTTGCGCTGTCCACAAGACAGTCTCCCATGGTGACGGAGGCCGCTCCTCCCAGCGCCTTCAGCTCATAATATGCAATCAGCTCCTTGCTGGGGAGGTTAAGGTGATCCCCATTCTGAAATCCGGTGGGCGATGCGAATATCCTGTTACGGAAAACTGTTTTTCCGAGGGTGATTGGTTGAAAAAGATGCGGATATTTCAAAGCTGCCATAAACTCCTCCAAGTTCACTTAGAATTCTTAAGCCCTAGCGCTAACAACGACGTGATATTCGACTTTCTGTTAACCAGCACCTCGCTGTTGTGTGTATCACTATTAATGTCAGTATACGGCAAATATACTGCTGAATCAATGATACAGAATGAGCTTTATAAGCATAATTGTGCAACCCGCAGTCCTTTTTATCGGACCGTCTATATGCGATAATAGTGTTAGACGAGGGCAGGCAGGCAATCATATGCAATATGTAAGATTATTTACGTGTATTGGAGCTTTATATGCCAAACGACAACGATAAGCAGAATTGGATGCTTAATAAAATGAAAACCGGCGACCCGGCGTATGACGGAAAACACCATCCTGAGCATTATCATTCCACGGGGCCATCCAGCCGGGCTATACTGATTATCGGAGGTATCCTCTCAGCCCTTGGCGGCGGTGCAGGTATTGTTATTGGCTTGTTTATGGTTGTTATAGGTATCTTTGCCGGACGCAAATAAACATCATTATTTTACAGGGGGGGCTTTGCTATGCCTGGAATATTCGGCGGGATGTTCGACTTCAACAGTGACGGCAAGCTCGATCCCGGAGAGTTTGCCTCTGAGCTTTATTTGCTTGATATGCTCACTGATGACGAGGAAAACTGCGATGACAATGACCTGTTTACATTTGATGAATTTGATGATGACGATGAATACGATGATGACAGTGACTGCCACGATGACTGAACGCTGCCGCCGCATCATCAGCTGAATCGAAAAGCTGTCTTTACACAGGTCTCACCCTGGACAAGACGGCTTTTTGTTTTTTAGGCAATAATAATCATATCGGCTGATCAGTGGTTTTACCGCCGCCGTCTGTATTATAGGGAAATATAGCAAGGAGTAGCTTTTATATGTTAAAACATTCAAAGGAAACCGCGGACCTGATTAAACGATACAATAATCTGAAAGATAGGGTCATTGAGCGAAAAACCGAATTCAAAGACTTATGCGATTTTATCGAGAATAAAACCGAATGGCTGACGGCACCGGCCAGCACACGCTTTCATCTGTCAAAAAAGCATGGTCTTCTGGAGCATGCATGCAATGTTGCGGAGACCATGCTGAAAATCAAGGGCGTCCTGTCACCGGAAATATCAGATGAGAGCTGCGTTATTGTCGCACTGCTTCATGATCTCGGTAAAGCAGGGATGCCGGGGAATCCGCAGTATATCGTCAATGAACCGTCTGACCGGCAAAAAAGAGCCGGATATCCCGCCTGGGCACCATATCGATTTAATAACGATCTCACATATTTAAGCGTACGTGTCCGAAGCTTGTATCTGGCACTCCCCTACCTTCCGTTGTCCGAAGATGAAGCCCAGGCTATCGCCTATCACGACGGGCAGTATGTTGATGACAATCGGAGTGTCGCCAAGCACGAGACGCCTTTGACATTATTGCTGCAATATTCCGATAACTGGTGCGGATTTGTTTTGGAGGTATGAAGCCATCGAAAACGATGAGAGAATGACACGCCTTGTTAAGGCGGAAAGCGAAAACAAGCGCGGGAACAGGCAACCCCCGACAAGAGTCTTTGCTCCTGTCGGGGGTTGATAATGAAAATCGATATCCGGATATGCTCTTTTACACGTTTTTCTGGCCGAGCTTCGAGAGGAAGATGGCTAGGATGATGATGGCGCCTTTGACCACGTACTGCGGATAAGACGCGAGCCCCGCCAGGTTCATGATGTTCTGGATGAGGGCCAGGATCAAAACACCGACGACCGTGAACGCAACTGTTCCCTTACCACCCTCAAGCGCGACGCCGCCGATAACGCAGGCCGCTACCGTTGTCAGGGCGTAATCGCTCTGTATGGCGTTGAGCGGCGTACCCAACGCGGTGCGCCCGGTATTGAAAACGCCGGCCGCCGCGGCCAGAGCGCCGCTGATGACGTAGACGATAAACTTATATTTCGTCACTTTGATGCCCGCCAACCGGACAGCCGCCTCGTTGCTGCCCACCGCCAGGACGAGCCGCCCGAAGGGCGTGTAGCGCATGATAAACCAGAAGGCGAGAATGATGAGAATGACAAGATAGACGGCGATAGGCATGCCGATGACAGGATCCCTGTAGGCGGCAAACCAGTTGAGCGTCGCGGCCGCCGGGAAATCATCCTTCATCCGGAACTGCGCGCCCCCCGAGATGATATAGGTTGCGCCCTGCGCCACCGACATCATCGCCAGCGAAATGATAAACGGCGCCATACGCACCTTCCCGATAAAAAACCCGTTCAGCGCACCGAAGGCGCAGCCCAGAACGAGCGTCAGAGCGATGGCGGCAAACAGCATGCCCACGCTGGTAAACCCCCACTGGGTGATTAGCATAGCAACAAAGATATTGGCGCAGCCGGCGACGGCGGCAACCGACAAATCGATGCCGGCCGTCATTATCGTCAGCATGACGCCCATTGATATAATCAGGTACGGCACCTGCTGCAGCAGGACGGTGGTTATGTTCCGCCATGACAGGAATTTCGTCGATACGATGGATGAAGCAATGATCAGTAAAACCAGAATTGCAAGCGCGTTATACTTGATCAGTAGATTACAGCTTTTGATCAGGACGTCCTTTACCGGCAGCTTTCTGCGTATCGTTTTCTCTTTCACGGTGGCTCCCATCATACATTTACCCCCATCGAATAATTGATCAGGTTCTGCTCGGTGAGCTCGTCCTTGGTGAGCTCGCCCGCAACGCTGCCGCCTCTGATGACAACCGCCCTGTCACACATGCCGATGATCTCCATCATTTCCGAGGAGATCATGATGACGGCGTAATTCTGGGCCACAAGGCTGTTAATGATTTTATAGATTTCGACCTTCGCGCCCACGTCGACGCCACGCGTCGGCTCGTCAAGAATGAGAACTCGGCAGTCGGCAGCCAGGAGCTTGGCGATGGCGACCTTCTGTTGGTTTCCGCCCGACAGGCTGCTGACATTGTAGTCAATCGATGCGGTCTTGATTGCCAGCTTGTCGACCATACTTCTGACATATTCCGTCTCTTTCTTCTTGCTGATAATACTAAAGAGGCCTGTAAAGGTTTTTAGCCGCGTCAGCGTAATATTTGTGCGGATTGGCATTCCCAAAAGTACGCCGTGGGCTTTCCGGTCCTCGGGCAGCATCCCGATGCCGTGCTTCACAGCACTCCCGGGTGTTTTGATCCGGAGCTGCCTGCCGTTTAAGTACACGCGGCCGCCGTCCAGCGGGTCGGCGCCGAACACGGCGCGCATCGTCTCCGTCCGGCCGGCGCCCACAAGACCGGAGATGCCGAGCACCTCGCCCTCGCGAACCTCGAAGGAAACGTTTTTGACGGCTTTGCCGGCTCTGATGTTTTCAGCCCTGAAAACCGTTTTGCCGATATGCGGCACCCGCGCCGGGAAATAGCTCTCCAGCGTCCGGCCGATCATGAGGCTCACAAGCTTTTTCTCGTCCAGCTCCGGCGTCTCAAAGGTGCCCACATACTGGCCGTCCTTCATGACGGAGATCCTGTCGCACAGCCTGAAAATTTCCTCCAGCCGGTGCGAGATGTAGATGATGGCGACGCCCTTGCTCCGGAGCTCCCGGAGGAGTACGAACAGCTGCTCGACCTCGCCGGAGGCCAGCACCGCCGTCGGCTCGTCCAGGATAAGGACGGACGATTCGCGGGCCAGCGCCTTGCAGATCTCCACCACCTGCTTGTGCGCGACGCTCAGCTCCGAAACGATCTTGTTCACCGGGATGTCGCCGAAGCCGAGGCTCATGAGGACGTTGCGCGCTTTCTCCCGCAGCTTTTTCCAGTTGATCAGTTTTCCTTTTTCGTTAAGCTTGTCGATAAAAATGTTCTCCGCCACCGTCAGGGAGCCTATAAGTGCGAACTCCTGATAAATGACAGATATGCCATGGTCGAGCCCGTCCTTCGGGTTCGCGATCTGGACCTTCTGTCCGTCTATGTAGATGTCGCCGCTGTCTTTTACATAAGCGCCCGACAGAATCTTCATGAGCGTCGATTTGCCCGCGCCGTTTTCTCCGACAAGGGCATGGATTTCTCCGGCCTTGACGCCAAGGTTCACGTTCTGACACGCCTTAACGCCGCCGAAGATCTTGCATATATTCACCATTTCCACATGGTACTGCTCATCCGGCATCGTTTTCCTCCCCCTCATTTGGTATACAGTTGCCGAACGGCAGCTGTATTGATGCTTTTACAAGTCCCGCAGACCTGCGAGGCCCGCGGGACTTGCCGCACTTTTGAACTTCCTGTCTGCTATCCGCCGATCGGGACGATCTCTATGTCCTCAAGAACCGTGAAGTCTCCCTTGATCTTGCCGAGCCACTCGTCCACATTATCCTTTGTGACAAGGACATTGGGGAAATAAGAGGCGTGCGGCAGATTCGTCGCGTCGAAGCCCTCGGCGAATATCTTATGTACCAAGTTGGCGCAGGTACCGACATAGGTATAGGGGCTGCACAGGTTGATACAGAGATATTTGCCTTCCTTGATCAGCTTCAGGACATCCTCCAAGCCGTCGCCGATGCTGGCAATCTGGATGTCCTTTCCAACCTCATAGCCGGCGTTTTCCATCGCTTTGATGGCGCCGAAGCCCTCCGAGTCGTTGGCGGTCCAAACAAACTCCAGGTCGGTGTGACCGGTGAGGATATCCTCCATCGCCGTCAGTCCGGCGTCTTCCGACCACATGCCGTCGATGGACTGCACGACCTTCCAGCCATAGGCCGAATCGTCGAAGCTGGCATTTGCAGCAATTTTCTGAAGGAGGTTGTGCCCGTAGACCATGGCGTCCTCCTTCGTGGCAAAAGCATCGCCCAGCCCCTGAAGGGCGCGCTCGTAGACGAAGCCGCCGAGGAAGCCGTTTAAAGCGGACTCGCCGATGGGGTGGCCCATCATGCCGGGTATTGTCGCTGATATGAGGTCCGTGTCATCCTTGTAATAATCCGCCACATACCGGCCGCACACCCAGCCCTGCTCGTAATATGGGCAGGCACTCGTCGTAATAACGGGCGAATCAGCCGGGAATACCAAGCCGTACCCGATCACGGGAACGCCCGCGGCGACGGCGTTCTTGACAGCGGCCAGCTCGGACTCGACCACATAGTCGCAGTCGATGATGATGTCGACGCCGGCGGTGACGAGGCTCTCGATACCGGCAACCTGCGCGTTGATGTCGCCGTTGGAGCTAATCGGCATGAACTTATAACCCCAACTCTCGCACTGCTCCTTGAGGAACTGCTCCGAGGCGGCGAAAAACGGGGTGCTGTTGTTCCAGGTGATATAGCCGACCGTGATGCCGTCCTTCCTGTTGTCGGGCTTGATC
>CAZVLO010000010.1:22025-41217 GCA_964628265.1 uncultured Papillibacter sp.
GATCGCCTTTTCGATGGCGGCGCGAGAAGCCGTTTCGGCGGTGTCCACGCCCTGCCACGGGACCATGTTCTCTGCCATGATGCCGTACACCTCGTGATTTGGGTCGCTGGGCGGCTCGGTACGCGTTACCGAAGGCGTCGTCCCGGACTCGGGCGCTGCCGTCTCGGGGGCTGACGATTCCGGTACTGCCGATGACTCGGACGGCGAGGCCTCCGTCTCCTTCTGGCCACAGCCGTACAGGAGTGAGGTCGCCATAATGATGATAAGCGCGAGAACGATAACCTTCTTTAGCTTTTTCATATATTGTCCTCCTAAAATATTATGTTTCCGCTGTTTTCCGCTTGTATCGATTCTGGTCGTATGCACCTCCTCTGACATAAGTATCAAAAACGCGGTGTAATTCTTAGAGTATGTTCTAATTATTTCCTGCATTTCCATTTTCAGTATATCCCACATTCTACACCGTTTTCCAAAAGGAATCAACAAGTTATTATTGATTGAGAAACAGAAGAAATGTCCCCTGCTCAACCGGTTATCTACTTTCAATTTTTCTTTAAAAACCGTAAAAACATCCCGGCCATACCGGCCGGGGCTTGAGAATATTATAAGCCCTGATTTTAATGTCGTATTTCCACAGTTTTCGCTGCTTTTTCGCACTTGCAGGTGTTGATATACATAGGTTTTTTTGATATAATTACACTCGTTATTGCAGGGGCGAAAAAAGGGACAAATTTCGCAGCTGCCTGATCCAAATAATCGACGGGGGATTAAAATGAGCATTACAAAAGAGCAAATCAAAGAGTTAGCAAAATCACTGGGAATGGGAATGTGCGGCGTGGCCGGAGTCGACAGATTTGAAACATCGCCTGAGGGGCGCAACCCCCGTGATGTTCTGCCGGGATGCAAATCCGTAATTGTTGTCGGCGCACCGCTTCTTGACGGCGTCATACAATCAAATTTCCGCGCGTTTGAGGATGGGCGCAGAGACCTGAAAGGTGTATATGGCACTTATGGTTATGCACTTATACCGAATTTTGAATTGACCTACGTCTGTTACGCCGTCGCACGCTACATAGAAAGGAATTCCGGCAACGTCGCGATGCCTTGCTCCACCGGGCCTATGATGAACGGGGTACAGATCAGCATACGCCACGCCGCCGTTGCGGCAGGCCTCGGCCAATTTGGGTACATGAGTATTGTGCTCACGCCGGAATATGGCCCACGGGTCCGCTTCGGCGTGATACTGACAACGCTTGAACTCGAGCCCGACCCGATGTACGACGGACCGCAGCTGTGTGAGCCTGCGAAATGCGGTATTTGCGCAAAGGTCTGCCCGACAGGCGCAATCAGGGAGCCCGGCACGCACGATCTGGAGCACGTTGAGATGGGTGGTAAAAAATTCACATACACGCACGTCCACTTTCCCAAGTGCCGGAAAGCACTCCAAGCGATGACCAAGGACCTTGGCGGGAGCGGTGACTATCTTACTGAACCTGAACCCACAATGGAGGACCTCGCCGCCGCGGAGGCGCGTATGCCGATAGAAACCAAGGGACTCCAGCACATAAGCTCATGGAACTGCGGCAAGTGCCAGACATATTGCCCCGTTGGCGATTGGGGCGGACGCTACAAAAAAACAGGACTTAGCGGGGGTGCACAGCGCGCGTTCGTTGAAGATAAGAAATAGGGGGCAGAAATAGAGTTATGAATAGAGACGAAATTCAGAAATTAGCAAACGAATTCAGCGATAATTCACCATTGAACTTCCTCGGCGTCAAAGGCGCCTCGGATGGAGATGATATTTTAGGCAATAACTACGCCAAGCACAACCTGTACCATCGGGGTATTACTGTAGACTTGCTCGGCGCCGACGAAGACAGCGGGCTGCAAGGCATGCGATTCTATCAGCATCCGATTTTTGCGATAGCTCGGGCAGACGATCCGGGTTTTGTGGAGATTCAGCGTCCTGAAGTGGTAGGCAAGCATCATCTTTTGCCGGAAGACTGGCTGCCTGGCGCGAAATCGGTCATATCGTTTTTTCTGCCGTTCGAGCGTTCAACGGTTGAGGCAAATAAAAAAGACCCCATTGAGCCGGCGATAGAGTGGGTGCATACCCGAGTTGACGGTCAGAGGTTTTTGCTGGCACTTGGCGCAAAAGTCAGGGATGCGCTTATCGCAGAAGGATACAGGGCTGTCGCGCCGTATACCGATGACAGATATATTATGCAGGTCAACAAGGTGGCTGCGCCCGGTACTGAACACGTCCCGCCGTACTCTACAAACTGGTCGGAGCGCCATGCCGGCGTCGTGACCGGTCTCGGTACATTTGGTGTATCAACAAACTTTATTTCAAAAGCCGGCAGCGCCGGCAGGTTGATAAGCGTTATCACGGACTGGGAGACGCCGCCTGACGTGCGCGATTATGAAGATTGGCTTGGATATTGCAACAACTGCGGCGCATGTATACGCAGATGCCCCGCGCAGGCGCATTACAGCGACAGGCACGGCAAGGATCACGAAAAATGCGGCGCGTTTATACGCAAGGTGTGTGAAAAATATGCCCCGCGTTACGGCTGCGGCAAATGTCAGTCCGGCATCCCGTGTGAATACACGCCAATGCGGTCAAAGAAATAAAGAAATAATGTTTAGACCCAAAACGATCCGGCTGCCCTGGGCAGCCGGATCGTTTTGGGTCTACTTATTATGAGGAATGCTTTTATCTTACAGCAAAATCTTTTCGCTCTGCTTTTTCTGGAAGAAGTCGAGCGTAAGGGCAAAGATGAGCAGCAGACCTGACGCGACATTCTGCAGATACGGACTGAGACCTACAACTGTGAGCCCGTTGCTGAATGTGTTGAGAATCAAAAGCCCGACAAACGCACCGGCCATGCCGCCGGTTCCTCCGCCGAAGGCGATACCGCCGAGCACTGCAGCTGTAATGCCCTGGAAACGCGCTTGTGTAATACCCATCATGTTCGCTGACTGCTGGCGCGCGGCGAAGGTGATCCCCGCAAACGACGCGAACAGTCCGCACAGCATGAACAGCGTATATGAAGTCTTCCGGGGATTGATGCCCGTCAGCATGGCAGCCTGAGGATTGCCGCCAACGAGGTATATCTTTCTCCCGAAATTTGTCTTATGGAGCACAATACCGGCAATAACCATAATAGCGATGGCGATAAGCGCCGAGACAGGTACGAAACCCCATAAAACAGTTTTCCCGTATGCTCTCATGATTGGATGAACAACATCGATCGTCTTTTTGTTAGCAATAAAGTACACAAGTCCCGTAGCTATCGAGCTTGTAGCGAGAGTTCCTATAAATGGTGCTACCCGCAATTCATTGACGAGTGCTGCGTTGATAAAGCCTAACAGAACGCCGACAATCATCGCGATGAGTAATGTGGGGACAAGCGGCATGCCTGCACGTAGGAGATACGCGGTGATCATCGCACACAGGGTACCGTTGGCTCCCGTTGACAAGTCGAGTCGCCCTGAAATCATCAGGAGGGTTATGCCCGTCGTGAGAAACGCTGAGATTGGCAATGCGTTGATGATATTCACAAGATTTTTCGGCCTTAGAAAGAGACTGCCGCCGGAAAATACTTCAGCAATACTCTTGTTCGGTGTGGACAGGATTGCGAACACTACAAACTGCGCTAATAGCAGCAGGATCATTATTGTGATCCTTTTTCGAATAATTTGCTTTAACAATGACTGTTTTTCCATCACTGTCCACCTCCTATGCCAGCATGGCGAGGGAAAGGACTTTTTCTTCAGTCGCTTCCTCCCGCATAACGCTGCCAGTAATTTTGCCGTTATGCATAACAATGATCCTGTCGGCGACGTTGATGACCTCTGTAAGCTCTGATGAGATGAATATCACGGCAAGTCCGGCTTTTGCAAGGTCGCATACCATCTGGTATATCTCCGCCTTTGTTCCGACGTCTATTCCCTTGGTCGGTTCGTCCAGGATTAAGAGCTTTGTGGTAATCTCCGAGTTCGTCCATCTGCCTAAAATAACCTTCTGCTGATTGCCGCCGGAGAGCTCACGAACGTGCTTGTTGATGCTCGGGGTGCGTATGGTGTATTTCTCCACAGCCTCCTGGGTTACATCACATTCCTTCTGTCGGTCCAGGAAAATCCCTTTGCTGACCTGCTTGAGTATCGGCATCGTTATGTTCTCGCGTACAGATCGGAACAGGACAAGCCCCTGGTCCTTGCGATCCTCAGGGCACAGTGCGATGCCCGCGCGGATAGCGTCCTTAGGCTCCTTGAAATCCACGGTCTGGCCGTCAAATATAATTTCACCCGATGTTATGCGATCCGCGCCGAAGATGGCGCGCGCCACCTCTGTCCTTCCGGCGCCGATGAGTCCCGCAAGCCCGAGCACTTCGCCGCGCCGCAGGTTAAAGCTGACGTTTTCCAGTATGTCCGTGTTCAGATCCTTGACCTCTAACAGCACATCTCCGATTTGGTCATTGCGCTTCAGGTTTTTGTATGTGTCGCCAACGTCTCTTCCGACCATCGCCTGGATGAGCTCCTGCTCATTTGATTCACACGTCGTCAGCGTTTTTACGAGCTTTCCGTCCTTAAGCACGACGATATCATCCGTAACTTGAAATATTTCCGCCAGACGATGCGACACATATATGATAACTTTACCTTCCTGCTTGAGCTGATTGATAATCTTGAATAAAATATTTATTTCCGAGTCCGTCAATGGCGCCGTCGGTTCATCAAAGCAGATAATATCCGAATTGCGTCGATACGCCTTCATAACTTCAACCATCTGCTGGTAAGCGACAGACAACCGCCCGACAGGCTCGTCAGGGTCGATCGACAGTCCAAATTCCTTCAGTATTGCCTCCGTTTTATGGCGAAGGGTGCCTTTATCAATAGTTCCGATTTTCGTTCTGGGGAGAGCACCGGAGAATACATTCTCCATGACTGAAAGCGCGGGAACGACCTGGCGCTCCTGATAAATGACGCTCACGCCGGCCTGTATCGCCTGATGAGGCGACGCGAATTCATGTGTTTCCCCATTTATTGTGATTGTTCCGCTATCAGGGCGGACATCTCCGCTCAGGATCTTTAAAAGCGTACTCTTTCCCGCGCCGTTTTCGCCAAGGAGTGCGAGCACCCGGCCGCTTTCTGCGCGGAAGGAAATGTTGTCAAGTGCCTTTACGCCGGGGTAAACCTTGCTAATACCGGCAAACTCCAAATACTTACTCATCAGGCACTCTCCTTTTTTGCTTCTGAAACGGGTTTCTTGATTTTGAGATTTCTTTCTCTCGAGCGCTCATTGAGATAATCCACCGTCAAGGCGATGATGAGCAGACATCCGGAAGCCATCAAGGACCAGAACGCGTCGACCGCAAGCGAGTTCAGCCCCGAATTGAAGAAGCTGAAGAGCATAACGCCGACAAAGCATCCTGCCATTCCGCCGGCACCGCCTGTAAACGCGATACCGCCGAGGATCGCGGCTGTGAGCGCGTTCATTTGCGAATCCGACTGAGACTGCGGGGCAGCGGTCTGCATTCTGGAAAGCAGCACAATACCCGCAAAAGACGCCAGTACGCTGCTGTTTATGTAAAGTATCGTACGGACCTTTTTGGGATTGACTCCGGTAAGCCGCGCTGCGGCCATGTTGCCGCCTACAAGATAAATATTGCGCCCGAATTGCGTCTTGCTGAGTACGAGGCCATAAATGATCATAAGAAGCGTCATGATGATGAAGGGGATCGGGAATATTCCAAACACCATCTTGCCGCCCCACCAGAATGATTCGACCGGAACCGGAATATTCTGTGCGTTCGTGAGGGCAAGGTTAATCCCCGACAGCACGTTCCCTACGGCGATCGTTGCTATAAAAGCCATCATATTAAGCTTAGTTATGAGAAATGCGTTTACCAAACCGATGACAGCTCCTGCTATCAGCGTAATAATAATTGCAATTCCCCACGGTACGTTCCATCTTATCAGCAGCGCACAAAAGACACCACCAAACAACAAAACCTGGCTCGCCGACAGGTCGATACTGCCTCCTATGAGAAGTGAGCCTATGCCAACCGCGATAATTCCTGTTATGCTCATCGCCTGCATTATGCCGCTCAGGCTCCCACCGCTGAGGAAATTTGGGTTTACCAGTCTGAAAACCACGATTATAATAATCGAAATCAGGACAAGCAGCATTTCCTTGGATTTAAGGATATGCTTTATTCTTTTACCTGTCATGCGTTGTTCTCCTTCTCCGGAAAAATAACCGATACGCCGTTCACAGTATTAGGTTGACCGGCGTATCGGTAGATATGTGTTTATTCGGGTTCAACACCAAAGCTGCGTGCGATGTTAGTGAGGTATTCTTTATAATTATCGAGTGTCATCATCTGAGCGCTTGCCATATAACGCGGAGCCTTATCGCCCTCCTTGTAGTGCTCGGGCCACAGGGTCTCTACCGTGGCTCTTCCGTCGATAAGTGCGAACAGGCCGAATGTTGCGATGCCTGCATACATAAACGGAGGAACTGCGTAGTTGGCTATCCAGATACCGTCATAGCCGGAATCCCATTCGCCGGGGAGGATTGCTGCGCCGGACGATGTCATCAGAACTCTGTCGGTGAGGCCGAGAGCCTCGACTGCGCGGCCTGTTCCCAATGCAACGTCTTCAACTGATGAGACGATAAACCAATACTCAACGTCGGGGTTTGCAGACAGGATGCTGTTGGCAACGTTAAAACCGGCCTCCGCGGAGAGACTGTCAGCCGCTGTGTCGCCGTAGAATTCTTTATTGCCGGGGAACAGTTCATCCCATTTTTCCTTTGCACCGACTGCGCGGGCATTGATATCCATGTTCTGCGACCAGTCCATTCTCAGGAGAGCAATCTTGCTGCGGTCAATATCACCCCAGTAATCCTTATAAACACTATTGAGATGTTCCATTTGTGTGCGTCCGTTGTAGTACTGATCCATTATGACGGAGGGGATGAGCAGCACGCCGTCAACATCTTCCGCCTTGTTGAAGATACAAATTGCAGGTACTTCATACTCTGTGCAAATTTCAGATACGCGGGGAGCAAGTTCCTGTGTGATGTCGATGATCATTCCATCCGGCTCTTTGAGCAGAATTGTCTGGAGGTTGTTGACGTACGCATCGGAGTCACCGTTGGCTGTAAGCTGTTCGACTGTAAAGTTATGAACCTTACCAAGCTGCTCCAACGCTTCCGTCACCTGAAATGTGACGTTTGACGGCCTGTAGTTGTAGTAAACCAGGTGGTAGGCATCGCGTGCCCATTGATCCACATCGTCGGTTACATATCCTATTGTACCTCCGTCGCTTGACGGGGTTTCTTCAGCCGGCTGCTGCGAGGGTGTTTCGCTGACGGCTGCCGAGGGAGTCTGCGAAGGTTGGGGTTCTTTGTCGACTGCGGGTGCACCGCAAGCGACCAGCATCAGCGCCATTGATAATACCAAAACCAGTGCAAGAATCTTTTTCAAAGCCATTATCTCCTTTTCATTTTTATATTTCTATCTTAAGGATCCTTTCATTCTCTCCAAGATTCCAAAAGATCGAAAACAATATTGGATGCTATTTTTTCTTTTTCGTAATTTCTATATACCCTTCGTCGGCATTGACAACAACCATGTCGCCCGTTTCAATGACTTCCATTGGGTCACGCTCAAAATCCGTCATCGACGGGACATGCGCCTGAAGCGCAAGCAGTACGGTAAGGGGCGACGCTTTTGTATAGACAAACGCTGCCGGCTTTTTGCTGCCAAAACCGTACATCATGAGCCCGCCCGAGCCGCGCGGAGACGGGAAAACCAGCACCTTACCTGTGTATGGAACTTTGTACAGCGGATGCCGTCTCTCTACTGTATAACCCTCCTCAGGCTTGACATTGGCAAAGCCCTGCAGCGGCTTCGGGGATACGAGCGCCTCTGCTTCCACACATCCGGGATACGTTGCTCTTCCTTTTATCCGAATTTTCTCTGTCATATCGATTACCTCCATTCCCCGTGCCATCTGCCTGTGAGCGCCGCATCGATACAGTCGTCCTGGCTGCCGTAGCATACCTCGAGCGCATCGGGTTTGCAGCCTGTAACGTAAGATGCCTGCTTTGCAGAGTCAACAGCAATGCGTGAAACACCGTTGGGCACGTCGCCTATCGCCGCGACGCATGTGCCGGACATGAGATGCGCTCCGGCCTTCTCAAAGACGTCGATATATCCCATCTCCTTAGCCTCAATGTACAGGAGAGGCGCCGTCATTATCCAAAGCGGGACTTTGCACTTCTTGCCGTCAAGTTTTGCCGAGAGTCTCATCAGATCGACGATATTCAAATGCGGACAGCCCAGATAAGCCATATCAACGACATCAGCCGTGTGGTAATTCAGTGTGTCATACGTGGCTTTCAATACGGCATTATCAATCATTACCTGCTGCGTTAGCTTTTTACCATTTGTCGCATATTCAATCGTTGGCGCTTCCGGCGTTATTCCGGGCAGATGATACATTCGTACCGCACCGCCGGTACTAATCGCAGAATTGAATTTTTCATACTGCGTCGTCGTCGGCCTCGAGGTCCCCGTCACGACAGGGACATTTACAGTCACTGCTTCGCCGATGGCAAAACCGTAGACATCCCATTCCAAATCAGTCTTAATCAGCCTGTCTGTCTCAACCAGAATGTTGCCATAACGATTTTCAGTAATATGCATGTCGTAGTACGGAGCCTTACCTAAAAGGCATGTCGGCAGCGTGCCGTCGAAATTCGATCTTGCCCCGAGAGTTGCGTTGACATACGGCATTTGGCTGCTTTCAAACCATGAGCAGTGTTGACCTACGCTTGGCAGATACGACATCGTGAGGTAATTTGCGCAGGAATATGTCGTGATAAGGCCCATTTTCTTGAGGATGGCAAATTCCTCTTCATACATTGCCTGCTTGTGGCATGCCGGGTCCGAAATCAGAGTGTCGCTGCCGCGCATACATACATTACAGTGCTCCCACCCGTCAACCGGGGCAAACTCGGGGGCAGGCGATTTGTTCGCGAATGTGGGGATTTTAAACCGGCCTCCCCTGTCGGCAAAGTCGCGCAGCTCGTCGAGCGATATTTTATAATGCTGGGACGGCGCAAGGCCTGGCGCGTGCATATCGCCGGTGCCGTCAAGGTCTATCAGCTTGGTAGCTCCTGCTATTTCCGCCATTTCAACAACGTACTGCATGCATACCTGCGGTACATGCCCTTCCTCGCCTTGTAATATTCGCTTTTCTTCGTCCGTCAGCCTGACCATATAAAAAGCATCCTTTCCGAATATATTTCCTTGCAATCCTTGCAAACAACCTGTTGTTGGGATAAACTATAATATTAGTAGGGGTTTATTTGAGATATTTACCACATTACTGAAAGGCGTAATTTCATTGAAGATATTTCATTTGGTGTGTTTTGTCACACTCTGCCGCGTGTCTACATTCTGCGAAGCTGCGGAAAAGCTTTATGTATCACAGTCCTCTTTCTCAAACAACATTCAGGCAATAGAAAGTGAACTGGGCACATGCCTGATTATCAGGGGGACACGCTCTTTCTCATTGACAGAGGCAGGTCAGGCGTTTTTAATATACGCTGAAAAAATTGTCAACGAATACGACCGAATGACCAATTTGCTGCTGGATTATAAGCAATCAGCAGAGGACCGCGTTTTGATTTTCGCCGACCCGCTGAGCAGTTATGGCTTCAACCCCACACTTGCCAGTTTCAAACATCGTTTCCCGGAGATCCAGACCGAGGTCACCGAACTCACCGAAGAAAGCTTTTATGATATTCTGAAGACGAAGAAGGATGCCGTCGGCATATTGTTCTCCACCAGCAGGGAGGCCCCCGCCGGGATAAAAAGCCATACGCTCATATCCGACAAGCTTGTGGCATTTATGAGTGAGTCCCATCGTCTGGCTGGTCGAGAACGCCTGAGTCTGAGTGAATTAAGTGGTGAAGCGCTTCAAATCATCGCATCCAAGCAGTCGCGCTTCTTGAACGAATTTGTGCTGGATCAGTGCCACAAAGCAGGTTTTGAGCCGAACATAGCGCGGTTAGATCTGTGGTACGGCACAATGCAGGAACCCATACGCGGTCTCGGCTACCCGGCGGTGATCCCGGAAATGGCCGCAAGAATCTTTTGTCAGCAGGACATGAGGGTAATAGAACTGGACGCCGAGGAGTTCTTTATTAATGTTGTAATCTCAGATGAATGCACACATAAAGCTGCCTTACAATTTTTTGAATTTGCGCATTCTGCGCATTCTGTATAAAAATTCCTGCCATAAAACTATCTCTTTGGGTATAATTATACAAGGCAAGCCGGCTTTTTTACAATCTGCGTTTGGCAAGTTTTTATGTCCACTTTTGGAAATCGCGGCTTCCCGGTGGCTGACAAAAAAAACCCGGCGCAACTTAGTTGCACCGGATCTTCCTATATTGACTGCTTCACAATCGCCGTATGGGGTGTTACCCCAGCGGCGAAAAGTTTTTCGCGCCAAAGGGTTGACACATGTCATGTTTCCAATAGATACCGGAGCAGTTTATCACGTGATTCATCGGGATATTCCGAGGCGCAGACAGCACACAGCGTCAGAGGCCGGTTTTCCAAAAGGTCTAAAATGGTGATGCCGCTAACCTTTAGCATTTTGACAATGCTTTCAGGCAGCAGTGTCACTCCGTTTCCGGCTGCCACATTTAAAAGGATCGTGCTCATACGCAGGTCGCTGTGCTCCACCTCGGGCGCAAAGCCCGCCGTGATGCAGACATTGAGAAGATACCGATACATTAAGTAGTCGCGCCTGTACAGGAAAAATTTTTCCCCCTGAAGCTCACTTACAGATACGGTTTCACGCGTTACCATCGGGTGGTTTTGTGACACGACCGCGCAGAGCCGGTCGTTAAGCAGCGGGATCGTTAGGGTGTATTTTTTATCAATGAACTGCTCATACACAATGCCGACGTCCGCCGCACCGGAATCCAGCATCTCGCATACATCGGTTGCAGAGCCTTCTGTCACATCCAGCATTATTCTTGGATACTCCTTCATAAATTCAACCAGCTGCCGCATAGTCCGCAGCCGGTGGAATCCAAAGACAACGCTGATGGACGATTCATAGCGTGAGGAGTATTTATAGCTGCCGGCGTACAGGTCGTCATATTGTTTGACGATGTATTCGATGCTGGGGTATATCAGCTCGCCTTCCCGTGTCAGAACCTGCCGGGAAAACGCTTTTGAGAACAGCGGAGCAGAAAGCTCGTCCTCCATCCTGTCGATATATTTGGACAGTGTCGAAAGGCTCAGCCCCATTGATGCCGCTGTTACCGACATTTTTTTGGTCTTGGCAAGGCTTAAAAAGCATTTCATCTGTAAAAACGTCACTGTAAAAGCTATCCCCCTTTGTTCTCCGTACCACAAGGACGGGCAAAAACCTTTTCTAAAATCACTTCTATATTACATTATATCATCTATTGTAATCCACGCAATTAATTCACGCAATGTGTTCGAATGCAACTTCAAAATTGGAAAATGAAGCTTGCTGAATTCAAAACCACAGCGCCCGTCCGAAGTGTTTACAAAGCACCATAGGCAAGATATAATTTATTCTATAAACGGTATCAGGTACTGATAACAGCACTAAATTAGGAGGTACAGCATATGAAATATCCGCGCCCGCCATACCGCGACTCTTCGGTAAAGACGCAGATCGTGAAAACAACGTTCGGCCCGGACACTGCCGTTGCGCCGTTGTTTGATACGCCAATAACCCCGCGTGAGAATTTTCGCAGGTGCATTGAGAGAAAAGACCCGGTATGGATGCCGAATTCGCTGACCGACAAGATTTCACTTGGTGCAAATGATGTCATAGCGCACAAGGTCCGCGGCATGCAGATACATTCAGACTTCCTCATGAAAGCAACGCAGGACTATGAATTTAAAGATTGGTTCAACACCGATTGGACATGGGTCGTCCAGGCCGGGGGCGCGATGCTCACACCGGGCACGCAGCTCTTGGATGACATCACAAAGTGGGAACAGGTCATAAAGTTCCCAAACCTCGACGAATGGGGATTTAAAGAAAAAGCCGATGAATTCATGAAGAATCGGCACGACCCGTCAAAGGCTGTCTCCTATGACATCGGCAGAGGCATGACTGAGCGGCTCGTTTCCATATTAGGTGGATACGGCGACGCAATGGAATCCCTGCTTATCGAGCCTGAAGCCGTCAGAGATTTCTTCGATGCGTATTCAGACTTTATGATCCGCTTTTTCGATGTGATAAACGAGCTGTACCCGCTCGACATAATCACCCTGCATGACGACTGGGGCACGGAGCGCGATACGTTCTTTTCCGAAAAGGTCATGGAGGAGCTTGTATTTGAGCCGACCAAGCGGCTCATCGATCATATCAAGTCCAAGGGCGTATTCCTTGAAATGCACACCTGCGGCAATGTTGCGCGTTTCTTCCCATACATATATGATCTCAATTGCGATATCGCCCAGGTACAGCGGCGCGTTATTGATTCCCCGAAAATGAAGGAAAAATACGGCGACAGGATTGGCTTCTGTGCGACGCCCGAGGGTCTGGACCCCTCGAAGGTACCCACACACGAGGAATACATGGCTGCGATCCGTAAAACCGTTGACATCTACGCTCCGGGCGGCGGCAGTTACCTGATGATGTTCACACCCGACGAGGAGCTTCTGTGGGATGCCTGTGCGGAAAACTATTGCCGCAGCCGGGAAATATATGACAACAGCAGATAATCCGATACGCGGTTGACTCTATTATCAGGGAGGAATAGCATGAGTAACATAATCACCGAACGCGAGCGCAAGATCAACGTGAGTTCATCATTCGATGTGCTTGTCGCCGGCGGCGGTATTGCAGGAATAGCTGCAGCCATGGCTGCAGCAAGAGGCGGAAAAAAAGTCGCACTGGTAGAGCGCGAGTTTGCACTCGGCGGTATGGCCACGCTCGGTCTTGTGACGATATATTTGCCGCTTTGCGACGGCGAGGGCAACCAACTCGTATACGGCATAGGTGAGGAGCTCTTAAAGCTGTCGATAGAACACGGCGCTGAAGCAAATTATCCTACTGCGTGGATTGACGGCGGGAGCCTGGAAGAGCGCAAAAAGAGCCGCTATCTCACCCAGTTTAATCCCCACCTCTTCGCACTCAGGGTGGAGGCGCTCTTAACAAAGCTCGGTGTGACAATACTTTACGGGACTCTTGTAGCTTCGGTCGTGAAAGAGGCAAACGCAATCAGCCACGTCATTGTCGAAAACAAGTCCGGACGTTCGGCGATTTCAGTGCAGTCGGTTATCGACTGTACCGGCGACGCAGATGTCTGCCATCTCTCCGGCGCAAAAACAACGCTTCACGCCAACGGGAATGGCCTCGCCAGCTGGTATTATTATACGCGCGGCGGCAAGGTGTCTCTTAAAATGTTTGGGCTTGCCGATGTCGCCCCGGGTCGGGAGCCTGACCATACCGACAAGTCCGAAGAAAAGTATGAGGCCGTTATGGTCGAAAGCCTTGATAAAAACGTACGTTTTTCCGGCGTTGACGGCGAGGAGCTCAGCCGCGCGGTTATTGCGGCACATGGGAAAATGTATGAAGACATAATGAAAGCCCATGAGAAAGATAAGACATGTCTGCCGGTCACCATATCGACGATACCACTTGTCAGGATGTCGCGGCGCCTCGTGGGGGCTTACACGATGGACGAGACGGAAAACAAAAAGTTCATGCAGGACAGCATAGGTATGACGGGCGATTGGCGGAAAAGAGGCCCTGCGTTTGAGATACCCTTCGGTACGCTTTACGGCAAAGAGGTGACTAATCTGCTCGCCGCCGGACGTGACATTTCCGTCACGGATGCCATGTGGGATATTACCCGTGTGATTCCGGGCTGTGCCGTCACGGGCGAAGCTGCCGGGACGGCGGCATCGCTGGGGAATAACTTTACAAAACTAAACGTCGCTGAACTCCAGGAGCGCCTCGCGGCCAACAGAGTGAAGCTGCACCTGAATTAAACCTCCGCTTTTGTGGCTCTTTCGGCAAGTATGTATAAACAGTATATCTCTGATTTTACCGGTAAGCAAAAAGGGGCTGTAGCAAACAAATGCTACAGCCCCTTTGCAGTTTGAGCTTGCCTCTCCTGGCAGAGAGGAACAGCTTATTAACATAAGACGCTACTTAACTAAATCATACATACGCATCATGGTGAGAATCGCCTGATAGCCGGTATACGTCCCTTTCGGCGAGAATCTTCCGCCGCCGGTACCATTCATTACACCGAGCGCCGCCATATTATTGACGCCCTCAACCGCCCAGCTGGATATCGAAGCTGCATCGCTGAAGGGGGTACTTGCAGCGGGGATGGAGATATCGAGATAATCCGCTATACTATTAAGTAGCTTTGCTGCTTCCTCACGTGTAATTATTTTGTCCGGAGAGAATTTCCCCTCGCCGGTACCGTTGACAATGCCGAGCTTATATAGTGTAAATACCTTGTAACTGGCGAAATCCGTATAGTCAGTAAACGGATCCAGAGAGTCCGGATATACTGGGGCCATAACCTGCGTGCCCTCTACTTTGTTAAGCAGCTCAAAAGCAAGGTTGCAGAAATTTTCACGGGTGATGCCGCTGTTATAGTCCTGCAGGCCGTCCGGTATTAGGCTCAGATTCTTAGCGTTCTGCACTGTTGTCCATTCTGTGCCCGTTATCCCGCAGACCTCTCGGATGACAACCGAGATGTCCGTGTTGTCCATATACCAGCCTCTGTATGGGTCGTGCATATCAGCAACAACGTCGAAAAGCTCAGAGCCTGCGCCTTTGGCAAAGAAGGGGATAAGCTGATTGCTGTGCCAGGGTATGCCATACGTTGTGCCGACATGGTAGAACATCGTTGGCATGTTGCCTTTTCCGTTATTACCCACCGGGCTCAGGATGCCTTCGGCTCCGGACAGCAGACCTGTCTCGTGGTCACCGGTGACCATCAGAAGATTCTTCTCCCAGCCGCCGTTTGCTTCAATCCACGTAATGACCGCTGATACTGTATTGTAGAAATCCTCCATTTCTTCAATGAGGCGGCCAGGCTGATTATAATGACCCGACCAGTCAGGCGCTCCGCCTTCAACCATTAGGAAGAAGCCTTTGGCGTTGTTGTCAAGGACGTTCAGCGCTCCTTTTACCATCGTCTCCAGCGTCGGAACGTTTTGGTTTTTCGGTGTCGTATAAGCCGGTTTTGTCCAATCTTTCGCCACTCTCAGCCCCTGAAGAGTCTGAAAGACCTGTGCGATACCAAGGACACGGTCCGGTGCATCGCCTGTCATCAGAGCTTCAAAATCAGCTTTTTCCTCGATAAATGACCAAGCATCCGGAGTTCCATCGCCATTGGCGTCAGCACCCATAATCTTGCCATCAGTTATCTTCTCCCAAAGATCCCTGGGGAAGTGGCCGTAATTCGCTTCGTTACCAAGAGATTCATGAGTCACATTGTCATCGTTATAAAAAGGATGACCGCCACCCATAATGACATCGGTGGCATTTGATAAAATCATCTCTTCAGCTATCTCTGCGTATTTGCTTCGTTTGGCGTTGTGCGCAGAGAAACCTGCTGGTGTCGCGTGGTTAAATGGTACGGACGTAACTACACCTGTGGCCTTACCCAATTCTTCGAAATTCTGAGACATATGTGTCAGGGACTGACCATCCTGCCCAACGCCAATTGCAGAGTCCCATGTCTTTGTGCCCGTGGACATCGCTGTAGCGGCAGATGCCGAATCTGTCGATGTTAAAACCATTTTTCCGTAATCGCCGTATAGGGAGGGACTGTAGACAACGGATTCATCGTCAGATGTACTTTGGAGTACGCCCTTTGAATATGTACTCATCGCAAGCTGAACAGGAAAATCCGCATAGGGATTCTTTCCGGCTTCGCCGTAAAGATAATAATCGGCCGCCAGAATCTGATTATAACCGACACCGTCAGCAACCATAATAATCACATTCTTCGGCGCCGTACTGGCTGCCGAGCCGGGGATAATGAGCCCCATGGCCATAACGAGGACGAGGAGCGTCGTTGTCAGGATTTTACCGAACTTTTTCACTTAATATTCCCCTTTCGTATACATATTGTTGATTATGAATTTGTAAAACTCAAATTGAACCGCACTAGCTTCATGAATCACCATCTTCCCATCTCTCCTTGCAGTTTCCGTGCCAGGGTCTCCCATAATAACCGTTTTGGCCCAATGTTGTCAGACTAATAAAACCGACCGTTATGTGACAATGACATAACAGACAGCCGGACCGTATGAATATATCAATGAAAGTGTTCAATGACCGCTGCCTCTGATTCAGTATTTTTAATAATATCACCGACACAAATCCAGAGTAATGCCCCGACAGCATTGAAATTAACGAAGTTACCCGTGCTCGGAATACAGTTATTTCTTGTATTTGTAAATTTTATATAGTATACTGGCGTTGATATCCGCAATTTCACTACTCCGATATACATCCACCCCACTTCAGCTGAGGAGATGAAGCGATGAAGTTGAATACGGGAGTTATCGCGCATTCACTACCGGTTACCCCAAAGCATATCTGCGGACAGCCGGATCATCAACTGAGCTTTAGTGACGTTCGCTTTTTTCGTAATGAAAAAAGCTATTACGACGAGGATATTCTGTATTTTTCCAGCTGGGAAAAGCTTAAAGACTGCGGGCAGTCCGTGCCGGCCTATATGTTCTGTGTCGGCGGCGATATGGAGGCCGCCGAATACTTCAGGCGCAACAACATAACCGGAATCATTACGGATGATGAAGACCTGCTCAACATGTTCAGCATGATTCAAAGCATATTCCTCAGATACAATCAGCTGGAAAACAACCTGATGGCTGCACTGAACAATAAATCGCCGACAAAAGACATTCTGAACTGCTGTGCAGAATTTTTTCAAAACCAGGTCATACTCTATGATTCGGAGCGGAATCTGATCGATTACGGTACGCGCTATCTTCCTGGCGATGATGATATCCACTGGAAGGAAATTCTCGAAACAGGAAAACGACCGGAAAAAATGTACGCCGAAGTGAAAAGATCCGGCAAATACCTGGACGCTGTGCGCACACCAAATTCCGATTTCATGAACCTTGGTTCCAACTTTCCGAAAATCATGACCTATTCCTTTTATGAAACCGGCAAGCGTTTGGCGACGCTGACTATTGTGGAGACGAACAAACCGCTGTCTTTATACCAGCTGAAGCTGCTCGATTACATATCCGGTCTCCTCTCCCCGAGCCTGTTTCATATCTACTCGGCGTCGGACGGTGTCTTGGAAAGCCTGCGTTCCGTATTGACGGCAATCCTCAATAAGGAGAACGTTGATCAGCTCATCGTCAACAGGTGCATCAGTTCGGCAGGCTGGAACATGGATGACGATTACCTTCTGATTTTAATTAGTGTGCCTGAAGCAGCCAAGAATTCCGACACGTTGACACGATATCGGCATATATATGAGAGGATATTCCCCGAATGCATCTCATTTAAGTATAAAGACAGCCTGGTTGTCATCGTGCATAACGATTCCCCCGAGGTCATGAATGACTGCCTGCCAAGGCTGGAAAAGCAGTTGGAGCAGCACGGCGCTGTTTGTGGACTGGGCTTCCCATATAAAGGCATCCTTCAGTCGGGTTCCCAGCTGGTCAATGCTGATATCGCTGTTCATTACGGCGATAAGAGTAAACGGATAAACCGGGCCAGCGAAGCGATGGCGGCGCCCTTCATCAATCGCATCGCCGCTGATATACCGCTATACCCCCTCTGCCATCGGGACACCATCCGTATTTTTGAATATGACCTCAAAAACGGCACCGAGCTGCTTTTAACACTTGAGACTTACCTCATGCAGTATAAAAGCCTGAAGGCGGCAGCAGAGGAGCTGTTTATCCACCGCAGCACACTGACATACAGACTCGGCTGTATCGAAAAAATCGCCAAGCTGGCTCTCAACGACCCCAGAGAAAGACTGCATATACTGCTATCCTGCATCGTATTGAGGAATCTGGGACCCCGCGGTGAATGAATTTAATATGTCTTACGTAAAGGGAGGGCTTCGGCGGATGCTGAAGCCCTCCCGGCTTGTTGATGAATCTGTCCGCGTCAGTCTCCATACTCTTCAATAAACCTCTTGAGGATTGCCGCCACTTCCGCCCGGGACGCATGAGCTTCAGGTGCAAGGAGGCTGACCGTTCTGCCCTTCATCAGCCCGACACCGCACGCCCACTTCATGGCTTCTCCGGCGTAATCTGCGATTGTTGCCGCGTCACTGAAAATCCGGAGATCGAAATTATCCCCACGTGCCATGTCGTAACCCTTGTACCTGGCGTAATTGCATAGAAAGACGGTAAGCTGCTCCCGTGTCAAATTTGTACCCGGTCTGAAGGTGCCGTTGGGGTATCCCGCAGCAACACCATACCGCCTTGCCCAGAGGGTCGCGTCGGTGAACCACTCTCCAGCCGGCACATCGGGAAACGGATTCGAAGCGCTGACAGCCGGGCTGCCCTCCATACGATAAAGTACAGTCACGAGCATTGCTCTCGTCATCGGCGCACCGGGCTCGAATGTGGTATCCGACGTACCGACTAACACCTCTTTGTCCGCGACGAATTGAACGGCATCGTAATACCATTCGCCTTCTTTAACGTCGGTAAAAACCTTATCCGGCGTTGTGTGTTCGTAGATAATGACAGGCGCTGCTCCTGTTTTTGGAAATTTATAAGATACGGTAAGCGTGCCGTTGGCGTTTAGTACCGGCGTGGCTTTCTGACCATTCAAAGTTGCGGCTGTATCAGACGTAAAGAAATAACCTTCCGGAACGGACAGGGTCACACTGGCGGTATAAGCCGTATTGCCAGCGAAAGTGCCGTTTACAGCCGGGTGCCATGAAACGCTGCCTGCGGTTCCGATATCTGTCCTCGCGCTGGTATCCGGCGAAGCGCCTGCCGCTGGCGGCGCAATATCCGTGACAGCCACACGGTCAACCGGCGTTCCGGTTACTTTGTACAAATAGATCGTCACGTTGTTGCCTGTTGAGTTATCCGTTGAATAATAACCGGGATTGCCCTCGGCGGACAGGTATAGG
>CAZVLO010000010.1:41227-50098 GCA_964628265.1 uncultured Papillibacter sp.
AGTTTTCAGTGCTGTGGTTATACGTATAAAGACGGTTGTCGTCGTCATAAATCCAGTCCGAGTATCCCGCGGCGTCTTCTTCGGCTTTGACGAGGAGCCCCCCGCCGCTTTTCCTGTTCAGATAACAGCTGCCGTTTGTCACATCGTAGCCATCGCCGTCTGCTGTAAACAGCCACTTCATGGCATCTGTCACACCGGCTGCTGAAACCTTATTGCCGGAGACTGTGACCGGCGCGCTGCTCAGCGTGTTTTCCTCAGAACCCGTTCCGGTTGTCAGCGCGTACGCATTACCGCCGGCTTCCGCGACGATAAGATAGGTGCTGCCGCTTTCAATGCCGGCCGCCAGCGCATAACCGTGGCCGCTGACCGGTGGATCACCGCCGGCAATGGTGCCGGAGTTTTCATACAGCTTCAGAACGTTGGTGTTGTGCTGTGAGGGATAGATAAGGTCTGCTGTCTTATCAGACAGGGAGCTGCCGTTGCCGAAGCACAATGAGAAAACAACATCATCGATTGTCACGGAAAGCTGCTTACCGCTGTCGCCGGCTGCACCGTAGGTGAACACGTGCGGCGCGGGATCCTGAATAAGTGTCCGTTCAGCCTGGGCATACAGATAGTTACCGCCGTTTTTAATTGTCCAGCCGTCCCCTTCGGCAGTGAATATCCAGGTTGCCGCCGCCGCCTGGGCCGGTGTGTCGAACGTCAGTGCGTCCCCGCTGATGTTCGGCGTTAAATAACCAAGTCCCCTATAGCTGTAGGTTGTGCCCTGGACTGTATTTGTGTCTGTTGCCGGAGACGTGTTCATCGCAGCGCCGTCAAAGACGATCGCATAGGCCCTGCCGCTCGTTATGGAGGAGGCCAACTGATAAACTTCCACCGGCTCCCCGGTGGTAAATGTACAGGTTGCCGTAAGCGTGCCGTCACCGTTGAGCACCGCAGAAGCAGCCTTGCCGTTGACCGTCACTGTCGTTGCCGCGGTGAATGCTTTCCCGCTTGCCGGTGTCAGAGTCATGGAGACTGCATACGTATTACCGGCTGTAAACGTATCGCCCGACGCGAGTTTATTACCACTGTTGTCAGTCCATTCAGCGGCCACAGGTGATATTGCAGCACTGGAAGCAACTGCATCTGTATCAGGCACTGCACCGCCGACGGGTGCGGAGAGACCGGTGAGAGCGACGCTGTCGATTTCATTGCTGATCAAGATGAAATCACAGCTGGTGTCTTCACCGTCGAGATCCTTATACACAAAGTCAACGCGCGCGCTTGCGGTTTCCTTTGTTATGGTCATCAGCAGCCCATACGCACCGTTGTTGCCGCCACTGTTGTCATAGATTGCGCCCATGTTGGCGTAAGTAAAATTAATCGGCATTGTTTTTGAGCTTGTGTATTTGATGACATAGCCGGCCTTCCTGACGACGCCGTATTCCGGATCTCTCTGGCTGTGATTGTGACCCCATAGAAATATGACGTTTGGGTATTGATTCAATACATCAAGAAGAGGTTTGGTGTTCCCGGTATTTCTTGTATTGCTATAATAATGGATCGGGCAGTGCGACACGACAAAGAACGGCTTCGTTGAATCACTGACGGAGACAGTTTCGAGCGCGTTCCATAAAGTACCCTCGTCAGCCGGCGATGAGCCGATATTCGAATCCGGAAATGTCTGGCTGGAGGAATCCATTATGTAAACCGCATAGTCGAGGCCGTCGTATACAAGCCCCGTATTGTATCCGACTGTATCCTCTGTCGCTTGTGTAATGGGTACTATTCCCACATTGTCATAATCGACAGCGTCACTGACGTCATGATTGCCCCGGGCTGCATAAATCTGCGCGGCGGGGAACGCGTCATGCACTGCCGCGGCGCAGGCGGCAGCCGTCACATTGCAGTTCATTTCAGCGTACTCGAAATCTCCTCCGAAGATGAAATGGTTAAGCGCTGCCGTGTCATCAACGTTATCAAGCCAGGGTTCCAGGCCTGTGTCGACCTCGCCATGGACGTCCGAGGTCACGCCAATGCAGGATGTCGTCGCTGGCACTGCTGCCGCAGCCGTTGCCGGCAGCAGTGCCAACACCATGAATACGGATAATAGAACTGCAAGAATGCATTGCGGTACTGGTCTTTTGATGTGCATTTTTCTCTCCTCTTTCATATACCTAACAATATTTTGATTTTTACGTTATACAATTTGATTAATAGCACATCTAAAACGCAAAAAAAGCAGCATTATGTCGTTGATACATAACCTCTGCTCTGTAAAAAAATAAAGATATGGAATTGACACGACGCACTAAAAGCTGCGATTTCGGATAATAAGGAACGCAGCGTCGAGGCGCTGCGTTCCGGACTTTTTGTTATCTATATGCTCTTTTCGGATTGGCCGTTATTTAAATATTTCATGGGAGGCCTTTTCGACCTCTTCCATAACGGTATCGTAGACACCGGGATAAATGCTGCCGGGTTCCCCCATTGTAGTGCAGGGGATAAAGTGTTTCGAGCCATATTCGCTGCAGACCCGGAACACCTCATCATGGATGACTTCGCGGGACCAGTCCTCCCTGTCGACAATACCGTTATCGATACCGCCCATGATGGTGAGCTTATCACCGTATTTTTTTATAATCTCACCGATATTGTTTGTGGACATGCAGCCCTGCCAGACATCCATCCCCATGTCGATCATAAAGGGTACGAGATTTTCACCGTAGGAATCGGAATGGTGAATAATGCACTGGACACCGTGATCCTTGTAATACCCGTAAATCTTTTTGTAAGCGGGCAGAAGGAATTCCTCAAACATTGCCGGCGATATAAAGGAGGATTTCTGGCTTCCCCAATCGTCGTGGTGGAACAGCGCGTCGGGCTTCAGATATTTGCAAACCTGCTCGGCAAGCCGGACCTCCCAATCGGCGATCATATCGATAATCTCATGCATTTCATCAGGGTTCGTGTAAAAGGCGGTCAGGCAGTTGGTGATCTCCAGAAGATAATGGCTTTGTTCAAAAACGCCCGGAGCGATGAAAGGCGCGACAAAGTATTCGTTCCTGTCTATCTTTTCCACCTGGGCGATGACTTCCGCCCATGCTGATTCCGGCAAATCAAGGCTCGGCGGCGTGACGTAATCCCGCCAGCGCTCGATGTCCTTGATGACGATGTGCTCCGCGTCATGCACCGGGAACGGCCCGGGCGCGTTCTCCGGATAAGCAATCGTCACACCCCAGTTGTTAACAATGGGCGGGCCGCCCTTAACCGCCTTGGCATGGGTCCTTGAATACGGCGTCATAACAAGCGAGATCGCCTCAAAACCCTTGACGAAGCGATCGGGCTTCCCACCCCGCATGGTTTCCACCATGTTCTGTCTTTTAGTGAGCATTGATTTTCCTCCTTCGATTGTCTGTCTGTACATCCATGCAAGCCCTTGATATAGTGTGCCGTGCCTATTTTATCATATCTTGCACCGTTTTGACAGAAGCATTCAAAAAAGAAACCGCCGCCTGCACCTTCTTTCGCTGCCTGTTTCTTATTACGATATAAACAACGACGTAGATAACAGCGCTGACGGCGAAGCCTGCCCAAATGTCCAGAACAGAGTGCTGCTTTATGAACACCGTTGACAGGTCGATCATCACAGCGAGAATTACAGACGCAGCGCATAACCACCATTTCCGGAGCCTTGCGGAATCAAAGACCGCGAATACGATTGCCGATGCGCCGATGACATGCATACTGGGCAGGACGTTCGTGTTCGTATCGTTTTCGTAGAAGGCCTGAACCATGCCGGTAAAAGCATTTTGCTCATTAAATGACTCCGGGCGGAGATCCTGACCGTTGGGGAATACGAAAAAAACCACGAGACTGATGCAGTAGCCGATGATGATTGCCCAGATGTATCTTCTGAAAGCATCCGGATCAAAAAAGAGCAAATAGTTGCCAATCCCCCAGATCGCCGGAAACCAGGCGATGTAGGCGATGACGAACTCCTCAATAAAAGGTATTTTGTCATCAAGCGGCGTGTAGGATACCCAGTACTGCGTTGTTACATAGTTTTCCGCCAGGTGGAAGGCGATAAAGTAAACGGGCAGATAGAGAAGCCATAAAGCATGTTTGTATTTATGTAAAATTTTTCTCATATTTTCCCTTTTTATGTATTATCCTGTCGTTCTTCAGAGTCCAGTATAATACAATATTGAAAAAATTCAATACGCAAATGTTTCTTCAGCATTCGGTTGACAACGACGAAAAGAGAAAATATAGTAATAATACAGACTTGTACTCTCATCATATTATGAAAGGGCGGACCAGTATGTATATCAGATCGACCCCCATTTCAGAAATGAAGGGCGCTTACGGCGTCTCGGGGAAAAACGTCGTTGTGACAGGCGGCAACCGCGGCATCGGCCGCGGTATCACCCAGGCTTTTGCCGAATCGGGCGCCAACGTCGCCATACTCTGTCGGAACCTTGAAAGCGGCAGAAAGGCGGTCGGGGAAATTGAAAAGCTCGGCGGCCGGTATACCGCGATCCGCTGCGATGTGACCGATATCGCCAGCGTGAAGGCGGCGGCAGCCGAGGTTTTCAATTTCTTTGGCAGTGTGGACGTCCTTGTGAACAACGCGGGTGTCGCCACGAAGGCCCCCTTCCTCAGCGAAGAAGGCCTCAGTGAATGGCATCGCGTCATCAACACCGACCTCCACGGCCCCGCGAATGTTATCCATGAAATCGCTCCGAAAATGGTCGAAGCCGGCAAGGGCGGTACCATCATCAACATCACCTCCGTGGGCGGCCAGCGCGTATCAGGCTCAAAAAATCACCACAACGCACCTTATAACGCCTCCAAAGCGGGCCTGGATATTTTCTCCCGATACCTGGCCGTCGTTCTCGGCGATCACGGTATCCGGGTCAACTCCATCGCCCCCGGCCCCATCCACTCCGATCTGGACAAGGACCTGCCGCCCAGCTTCCTGGAGACGATTGAAAACGAACTCCCGTCCCACCGCTTCGGCGAGCCCATCGAAATCGGCGCCCTGTGCGTCTATATGGCCTCCCCCGCCGGTGGCATGGTCACCGGCGTCAACTGGGCTCTTGACGGCGGCCTCTTGTGCGTGAACTGAAAGGTAACGCCGCTCGGCAGCGCGGCGGCAGCGCCATAAATTACTGGGGCTTCAAAGCCATCGAGATTCTCGAGCAGCCACCCTGGGGGGCAAACGGAGAGGATATCAGGGAGCTGTGCGGCGGCCAGCCGATATTAGAGGCGCTCTTGGACGCAAATACCGGGGCGTCCGACCCCGCCGACGTCCCGTACCTACGAGATATCCTACCAAGCGAGTACGCCCACGACCCGACCGCAATGCTTGAAAAATACCTCGAAACATACTTCCCGGAATACAGTAAATAGGCAACATCAGGCCGCCTTTTTGAAGGCGGCCTCAAAACTTTTTTACATACTACAAAAGTAGTATTGACAAGCTTGTCGGCTGCAGATCCCGCTTTCAATCCCATCCCGTTTCAGCTTTTTTACGGGTGTCGACGCGCTGCATGTCGACGCGGGGGATACCGTGGCCGCCGGTGCTACGGTCGGCACAGTCGGTTCTACCGGCAACACAACAGGTCAATTCCTGGCGTTCGGCGTCCGTGACAATGGGGAATCGGTTAATCCCCTGAAGCATTACGAAGATTACCGACTCATCGATTAACAGACGATTTATAGGGCAAACGACCAGGGGCGGATTCTGTGAATCCGCCCCGCATGAGAACTTCCGGCTCTTATAGAAAATAAACTTATTCGGGTGCGCTCCGCAGCACCGGCTGGAGCTGTACACCGTTCAGCGCCGCTTCGATGGCGTCGGGGAGGAGGCTTAAATCCGCCGTGACGGAGGCGGGCTTTTTAGCGGGGTCATCCTGGTAATACGGCACAAAATAGATGTTTTTCCTGTTTATCAGCTTGCCGATATTTGCCGCGTTGCCCGACAGCCCGTCGTTGGTCGATATGGCAATGAGGACAGGCCGGCTGTTTCTCAGGTGGGCCTTAGCAGCCATTGTAACGCAGGTGTCGGTGACCCCGGCGGCCAGCTTTGCGATGGTGTTGCCGGTACACGGGGCGATGACAAGGATATCCAGGAGCGCCTGG
This sequence comes from uncultured Papillibacter sp., assembly GCA_964628265.1. GTDB lineage: Bacteria > Bacillota > Clostridia > Oscillospirales > Oscillospiraceae > Sporobacter. The sequence goes on from CAZVLO010000010.1 coordinate 47,357, forward strand.
GGCCCGAAGGGCTCGGCATCCTTTATGGTGCAAATCACCTTATTTCCGCAGATATTTTCTATTCTGTCCACAAAGCCCCTGGCGTTACCGAACCTGGTGTCAGTGCTGCAGGCATTTTCGGACATGATCGGCGTGACGGTGGTATAATGCTGCTTTATATTTTCAAGAGCGCCGATTGCCTTTTCAAATGTGCAGTAGGAACCGCAGAGGGCAAATCCGATGTTTTTTGAAATCATAATGTGATTCCTTTTTCCCGCAGGATATTATATAACGTATCCCGAATAATCGCGCCGGAGGTGACCGGCGCCACCTCCCCCGGCAGGCTGAGTGCCCATACCGCCTTGACTCCCAGCTTTGAAGCGGCGGAAAAATCCATGCCTCCGGGCTTTGAAGCAAGATCCAGGCACAGGCAGCCGTGCTTCAGCTTCGAGAGCCTGCTCTCTCCCAGCACCCGGGCCGGCACCGTGTTGACGACGACGTCATAATCTCCAAGCATCGTGTCAATATTCCCGGTTTCCCCTGCCTCGTAACCATAAGCCCTGATCCACGCCAGATCGGCGTAATTGCGGGCTGTGGCGGTGACTTTCGCGCCGAGGCCGCGCAGCCGGTGGCACAGAATTTTCCCGATGCGCCCGAAGCCGATCACAAGGCAGCTGGCGTGGCATATGGTGATGGGCGTTTCCTCCATAATCAGCTGGATTGCTCCTTCCGATGCGGCGACGGCGTTGGCGACAGCAAGCTCCTCTCTGTCCAGATAATCGTTCAGTGTAATACCCATCGCATCGGCCAGCTCATGTGTGGCGCAGTCAATACGCCCCGCGCAAGTAATCTGATCCGCGCGCAGAACGGAGAGTATCTCCCGAGTCGTATGTAGACCGCTGCTCAAAGGTGCGTTCAGCATCCCCTCCCTGGAGGTGACGGGCAGCGGCATGATAACACAGGCGGCATCATCGGTTGCTTCTCTGATGAGGGTTTTCTGCATGACGCTGCCCTCAAGGCGGATTTTATCTATCGCAAAGGTTGAAACCGAATGTCCGTCGGCAGCCAGCAGCTCAGCCAGCTTCGCCTGACGCATGTCGCCTCCAATAACTGCAAATTTCATCTGATTTCCTCCCAGCTCATAAACTCATATTACACCGACAGTTTCCGTTTATTCTATTCTGTCGGCGCCTGCCGCGTGACTGCCGGACAGCAATCCACGCAAACAGAAACCGGCCCGCCTGACAGCGGACCGGTTTCTGTTTGCAAAAGCCTAGTGCTCGTGACGGCAGGTGTCGCAGTCACAGGCGCAGCCGACAATCGGCTCGGGATCGATGCCCTGCCGCCTGTAATAATCGCCGATGGCGGATTTGATGCCCTCCTCCGCCAGTACGGAGCAATGGAGCTTGGCCGGCGGCAATCCGTCCAGGGCCTCGGCCACGGCGGAGTTCGTCAGCTTCAGCGCGTCCTCGATGGTCTTGCCCTTCACCAGCTCCGTGGCCATGGACGACGTGGCGATGGCTGCGCCGCAGCCAAATGTCTTGAAACTGATATCCTTAATAATATCGTCTTCGATTTTCATATAAATTTTCATGATATCGCCGCACTTGGGGTTCCCCACCTGTCCGATGGCATTGGCGCCTTCAAGCTCACCCACATTGCGCGGATTTGAAAAATGCTCCATTACTTTCTCTGAGTACATTTTTTCCTCCTGTATGAATAGGATTTTCATCTTGGGTATGGAACGATCCCTGTGTCGTTCCTGTTTTAGAAGGGCATGCGGTCTAGCATTTCACCATTTTATCCAGGGTCAGCCTGGCGGCGTCAGCTTCGCCTTTGTCAATATTTATCTCGTGTTCTTCGTTTTCAAGGCAGTTCAGGACGGCATCCAGCGTCACCTTTTTCATGTTGGGGCAGACGAACGCCGACGTGATCGAGTAAAACTTCTTGTCCGGATGCGCTCTCTGCAACCGCGCTGCGATTTCCATCTCAGTGCCGATAAGGACCTCCCCGGCTTCCGTTTCCCCGGCATATTTAATGATCTCCGACGTACTGCCGACAAAATCGGCATGCTTAATGACATCGGCCCGGCATTCAGGATGCACGGCGAAGGTGGCGTCGGGATGCGCCTTTTTCGCGGCAAGGACATCCGCCTCGGTAATCCGGTGGTGGGTCGGGCAGAAGCCTGTGTGGAATATGAACTTCTTTTCCGGTACCTTTTCTGCCGTATATTCGCCCAGGTGCATATCCGGAACAAAAATGATCTCTTCGGCGTCCAATGATCTGGCGATGCGCAGCGCGGAGGAAGAGGTGCAGCAAATGTCGCACTCCGCTTTGACAGCCGCCGAGGAATTCACGTAGCACATGACGACGGCGTCGGGATGCTCCGCCTTGAGGCGCCGGACATCCTCCGGCGTCACCATCTCCGCCATCGGGCAGCAGGCGTCGGCCGCGGGGAGGAGGACCGTCTTTGTCGGTGAGAGGATCGCCGCCGTCTCGGCCATGAAGTCCACGCCGGCCACGACGATATACGGTGTTGCCGTCCGGGACGCGAGGCGGGCCAGCTCCAGGCTGTCGCCGACGAAGTCGGCCGCGTCCTGGACCTCGGGCCGCACGTAGTTGTGCGCGAGAAGGGTGACGTCGGGGTGGTTGGTGGTCACGGGGATCGCTCGAAGATTCTGAAGAAAACTTCGCGGCAGGGCCCTTTAATGGTTATCAAGGGCACCTCCGAGGAGGGCGCAGGCCCGGCAGGTCCCGCCGAGG
>CAZVLO010000011.1:0-5739 GCA_964628265.1 uncultured Papillibacter sp.
CTGCGGGCTCGTCGGACTGAAGCCGACCTACGGCGCAGTCTCCCGCCGCGGTCTTATCGCTTACGGCTCGTCTCTGGATCAGTTGGGACCGATAACGACATGCGTGGAAGATGCGGCTCTGGTTTTTGACGCTGTTTGCAGTAGGGATCCGGTTGATATGACAAGCAGGGGAGCGGAGCCCGTATCCGGCAAGCTTACCGGATGTATTAAAGGCGTGAAGCTCGGCATTGCACGGGAATTCTACGAAAACCTGTCGGGTGATGTCCAAAAGGCGATGGACGCAGCTGTCTCAGTTTACAAGAAGCTCGGTGCGGACATCGTTGAGCTGGATTTCCCGCTGCTGAAGTATGTTTTGCCCGCGTATTATATCATCGCCTGCGCCGAGGCCGGCTCCAACCTCTCGCGCTACGTCAAACCTGGGGCGTTTTGACGGGCTGCGCTACGGCCACAGGGCGGCGGCGTTTTCCGATCTTGATGATTTTATCTGCCGGACGCGCAGAGAAGGCTTCGGCGATGAAGTCAGGCGGCGCATTCTGCTGGGCACTTTCGTCCTCAGCGCCGGACACTCCGACGCCTACTATAATAAGGCAATGCTACTCAGAAGGCGCATCAGAGGTGAATTCTCAAGGGTATTTAAGAAATGCGATTTCCTTCTGACTCCGACGGCTCCTGTGACGGCGCCAAAATCCGGTTCGGTCAAGCTGCAGCTTGGGGAGGGCGGGACGGATGTCAACACCTGCGCGGTAAATATTGCCGGGCTCGCAGCCGTTACTATTCCCTGCGGTTTTGATGATGCGGGCCTGCCCATCGGGATGCAGCTGATTGGAGACAGATTGAGTGAAGCCGGTATTCTGAATACAGCGCTTGCATTTGAAAGGGAGACGGCGCGGTCGTACCTGAAAACAGCTGATATGGGGGTGAGGCTGTGATGAAGGGGTATGAAATGGTCATCGGGCTTGAAACCCATGTGGAGCTCTCAACGAAAACTAAAATCTTCTGCGGCTGTACGACACAGTTCGGCGGTGCGCCCAACACCCATTGCTGCCCCGTCTGTACCGGGCAGCCGGGGAGTCTGCCTGTTTTGAACAAGCGCGTTATTGAACTCGCAGCGACAGCGGGACTGGCGCTAAACTGCAGGATAAATACGCGTTCCATCATGGCGCGTAAGCATTATGTATATCCGGATCTGCCGAAGGCCTATCAGATTTCACAGTACGATCAGCCCCTCTGTCAGGGCGGCTGGATGGAACTCGAAAACGGCAAAAGAATTAACATCAACCGTATTCACATAGAGGAGGACGCCGGCAAGCTTGTCCATCAGGATGACGCGGTTTTTATCGATTATAACCGGGGCGGCGTACCACTCATTGAAATTGTGACGGAGCCGGATTTCAGCAGCGCGGAGGAAGCGCTGGAATATCTGGAAAGGCTCCAGACAACCCTCAGGGCTGTGGGCGTATCCGACTGCCGTATGCAGGAGGGGTCGTTGCGCTGCGACGTGAATATTTCACTGCGCCGTTACGGTGATACGACATTCGGCATTCGGGCGGAGATTAAGAACCTGAACTCGTTCACTGCTGTCCGTGACGCTATCAGGTACGAACATGAGCGTCAGGAAAGAATCCTGCGCGAAGGCGGAGCCGTAACCCAGGAGACACGCCATTTTGACGCTGACACCGGCAAGACATTGTCCCGGCGCGGTAAAGAGGACGCCGACGACTACCGCTATTTTACAGAACCTGATATTATACCTGTCGTACTACCCGAAGAAGTGGTCAGCCGGCTTGAGGAGACTATGCCGGAACTGCCTGATAAAAAGCTTATTCGATATGTTTCCCAAATGGACGTCCCCGAAGCGGACGCGCGGCTGCTGACAAAATACAGCAGGGTTGCCGAGTATTTTGAGGAAGCCTGCAGCGGAATTGCAAATCCCAAAACTGTCGCGGCGTTTATGGTCACGCAGATGTTCGGCATTATCCAGACAGAAGCAGAGCGTGAACACTGGTCACCCCGTACCACGGCCGGGCAGTTGGGCGAGCTTGTAAAGCTGCTTGAAGGTAATAAAATAAACCGCAATCTGGCCAAGCGCGTGCTTTCTCAAATGCTCGAATCCGGAAAGCCCGCCGCAGATTTCATCTCCGAGGAGGACATGGCCGATTTCGATTCTGATGCATTGAGCAGTCTGTGCCGGGCCGCCATTGCGGAAAATCCGAAATCAGTGGAGGATTACAGATCCGGTAAGGAAAAAGCGATCAAGGCTCTCGTCGGCGCCGTTATGCGTGCATCAAAAGGGCGAGCCGACGCCATCCGGGCGGAGGAAGAGCTGAAGAAGATGATCGCTGACTAGAATTGGCCCAGGGGTCGGCCCTTATAAAAAAGCGTATTGTCACCAAATTATTAGAATTGGTTGACAATACGCTTTGCTTTTTCTATAATGAGCGAAGCAGAGAAGCAGGTGATGATTATGGATTTGAAAGCTCAGGTTCTTGAAGTTCTGGAGAACAATAAGGGCCGGTATATGTCGGGCAACGACATGGCGTCGGCGCTGTATGTGAGCCGGAATGCTGTCTGGAAAGCGATCAATGCGCTGAAATCGGAGGGGCATGACATCCTGGCAGTGACCAACAAGGGGTATGCCCTCTCTCCCGAAAGTGCTGTTTTGTCAAAGGCAAGTATAAAAAAGCATCTGGGTTCTAAAGCGGACAGCTTCCACATTGAGGTTATGAAATCCGTTGACTCGACGAATACGGCGGTGAAGGCGCTTGCGACTCAGGGCGCGCCGGAGGGAACGGTCATCGCCGCCGAGGAACAAACGGGCGGCCGGGGACGGCTGGGACGCCGCTTTTATTCGCCGGCGGGGACGGGCGTTTATTTCAGCGTTTTGCTAAGACCATACGTAAAAGCGCTGGACGCAACGCTGATCACGACGGCGGCCGCCGTCGCTGTGGCGTCGTCGATTGAAACGGTTACGGGGACAGATGCGAAAATTAAGTGGGTCAACGATGTCTTTTGCCATGGTAAAAAGGTCTGCGGCATACTGACCGAGGGAGCTTTTGACATGGAAAGCGGCGGTCTGGAATATGCCGTGCTTGGTATCGGCATCAATATCAAACGGCCTGCGGGGGGATATCCGCCTGAGATATCTCATGTGGCCGGCGCGGTATATGAAAGCGGTGAACCGGAAGCCGAAACGCGAAGCCGTCTGATTGCCGCTGTACTCACGAAGTTTTGGGTTTACTACAACAATCTTACCGACAAAGCTTTCCTGCCTGAATACAGGAGCCGGTCTTTTGTTATCGGCAAGGACGTTGATGTTATTATGGGGGATGCGCTGCGGAAAGCGCGCGCGGTTGATATCGACGACGAGTGCCGGCTTGTGGTGCGATATGAGGACGGCGTCATTGAAGCGCTGTCCTCAGGGGAAGTCAGCATCCGGCCCTAAAATATGTAGGGCGACTGTTCTGCGCATACTTTTATCAACTGAAAGGTTTGTACATGAAAATCAGAGACATGGTCTTTACGGCGCTGTTCGCTACCGTCATCTGCGCTGTTGCGCCGTTTGTCATTATACTTCCGTTCAGTCCAATCCCGTTGTCGCTGGCGACATTCATAATATACATAGCCGCTTCGTCAGCGAACTGGAAGACAGGGACACTTGCTGTGGTGCTGTACCTGCTGATCGGCATGATCGGCCTTCCCATCTTTTCAGGCTTTCAAGGCGGTGTGCATAAGCTCATCGGACCAACGGGCGGGTTTTTACTCGGCTATATCCCGTGCGCTTTTATTGTCGGATTCCTCGTTGAAAAATTTGAGAAAAAAAAGTGGGTGTACCCCGTCTCTATGGTCATTGGAACAGCCGTGCTATATGCCTTCGGGACACTGTGGTTTATGGTTTCAATGAATTACACGTTGGCAGCCGCCCTTATGGCCTGCGTTGTACCCTTTCTCATCGGCGACGCGGTGAAGATCGTTCTGGTATCGGTTATCGCACCCGGGCTGCGAATGATGCACTTCACCAAATAACTTTAGAGGAAAGCATATTTACGAAACTTTTGGCTTTTCACCAACAGGTGAAACATGCGGTGAAGGTGATGATTTGGAAGAGCTGTTTTGTTTAAACCGTAAAATCTAATATGCGTAAAATGAGCGCGTGTACAGATGTGCGTTCAGATGCGTGTGGCGGCAGTTATTTCTGACGCGCTGCCAGCCAGGCTTCATATCTCGCTTTCTTCTCAGGACGGTCGAAGGGAAGGCCGTACTGATAACAGTCGATCACGTCGGCGTCCTTGACGATTTCTTCGATAAGGGTGCCGACTTCTGTTTTGCAGCTGTGGTTCTTTACGGCCTCTGAGATGAGGGTGATTTCATCCTCCGTAAACAAGCCGTTGTATTTTAAGAAACCCTGTACGGGTTCATACCCAGCTTCGGCGTGGTCCTCCTGAAGGCCTGTCACGATGCGCCCGAAATCATGGACGGCCGCGGCTGCGGCGCAGAGCTCCGGATCGGCACCGCGCTCCAGTGCCAGCAGCTATGCGATTCTGGCACTGGAGGCCATATGCAGCCGCTCCCAGCTGAGGGTCTCGTCCCGCGGGGCGTCCTTATCCAGCATATCGATCATATCAAGCAGCATACACTGCAGCTGAGCAACTCGGTTCATGAGCACCTCCTGAATTCTTGATTATCTCGTATATAATACAATCACTTTCGGTTAACATCAAGGCATCCAAGCACACCTTTGCATAATTTGCCTTATTGTGTTAAAATCCTTTCAAAACAGGGAAGGAGCGTGAAATGATGGCGGAGCTGTCAACGGATATCCGGTATATAAAGGGCGTTGGCGAGGCGCGCGCCAAATCGATGGCGAAGCTTGATATCAAAACGCTCCGCGACCTTATTTGCTTTTTTCCCAGAGCGTATGAGGACAGGACGGTTATAAAGCCTATCGGTATGCTGGTGCCCGATGAGACGGTCTGCGTCGCGGCCCTGGCAGCGACGACGCCGAGACTGTCACACATCAGGAAGGGCCTTGATCTCGTTAAGCTCAAGGCCGTCGAGGAGAGCGGCACGCTGGAGATCACCTTTTTTAACCAGAGCTACGTCAGGGATGCGATAAAACAGGGTGAAACCTATGTGTTCTACGGGAAGATATCCGGCTCCCACCGGCACCCTGAAATGATAAACCCGGTTTTTGAAAAGGAATCGGTGCGGAAGGTAACGGGGAGAATTTTCCCGGTTTACAGGCTGACAGCCGGCCTTTCACAGAACATGATGGCAAATGCCGTCCGGCAGGGGCGTGATGCCAGCATCGACATGATGCCTGATTATCTGCCCAGCCGAATCCGGGAGACATATCAGCTGGCACAGGCACGTTATGCCTATGAGAATATTCATTTCCCCGACAGCTCCGAAGCACTTGAAATTGCCCGAAGACGGCTTGTTTTCGAAGAGCTGTTTATTATATCGGCAGCAATGGGTGTTTTAAGAAAAGGCCGCAGTGTAAAAAAAGGGCGCGGCCTTAAGAAGTCTGAGCTTGAGGAGTTTTACAGCTTGCTGCCCTTTAAGCCGACGGGGGCGCAGATAAGATCGATCAATCAGGCTGTCGGCGATATGATGAATAATACGCCCATGAACAGACTTGTACAGGGAGATGTGGGCTCAGGTAAGACGGTGGTTGCGGCAGCCTGCTGCTGGCACGCATGGAAGTCCGGCTGCCAGTCGGCATTTATGGCACCGACAGAG
>CAZVLO010000011.1:5749-9455 GCA_964628265.1 uncultured Papillibacter sp.
TAACCGGGGTGAAATCGACGTGGTGATCGGCACCCACGCGCTCCTGTCGGAGGGCGTGGAATTCTGCGACCTGGCGCTAGTCATTACAGATGAGCAGCACCGGTTCGGCGTAGGCCAGCGCTCGGCACTGACCGCCAAGGGCGATTCTCCACATGTGCTTGTTATGTCCGCAACGCCCATACCGCGGACGCTGGCACTTATCATTTACGGCGATTTGGACGTGTCAATCATAGACGAGCTGCCACCGGGACGGCAGAAGGTGGAAACCTATACCGTCAGCGAGAAGCTTCGCCAGCGGACGTATGCTTTTATCCGCAAGCTGGTGGGGGAAGGGCGGCAGGTTTACGTCGTTTGCCCGATGGTGGAGGAGAGCGAAACGGCTGATGAGGACCTGAAATCGGCTCAGGCATACGCGGAGAAGCTCCAAAAGGACATTTTTCCGGACCTGCGGGTCTCACTGATACACGGAAGGATGAAGCCAAAGGAAAAGGAGCGCGTCATGGCAGCGTTTGCCGCCGGGGAGACGGTCATCGAGGTGGGTGTCGACGTACCCAACGCGGCATTGATGGTTGTCGAAAACGCCGACAGATTCGGCCTCTCACAGCTCCACCAGCTGCGCGGCCGTGTCGGACGGGGCCGGCATCAGTCCTACTGTATCCTTATTGAAGGTGCCGGGGGTGATATTTCCCGGGAGCGACTGAAAATCATGTGCGATACAAACGATGGCTTTAAAATTTCAGAGGAGGATCTGAAGCTGCGTGGTCCCGGAGATTTCTTCGGTTCCCGCCAGCATGGGCTGCCGGAAATGCGCATAGCAAACCTGGCCGCTGATATGGAGGTGCTGACGCGGGCACAGACGGCTGCTCAGGAGCTGATGAAAATGGATCCCGGTTTGTCAAATCCCGAAAACCGGCTTCTGAAGGATAGAATCAATGAACTGTTTGAGCTTAAATCGAACACGCTGAACTGAACGAGTACTTGACATTTATGCCGAATATTGCCCATAAGCGAGAAAAAGTCTGGAGACATAGGTAAAAAATATACAAAATAGTGACAAAAATAATACAATAATAACAAAATTAAGACAATTATGTTGAATTCGTACCCTGCTGCCGATATAATCCTGACAGGCGGGAGGTGACGCCGATTGAAAAAACAGATCAAACAAACGATAACTGCCATGATTATTCTGGGTCTGGCGTTGTCCTCTTCATTGATGTACGCTCCGGCCAGTGCCGCGGAGATGTCAACGAGCGAAGCTGGTATTGAAGTGATTAAAGAGTATGAAGGCTTCCGGAGCAACGTCTACTGGGACAGTGGTTATGCCTATATCGGCTACGGCACGATTTGCAGCTCCTGGGAGTACCCGAACGGCATTTCCAGAGAGAAGGCTGACGAACTGATGCGAGAGGCGCTGAAGGTCAAGGAGGATGCGATAAACAAATTCCTGGACAAATACAGCATCCAGTTAACGCAGAATCAGTTTGATGCCCTCATGAGCTTTACATATAATCTCGGAACATCATGGATGAGTTCAGGCACCCGCCTTTATAATTATCTGATTAACGGCATCGAAAAATATACTGATATCCAGATTGTCAACGCCATCGGGACATGGTGCCATCAGGGGAAATCGGTCAACAACATGCTTGTAAAGCGGCGGCTCCATGAGGCGAAAATATTCCTGTACGGTGATTATGGCGAAACCGGCCCGCAACAGTACAGATACCTGAAGTTTGACGCCGGGCAAGGCGAAGTGGAAAACAGCATAGTCTTCTTCGATTATGAGAAACCGTATGGGGAAGTTCAGGCGGCGTCGCTCAGCGGGAAAACATTTGCCGGTTGGGTTACAGCTGACGGGACATACATAACATCCTCCTCCGTTGTCAAGGAGAATCTGGGGGTGACAGCTGTCTGGACCGACAGGCTTGTAATCATACCGGCACAGAATACAGTGTTCCCCGATGTGAAGGAGACCGACTGGTTTTATACATATGTGAGGGAACTGAGCGGTGCGAATATCATATCCGGCATGCCAAATGGCTGCTTTGAACCGTATAACGACATCACATACGGCGAAGCCTTAAAGCTTATTCTGCGTGCCGTCGGGTTTGAGCCGCAGCCGCCGACAGACAGCCATTGGGCCAGCGGCTACTTAAAGCTCGCCCTTACAAAAGGCTTGACCGCTCTAGGAGCGGTTACTGATCTGAACGCCCCGATTACCCGTCTTGAAATCGCCCGTATTGCTGCGAAAGCCCTGGGCTTGCCTCCTCTGGATCCCGAAACCAGATTTGCAGATACGGATGATGGCTTTGTCCTCGCGCTGTACCACTGCGGTATCATATCCGGCAACAGCGAATCAGGCACCCTCTTATATATGCCGCAGGAATACATGAGCCGCGCAGAAATCAGTGCCGTCATATGGCGGATAGGGAAGTCAAGTGCGATACCATACTGACAGAAAACACTGTATCAAACATATAATTAACAGACGCCGACGGAGCAAATCCGTTGGCGTCTGTTTTCAGTGAGTTTTATACTTTAGCTGCCGAAGCTTTTTGTATACCGTCGGGGTAAGCCGTGCAGCCAGCCGCTTTAACACCACAATAGTATGGTGGTTTAGGGAGCGCAGCGCTCCGAGAAATCCCCGGGGGAGCAACGGGCTTAATATGTGCTTGTCCAGCGCCGCTTCCATTTTTTTCGCTTTAACCGGATCGGGGTGACTATAGATTCTGCGGTACGCTCTGACAAGACGATGAAAGCTGTATCGCGCATAAATAATGTCGCGGCGCGGATAATCCGGAAGGCGCAGAAATACCTTGCCGTTCAGGGGCACCCTGGGATCAAGAAAACCGCCTGCCACGGAAATATCTCGCAGGTCTGTCGCGGGATACGGGCAGAAGAAGCTCACAATTTCACTGTCTGCCTGCAGCCTGGCATTGAGCTTAATAGTTTCAAGCGTCAAGCTTAACGTTTCATAGGGCAGTCCGACGATGTTGTATGTGTAAACGGATATACCAGCCTCTCGCAGCCACTGAGCGACTTTTATGATATGCTCATTGTTCATACTGCGGTGCAGGTATTTTTTTCGAAACGCCTCATTGCCGTTCTCGAGCCCGATGGTGACAAGATAGCAGCCGCTGTCGGCAAGGACACGGCACATTTCCTCATCTATGTGATCAAAGCGGAGGTTGCATGTAAATCTGACGTTCACGCGCTCCCTGTACAGCTTCATGAAGGCGTAAAACCAGTCGGTGAACATATTCAATATTGCATCGTTGAAATTTAGGTATTCGATGTTGGGGTCTTTTTGTTTTACACGCTCGAGCAGCCGGACTGCGTTCTCCGGAGAGCGGAAACGCGCATAGTTCATTTTATCAGCGTAGGTATTGCGAATATTCGCATTGGCGCAGTATGTGCAGGAGTACAGACACCCGCGGGATACAATAACCTCCGCTGTGTTGACACGGTTGCTCTTGAGATTCCGGTAATCGAACAGGTCAAGGTCCGGAAACGGCAGCTCGTCCAAATCGCTGGGATATGGACGCATGGCGTTTCGTATCACTGTGGCGTCCGGTTGCTTAAACCAGAAACCGGGCTCCGCTGTGTTGAAATGTCCTGTATTGTCCCAGCCGTTTATTAAGTCACGCAGAGGGAACTCTCCCTCACCGAGGCTAACGATATCCACGCCCGGAATCTCTATAAC
>CAZVLO010000011.1:9465-14010 GCA_964628265.1 uncultured Papillibacter sp.
GCGTGGGATGATACCCTCCCGCAATCACGGGGATGTCCGGCAGTTCCTCATTGAGCCAGACGAGCATCTCCGAGGCACAGTCCATGATTGTGGTGCGGAGGGAGAAGCCGATGATATCCGGATTGAATTCCTTTATCTTTATTATGAACTCGCGCTTGCCCGGCATATAAGTCTGGTGATATAGGGAGACGGAATGGCCTTCGCCCTTGAGTGTTGCTGAAATGGAAGCGATGCCTTCACTATAGTTGCCGGGTATGCCGCGAACGTATTTTGTATCTTCCAGAAAATCAGGGTATATAAACAAAAAATGCACAGACATGTTTCAGCAATCGACCTCCAAGTTAGGACCTGTCAGCATTCGCCTTATCATGACAGCCTGATGTTTCATCAGAAAGCCGAAAGGCATAAACACAATTATAGCCAAATATTAACAATACTAATATATTCCAAATTGGTTGAATATTCAAGTGACATTTCGAAAAAACAAAAGAAAACGGCGCAGCTGCATTCGCGGCTGCGCCAACGTCTTGAATATGAAGTGATTTGAGGAAGCGAAGGCGGGAAGACTCAGAGTATGATACAAATCAGCGCGCCGCTGCCCTCGTTGACGATGCGCTGGAGTGTCTCCTGCAGCTTCATCTGTGTTTCCTCCGGCATTTTCTTAATCTTGTTGTTGAGGCCTTCGCTGGCGATATCATAAAGAGATTTACCGAAAATATTCGACTCCCAAATTTTGCCGACGTTGCCTTCAAACTCCTGCAGAAGGAAATTGATGATGTCCTCGGAGGACTTTTCGCCGCCTATGGCGGGGGAAACCTCCGTTTCGGTATTGACGGCAAGCATATGTATTGAAGGAGCGCTGGCTTTAAGCCGGACACCGTAGCGGCCGCCCTGACGGACGATTTCGGGTTCCTCCAGGCGCAGTTCTTCGCGACCCGGCATGACGATGCCGTATCCGCGTGTTCTGACATCTTTGAGAGCCGAGTCGATTCGATCGTACTCGCGTTTAATTTTTGAAAGCTCGGAGAGGAGGGAGATCAGGTCTCCGTCGTCGGTGATTTCAAGGCCGGACTGTTCGCTGAGAGTATTGTAAAACAGCTCATGGGGCAGTTCCAGCGTCGCCGTGACAACGCCACGGCCGAGATCTATATCGCGTATGGTGGCAAGACTTATGCTACTCGATTCGCCGATGGCAGCAACGGCGGTGTCAACATCCTTGATACGGTTTGCGGGACCCAGGCTTTTACGGATTGTCGTATACAGCTCGTTTTTGATTGCGTGCTCCATCGGCAGGGCGTTGACCCAGGCCGGCAGATATATGCCCACCTCATAAAGCGGGAATTCAAATAAAACGGATTTGAGGATACCGGTGATGTCCTCTTTGTCGAGGGTCATACAGTTTTTTACAAGGCAGGTGACACCGTAACGCGCCGACAGCTCCTGACGGAGCTTTATCGCCTTCTCGGATGACGGATTGGCGGAATTGATGATGACAAGAAACGGCTTGCCAATCTCCTTGAGTTCCTTGATGACACGAGCTTCGGGCTCTACGTAGTTTTGGCGCTCAATGTCGGTTATTGAGCCGTCTGTCGTGATGACAAGGCCAATTGTTGAGTGTTCGGCAATGACCTTGCGCGTGCCGACCTCTGCAGCTTCCGTCAGTGGGATGTCATAGTCATACCACGGTGTTGTCACCATGCGCTCGCTGTCTCCCTCAAACTGTCCGATGGCACCTGGCACCATGTATCCAACACAATCGATCATACGCACGGAGAATGTAGCGCCGCTGTCCACAGTGAGATCAACAGCGTCCTCCGGTACGAATTTTGGCTCAGCCGTCATGATCGTCCGGCCGGAACCGCTTTGCGGCAGTTCATCCCGTGCGCGCTCACGCATATATACATTCTCGATGTTCGGAATGACAAGAGTCTCCATGAAGCGTTTGATAAAGGTGGATTTTCCTGTCCTGACGGGCCCGACGACACCTATGTATATATCCCCGTCGGTATGGAGAGCGATATCCTCATAAATATTGTGATCGTTCACTCTTACTCCTCCTTTTGGATTGTGTTTTCCATTAATATTTATGAGGAGTAATAATGAAATATACTGCTTGTTTGCTTAATATTTTACAAATGCCTGGCCGGGACGGACAAATCGTCGAAGGTGAGTTGGGGATCGTAGAAAGCATAACCGCCGCGCCCCTGGGCTTTTGCCTTGTAGAGCGCAATGTCGGCTTTCCTGTAAAGCTCATCAAAGGTGAGACCGTCGTCGGGGAAGCCGGAGATGCCGAAGCTGGCAGAGATTGCAATACCCCAGGTGTGGTCGCCGCAGATAAGGTCGCTGAGATCGTTGACGCGCGTCTCCAGCGGTTTACCCAGATTCATGTTCTTAAGGCAAATGACAAACTCGTCACCGCCGAGCCGTCCGCAGAGATCGTCTGAACGGAGTGCGTATTTCAGCTTGCCGGCGACCCCCTCCAACAGAGAATCACCCGCGTTGTGGCCCAACGTATCGTTGATAGCCTTGAAATTGTCAATATCAAGCATGATCAGCGCATGCTGTGTTTCTGGTCCGCTCATAGCAAGGGTTTCGTTAAATTTCTCAATAAAGGTTATCCTGTTGAAAAGACCGGTCAGAGCGTCCAGTGTTGAGCGCTCCCGGAGAAAAATTTCAGCTTTTTTTTGCTGGTCGATGTCCTGCAGAAGGAAATAGCCCTTAACATCTGACGAATATGGGTCCGGGATGAGTTGAATGCCGAGAGATGTCCATACGGGGGTATCGTCGATTAAACGCCTGAATTCTGTCTTATCCGTATGTAAGCCTGCGGCGTATCGTTCAAGGAGCCGGTCTCTGTTCATATAATCCAGCCAACTCTTGACATCCTCGCCGAAGATGTGCTGCCCTGTGATGTGAGCGGACAAATCCGTCAGCTTCCGGTTTGAGCCGTGAGGCAAGGGTGGCAGCATTTCGCCCTCCTCATGCTCCAGAATATCGTTAGTCAGGTTATATTCATAATACATCGCTGCGCTTTTCGGTATGGCATTAAAGCTTTGCTGCCAGCGCTGAAACGCCAGTTCCTTCTGACGTTGGAGTGTAACATCATAAAATGATATGATCGCCTGAACTGGCTTGCTGCTATCGTCAAAAACAGACGTAAAATCATAATGGTACCATCTGAACTCTCCGGCAGCCTTGTCATACACGTTGATAACAGCATTGCCCTCTCGCCGTCCGTCGTATATGGCGCTGAAAAAGTTTCTATATGCCTCGACGCTGTCAGGCGCTATTACTCCGGCGTTGATAATGCTTTCGGGGACGTTTTCAACGATATTCGGCACCCCGATAACCGACGGTATGTCGGATTGGCGGTATGTCGTTTTCGCTTGGACATCAAGTCGAATAATCAGCTTGTTGCTGTGGCGTGTAGCGATGCGGTATTCCTCCTCGCTAATGCGGAGCTTCTCCTCCATACGTTTGCGGTCGGTGATATCGATCATGACAAGCGTAATCTCACCGTTATTTGCGTTATCGATTTTACAGCGCGCCAATACCCATATGATTTCGCCGTCTTTGGTGACGTGCCGCGCTTCCGTTTCGAACCACATTACACCGGCGGCGGCCTGCATTTCGTAACTGGCTTTCATTGATGACAGATCCCCGGGCAAAACAGTATAGTCGGATACCGTAAAGCCGATGCTGCGCGCCTCTTCCTCCGTATATCCGAACATCCTGTAATAAAACTCATTGGCGAATATAATACGGCTCGTAGCGAAGTTTTCTATGCGGCAGATGCCGCAGGGAATGGACAGCGTCAGCTTTTCATAGCTTTCGGTGCGTGCGATTTCATGAAAAACCGCATCCGCCGGCTGTTGACCGGGAATGCGGTTTCTGAAGATGAAAGCAGATATTGTAATAAGCACAAACAGAATTACAAGCACAAACAGAACAACAAGCATCAAAAGCAGGCCGTTTTGCTTATACATACGGCCGGCGGCGATGATAACGGCTGAAGCGGCAATCACCGATAAAATAAAGATAATTGTAAGCAGCAGGTTTATGCGTTTTATCATGACGCTCACCCCTTATTTACATAGCAATGATAAACCGGTTAGACGGATTTGTCAAATATGCAAATAAATAGGGGGATGCTGCGCTATTTGCTTTTCATGTGCGCGTCAAGGAATGTGAAAATACGCTCGACGCTCTCGATGTCGGCGTAGCCCGGATCCGCATGGGTGTACACTTCGCTGATGTCCAGCACGGCTCTGCCTTCGCCAGCTATATCGGTGATTTTTTGATACAGCTCCACGGCTTGCTGATACGGTATGCAAGGGTCATACCGTCCGTGCTGGATGAGAACGGGCGGTATGCCTTTGTGGACGTTATCAATAGGATTAACAAAACACATTAAGTTCGGTATACGCGAAGAATGGACACCCAGCATGTGATCGACTGAATCCATCTGTTCGGAATCGGGCAGCTTCATGCGGGGATAACCCGATTCGTCAAACTGGGTGTGTTGCTTTAAAAAGTCTGTCGGCC
>CAZVLO010000011.1:14020-16425 GCA_964628265.1 uncultured Papillibacter sp.
GCTCGACAACAGCGCGGATTCTGCACGTTGCAGAAAGCGGTGCACCTTCAAAAACAGCCTGTCCCTGTGTAAAGGCCGCCATCATGGCCAGATGCGCGCCGGCAGAGGCGCCGGTGAGCGCGGTGCGCTCGGGATCCAGAAGATATGTGTCGGCGTTTTCGGCTGTCCAGCGGAGCATGGCCTTTATGTCGAACAGGTTGTCCGGATACCGGATATGGGGCACAAGCCTGTAGCCGACGCCCACAACGGCGTAGCCCCGCGCCAAGCCGCTCATAAAGGGCAGTATCTGAGCGTCTTTTTTATTGCCTGCTGACCAACCGCCTCCGTGCAGGAAGAAGATGACGGGGAACGGGCCGTCACCTTCGTTGGGCAGATAAATATCCACAGTCTGCTTGGGATGCTCGCCGTAAGGGCAATTTAAAAATTTCCTCCGGATGGATGAGGTGTCCAGCGATAAAGCCGCAAACCTCCCAAACATTCTATCGGCTTCCTCTTGGGAGATGAGCTTTATTTCTGACATTAAGCACCCTCCTCAGGATGATTTTCGTAAAGCGGCACCATATCGGCGAGTATCTGTGATATCTCGATATGCTGCGGACAATGGGACTCACAGACGCGGCAGGCAATACATGAGGATGGCTTGCCGCCGTCCTTCGTCGCCAGAAAGAAAGGGAAATCGCTGTTGGCTGTCGAGTTGTAAACGAGATAATTGCTGTAGAGATCCATCATAACAGGTATGTTGATCTTCTGTGGGCATTCTTCCACACAATATCTGCAGCCGGTGCACGGCACTCCCGGAATGCTTTTCAGTATCGTGACCGCCTCGTCGATGGCTTTTGTTTCCCGGGCATCGAAGGGTTTCAGATTTTTGACTGTATTGATGTTATCCGAAAGCTGCTCCAGACTGTTCATGCCGCTGAGTACGGTGATAAGGCCTTTCAGAGAAGCGGCATAGCGCACAGCCCAGGAGGCGATGGAAGCGTTGGGGTCAGCAGATTTTAAAACATTGGCAATGGGGGAATCGTTGTTTGCCAGCAGACCGCCTTTAACAGGCTCCATGATGATGATGGGCTTATTGTGCTTTCTGGCCGTTTCATAGCATTTGCGGGCCTGGACATCGTCACTGTCCCAGTCAAGATAGTTGATTTGCAGTTGGACAAATTCGGCGTCGGGATGCTTTGTGAGTATCTCGTCGAGCGCCTCGGGTGTATCGTGGAAGGAAAAACCATAGTGCCTGACGGTGCCTTTTGATTTCAGGTCGCGGACGAAATCCCAGGCGCCGAGCTTTTCGGCTTTTTCGTTCTGCTCCCTGCCGAGCCCGTGGAGCATGTAGAAATCGATATAGTCGGTTCCGAGCCGCTTAAGCGATGTATCAATTTCCATTTGCATGTCTTCCGGTGTGTTCGCCACCATCAAGGAGAGTTTCGTGGCGATGGTGTATTTGTCCCGAGGGTGGCGTTGGACCAGTGTTTTGCACATGGCTTCTTCCGAGCCGGCATAGACGAATGCCGTATCAAAATATGTGAAGCCGTGATCAAGAAAATAGTCGACCATTTTGTTGATTTCAGCATAATCAAAATCGTCACCTTTTTTCGGTAGACGCATGAAGCCAAAACCGAGTTTGCCGATGAATTCGCCAAGATATGTGTCCGCCATGTCAATTTCTCCTTTTTTTTTACCGATATTATATCTGCAAACGGATTCATTTTAAAGTCTTTTATTTAAGCTGTTTCATATTTGCCCGGGAATTCAAGTTTTATCCATGCCCGCCGAGCGTTTATTTTTTATATCCAAGAAGGATTTCAACCACATGATCTCGTGCCGTTCCAGGCAACCCAGAATCACAAGGAGCGCGAAATAAATAATCGCTGTTAAAACGATATGCAAAATGAGCACTGCTGTATGAGGCGATAGCGGCAAGCCGGCCTGTCTGAGAATAAAAACGCTGAGATTGACAGAGCCATACGCTGAAAAGACGGATTTCAGTATGCAGACGGGTGAAAAGTGAATCTTTGTGATAACGGAAAGACGATGGATACTCAGCGAGAAATTGAAAAGCTCGGTGAAATAGATGATGAAGATAAAACCCATCACCGCGAATTTAGGCAGCAGGAAATATACAAGTATTACCGTGATTATTGAATCCATAATATTGTAGCGCATCGAATACATATGCTGGCCGAGGCCACGGAGCATACCGTCCGTAATACTGTCGAGATACATAAATGGCAGCAGCAGAGAGAGCAGGCTGATATAGTGGCCAACCCTGTCGCTGTTGTAAATGCAGGAGCCAAGCTCGGATGAGAACTGAAACATAACAGCCGCCGCCCCGATAGAAAAGAGCAGGCACAAACGAAGGATCCTGTTGACAAGAGCGGAGATATAGTCATGACGTCCGTTGACTT
>CAZVLO010000011.1:16435-23724 GCA_964628265.1 uncultured Papillibacter sp.
CCTCAGTCAGCTCGGGGACGACCAGTTCTGCAAGGGAGTAGAAAAAAGCGGAGGGGAAGGTGATGATCGGTATCACCATTCCCTCAATCACACCGTAATCGGCAAGTGCAGCCTCGGCGGTGGCGCCGGATTTCTGAAAGCCTTTCGGGACCAGCAGATTTTGAAGCGTTGACAGAGCGGTGCGCGCGTATGCCGAAGCGGCGAGAGGAGAGCGATGCCGAACATCCGTTTTGTGAAGCCGCGTGTTTTTCCCCCGCGTCCGGTGTAGCGGCGTCTGTCGAAGATGTAGAGGGTATACAACATAAGAAAAGAAAATATTTCACCTGCTATGCCGCCGGCGACGATGATAGCGCAGGCGCTCTCCACGGTATAATGCGAGGTGAATGAAAGCGCCGACACAACAACGGCAATACGGATTACCTGCTCGGCTATATTGACAGCGGCAGACTTGATCACACGGCAAACGGCTGTGAAATAACCGGACAGGACATGCGACAAGGCAAAGGCAGGCAGGCTGAAGGACAGGAGCCGCAGTGAAAGCACCGTTCTGCTGTCGCCGATCCATTTTGTTCCCAGCAATTCCGCACTAAAATAAAGCGTCAGCATGGCAGCAGTGCCGAAAGACAGCGCGTAAACGAGGCACCGGATGATCACTTTTTTTACCCCGCCGGGATTGGACTTCCCAAGCTCCTCTGATACGAGCCTTGTAGTCGCGAAGCGGATTCCCGATAAGGCAAAGGTCGAGGCCAGCATACTGACCGACATGATCAGCTGAAAAAGACCAATGCCGGACGCACCGATCTTTTTTGTCAGATATACCTGAAATGAAATGCCGACTGTCCTCATCAGCAGGGAGGTACCGGTGAGCAGGATTGTGTTTTTCAATATTTTTTTGCCTTGGCTCATCAGCGGCCCTCCAGCATATCACAGGGTAATACACTATATGCGGAGGACACACCGTCATGTCCAAAAAAAAGAGCGGCCCAACAGGACCGCCTCTACACAATGATCACGGCATATCGGAGACGCGGCTAATTTCACCGCCGTCGTTATATATTAATTGCTTTTCGGCAGGAAGGGGGTGATCAAGCTGGCAAAATGAGGGATTGTCATTGTCTGGAGGTAAACCTTGCCCGGACCGGTAACGAGCGTATCAAACAACCCTTCGCCTCCAAAAAAGACATTTTTGAAGCCCTTGACCATCTGCACATCCAAAGAGCACGTCGCGTCCATGATTGCCAAGACGCCGGTATCACAGACAAGAGGTTCGTTGGGGGCGAGGTCGAATTCGACGCAGTGACCGTCCAGTTCGAGGAAAACGAGGCCGGGGCCTGTAACACGCTGCATGATGAAGCCTTCACCACCGAAGAAACCTGAACCGAGTCGCTTGTGGAAATGAATAGAGAGATCCACGCCGGCTGTGGAGGCAAGAAAGGCACTTTTCTGGCAAATAATCGATTCACCGGGAGCAAGCTGACGGACAATAATGCGGCCGGGGAAGGAGGAAGCAAATGCAATCTCACTTGGGCTCTGCGCAGTGTAAACGCTCAAAAAAAGGCTCTCGCCGGAGAACATTCTGCCCAGTACCTTTTTTGCGCCGCCCCCTGAGGTGGTTTCCGTCATTACATTGCCTCTGTACCATGTGCGGGCACCCGCCTCGCTGATCATCGATTCTCCGGGTTCCAGGTTGCATATAACTACCGGAAGATTATCACCCTGGATATTGTACCTCATAATACACGTCCTTTCACTTTCATAATTTTTCCGAATTAGAAATTTCTAGGCAATATGTATCATAGCATTGTCTGCGGCAAATGCCAATTATTGTTCTCAGTACGACCATCGGAAACCGGTTTTTAGTTTAGGGTACTGCTGTATCACCTTATTATCTGATGCTGCTATTCGGTTTGGGTTTGATGAGAGATGCCGTTGTCGCCGTAGTCTACCTCAGGCAGCATATTAATGAAGTTCTTCGCTTCGCGGCTGAGTTTGTTTGTGCGCCAGACCACGGAAATAGAAGGCAGCTCCGGCAGGTTAGCGGGGTAATATCTGATGTCATTATCCAACCTTATGTTTATCAGGTGAGGACAAAAGCATATGCCCTTGCCCTGGCTGACAGCATGCAATAGCGTTGGGAAATTCGGCATAAACTCAATTCTTCTGGGCTCAAATCCCATCAAGCGACATGCTTCCACTTGGGTATCAATATCGTCCTGCTCGCTGGACAGCGTTGGCAGTGTGAAGAGTGTTTCATCACTCAGCGCATCTGGATCCAAATCATCCGACTCGGCCGCAGGGTGTTTGACGGATATGGCGATGTACAGCTCGAAGTGATTGAGGTGTCTTATGGAGACGTCCTGAATTTGCCTGATGCCGAAGTCTTCTGTAAATACAAGGTCGGCGTTGCCGAATTCAAGCTCCTGGCGTAATTCTTTGAAATCGCACAGATGCTCTTGGACAACGACATCCGGGAATTTGTTTTCATAGGCTTTAACAAGATCCTTCAGCTGATTGAAATCATCGGTATAGTCATACGAACTCGGCTCAACTATCCGTAAAACGCGGAGGGGTGTTGACGCGTTGTATTGAGCAATCTGGATACTCTTGTTAATGCTTTTATACAGCGGCTCAAGGACAGAATAGAGGTATTCTCCGTCCTTTGTTAATGCCATGCCCTGGTTGCTGCTTTTAAATAACCGCATTGAGACGCCCTCTTCGAACCTTTTAAGGGTCTTGCTGAGTGACGGCTGGGATGCGTACAGCGTCTCACCGGCCTTTGATAAATTCAGGCATTTTGCTACTGTTAAAAACGTCTCAATCTGTTGAAATGTGATATTGAACAAATGTGACAACCTCCTTTGCGTAGAATAGACAAAAAAAGCGTAATATGTCAATCTTGCCATGCCCTAAAAGTTATAATAACACAAATATTGTTAATGTACAATACCTGGATTATGTATTATAAACAAAATATAACAAAAATTAGTTTTAATTAGAATTATTGGATTATAAGGACAAATTTAAGACAGAAGCGTACTGGGACTTAATTGATGTATGGAAATCTACTCAATTGCGTCTTTTTATTTGGATATATTCAGCATAAGCATATGACAAGCTCTTCGCTCAAGCATATTTGTGAATAGGTTGTCGTGATAATACAGGTGGGAGGTGAATGATTGTTGTGTTAAAGACGCAACACGGTAAAGGAGTGAAGAGATAGCCGAATCATTCAGGCTCTCGTAAAGTTCAAATGAGGAGTGAAAAAATTGGGAAGCGCAAAAGGATTACAAAAATTTCTTAGGTCAAAGGAATTTACGCTGCTGGTCATTCTTGGCGTTATGGTCGTACTGTATACGGTCTTGTGCTCGCTGGCAGGTAAGAGTTTCTTTACAGTAGACACCTTAATGGCGATTATCAGCAGCCTTGTTGTGACGTCATTTTTAACTATCGGGGCTGCATGCCTTCTTTTAACGGGAAAAATGGATCTGTCGGTCGTTTCGATCGGCTGTATGGGAGCATTTTTCTTTGCCCGTGCGATGGCTCAATGGGCGTGGTCGTGGCCGGCTGCCTTCTTTGTGGGGCTTATTATCTGCGGCATACTTGGCCTTATCAACGCGCTGCTTGTCAACGAGTTCAATATGCAGCCGTTTATCGCCACGATGGCCACATCGATTGTGTTCAAGGGCCTTTTTATGTGGACCAGCTGGGACTTTGAAAATAAAATGGCGCCCAGCATCGTGGTGAAGAGTCCGTTTACAGATTTTCTCGGTACATATCAGCTGTTCGGATTCATACCGATTACGATTGTGCTCATGATCGTCTTGTTCGTTATTTACGGGATCATGCTGAAAAAGACGCAATTCGGAGCACAGGTCTACCTTGTGGGCGGTAACCCTATGGCTGCACGGCTTTCGGGTTTGAATCCAAAGAGAATTTCATACATTATGTTTGCCAACAGCGGCGTTTTGGCGGGCCTGTCAGGCATCATCTTCGTTGCGCGTACGGGTAACGCCAACCAGCTGATGCTATCAAACAACATGTTTACGGGCCTCATTGCGGCCATGCTCGGCGGTATTTCCTTCTTTGGCGGCAATGGCGGCATGGTCGGCGTTTTTATCGGCCTGTGTGTCCTGAACACTTTCAACACAGGTATGAGCATCCTCAACTTCGATACATACTGGTCCGGCCTCCTACAGGGGATTGTGCTCGTTGTAGCCCTGACGCTGGACTTGAGCGGAAATAAAAAGCTGACGAAATCAGTCAGCAGAAAAACAGACAGCGAACCGGTAAAAGTTGCGGAGAAAGCGGGCGGCGGCCGTTAGGCCGCGGCTTTAATGGAGGTGAATGATATGGAACAATACTTGGAATTTACGGGAATCGGGAAAGCATACCCGGGCGTTCAGGCCCTTAAGGACATCAGCTTCAGAGTTACCGGCGGCAGAGTTATGGCCCTCGTCGGCGAAAACGGCGCCGGGAAATCAACGCTTTTAAAGATACTCAGCGGCGACGTGAAGCCGGACGAGGGGAAGCTTATCCTCAACGGCAAAGAGATAAAATTCGACGCCCCTGTAGAGGCGCTTGAAGCGGGTATCAGCGTCATCTATCAGGAGCGGCAGCTCGTCCCGACGGTGAGCGTCATGGAGAACATTTATGCCGGCGACCTGCCGGTGGGAAAACTTGGGCTCTATAACAAAGCACAGCTTAAAAAACAGGCGCAGGCGCTCATCGATAAATTCGGGCTTCCGATCAACCCGACAGCGACCGTCGGTTTTCTGCCTGTCGCATATCAGCAAATGGTTGAAATTATGAAGGCATACCGGCGCAATTCGGCCGTTATCGCATTTGACGAGCCAACAGCGCCTCTGACGGACAAAGAGATCGCCATTCTGTTTAAGCTGATCCAGCAGCTTAAAGAAGAAGGCAAGATTGTCCTTTACGTCTCGCACCGTATGAACGAGATATTCCAGGTGACAGACGAGATTGTTGTACTTAAGGACGGGCGTCAGGTCAAGGCGTTCAACACCGCCGAGACAAATGAACGCGAGCTCATCAAGGCGATGGTCGGGCGCGACATCGGCGATACATACGCGAATCTGAAACGAAACGATTCATACGGCGATACGCTTCTGGAGGTCAATCAGCTCAATACGAATGTAGTGAGTGACATCAGCTTCAGACTGCGCAAAGGCGAGATTGTCGGTTTTGCCGGACTTGTGGGTGCGGGACGTACGGAGGTCGCGCGGGCGTTGTTCGGCGTCGATCCGATTCTTTCCGGTGATGTCAAAATCGAAGGGAAATCGGTCAAACTTAAAAGCCCCAAGGAAGCGA
Organism: uncultured Papillibacter sp.; assembly: GCA_964628265.1. Lineage (GTDB taxonomy): Bacteria > Bacillota > Clostridia > Oscillospirales > Oscillospiraceae > Sporobacter. Next base: position 21,764 of record CAZVLO010000011.1, read on the forward strand.
TCGACCACGGCATCGCGCTGTGTCCCGAAGACCGTAAGGAACAGGGGCTCATTCTCTGGAATTCGATCAAGGACAATGTCTGCATGCCGGTTCTGGGCAAGCTCAAAAAAGGCTTCTTTATGGATGAGAAAGCAAAAGAAGATCTGACCCTTGCCGCTGTCAAGCAGTATTCGATTAAAACAACGAATATCGACAAGACGGTCATGGAGCTTTCGGGCGGAAATCAACAGAAGGTCATTCTGGGCCGCTGGACATCCGATAAAGTTGTCACGAAGATACTGATTCTGGACGAACCGACGAAGGGTATTGATGTCGGGACGAAAGCGGAGATCTATCAGATGGTGTGCGATTTTGCCAAGCAGGGAATCGGTGTCATCTTTATTTCCTCGGAGCTGACGGAGGTCATCAATGTGGCGGACACCATCATTGTCATGCATAACGGACATATTACCGGCCAGATCAGCAGGCAGGAAGCCACAGAGGAAAATGTCCTGGCTATGGCCATGCTGGATTGAGGAGAGAAAATATGGGAAAGAAAAGTGTATTTAATACAAAAACATTCGGACTCGTCATTATCACAGCCGTGCTGATTTTTGGTATATGGCTTATAAGTCCGAGCTTCCTGGCCAAAGGAAATGTGCGTAACCTGCTCATGACACTGAGCTTTGAGGGCGTCATGCTGGCCGGTATCACAATTCTGCTTTTAAGCGGCAACTTTGATATGTCGGCCGGCGGTGTCGGTGCCCTTGCCATGCTGGTATTTGGCCTTCTTATTCAGAATTTCCGTGAGCTGCCGTGGATTGTGGCGCTCGTAGCGGGGTTGGCGACAGGCGCCGTTTGTGGCCTTATAAACGTCACTTTAATGAATGTCTTCAACATGCAGCCGTTTATCGCCACCATCGCCACCTCATCAATTTTCAGCGGTGTCGGGCTTGTCGTTACCCGAGGCAATTCCATACCTGTTAATGCGCCTGCTTTTACGGAAATCGGTAAAATGGCCATTTTCGGTGTTATTCCCATCCTTTTTGTTCTGGCGGTTGTCGTCGTCCTGACCCACGCATTTGTCCTGTATAAGACAAGGTTCGGCCGCGGCATCTTTATGATCGGCGGAAACCAGTTCGCCGCGCGGCTGTGCGGCCTGAATATCAAGAAGACACGGGCAATTCTATATACCTCCCAGGGTATCATGTCCGCCATCGCGGCCCTCATGTGGTCCTGCTTCAGGAAACAGGCCAGTCCCTCCATGTTCACCGCTGCGTCGCCAAATATGCAGGCGATGATCGCAGCGCTGCTCGGCGGTGTCTCGTTCATGGGCGGCGCCGGCGGCATCGGCGGCGCGGCGATCGGCCTTGTACTGCTGAAGGTATTCAGTAACGGTCTGCTGGTACTCAAGGTTCCGACATACGTTACTGTCGCTTTGCCGGGCGTCCTGCTGATCGTCGCACTCCTTATGGATAATCTCAATTCCATGCGTATGCGCCGCATACTGATGGCTGCCGCTGTCAAGCAGAGCGCTGTTGCGAAGAAAGCTTCGTAAATTATGAAGCCGATTAATACAAATCCGCAGTGTTCTGTTCTTATGTAATTCACTCGTAAAACATTACGTTTTTTGAGTGGTTAATATGCCAAAAATAAAAGGAGGAAAAAAATGAAAAAGACTCTAGCAATCATCCTGACCCTGCTGCTTGTGTTCTCACTGTTTGCTTGCGGTGAGAAGAAACCAAAGGATCCCGGCCCCAGCACGTCACCCACCAGCTCGGATGTCCCTGCAACGGATGATCCGGCGGCTATCATTAGGGGGGATTCTATACAGCCCAATACCGGTAAATACGGCGATCAGCCCCTGGATAAGGTCGGTTTTTTTGATTCGACTTACGACTACAGCAAAAACGATAAATTCCAGATCCAGTACATGTCCGCCGCTTCCGGCCCGCTTTACGATGTGGCCAGCAACGCGTTTG
>CAZVLO010000011.1:23734-25142 GCA_964628265.1 uncultured Papillibacter sp.
TCACTGGGCCGGAAAGATGAACTGCGACTATTCGCCGATGTGGAGTTCCGGCGGCGACAATGACGCTTTTATCACCAACATCACAACTTTCATCAATCAGGGTGTCGACGCCTTCATTTTCGATGCCGATAGCAACTCCTACATGCGTGTTAAAGAGATCTGCGATGAAGCCGGCGTCGCGTGGATGCCCTTCATGTCTCCTGCTTACAATATGGAAGCCGAAGGCACACCGATGATCCATCCCTCCGTCGGGTTCGACCATTATTGGTTCGGCCAGCAGATGGGCATGAAGATGGACGAATGGATGAAGACAAATTGGGCTGATGTTCCGAAGGAAGAGATCGGCTACATAGCAGTTGACTTCTCCGTGTCTGATGTTCTGCATTACCGTACGACCGGCGCGCAGGACAAGTTCCTTGAGTTGAACCCCGAAATGGCGGATCAATTCTTTATCGCCGACACTGTTACGACATCCCTGACGCTGGACGGCGCTAACACGCTTGTCACCGCTATTCTCTCCGAGCAAACGCAGTATACCCACTGGCTTTGCTCCACACTCTTTGACGATACGGCCATGGGCGCCGACGCAGCCTTCGACGCCATGGGCTTTGACAAGGACACCGCCGTTGTTACAACGATCGGCGGCACATCAATCCAGAGACAGTGGGATAACGGGTTAGAGAGCTGCTGGCAGTTGTCGATGTTCACGCCGCAGACCATTTATGGCGAAGCCGTAGTTGGCGCGCTGTATGCGTTCCTGACCGGTCAGGCAACGCCCGAAACCATCTGGCCGTCCTGGGTCAACAAGAGCGACCCGAAATCCGATGGTTACGCCTCAATGCTGCTGCCGTCCTACTGGATGATGGTAGACAACTACAAATATCTCTTCGAGTGGTCCGATATTTATGCCGGAGCTGAGGAGTACGATTACGACCAAACCAACCTTGTGGCAGACTCATACAACGCGCGTATGGACATCCCGGAAAGCTTTGCCGGTTAACGAATAGCGTAAATTGCGAATACAGGACGCCGCAGCTTTAAGCTGCGGCGTCCTGCCGTTATAAGATAGAGCTTAGTATAGTAAACTTATTATTGCCTGTGGCTATAGAACCTCAACAATCCGCTTGACGGCTTCTCTTGTCGCGTCTGCATCACCGAATGCCGTCACGCGGATAAAGCCCTCGCCGGCCGGACCGAAACCGGCGCCCGGCGTTGTGACGACGCAGGCATCTTTTAAAAGGATGTCGAAAAAGTCCCAGGAAGGCATACCATTCGGTGTTTTTGCCCAGATATAAGGCGCGTTTATACCGCCATAAGCTGTAATTCCAGCCTCCGCAAAGCCTTCTCTGATTATTTTCGCGTTGTTCAGATAATAGTCTATCGTCTCTTTTGTCTGTTTTTGTCCTTC
>CAZVLO010000011.1:25152-33004 GCA_964628265.1 uncultured Papillibacter sp.
TCGACGGAATAAACGGCTTCGGCAGCGCGCTGGATCACATAGGCTGTACCGTTGTATTTCGTGTTTTGACGGCGGGTCCAAAGAGATTTCAGCGGTACTCCACCCCGGACAAGGGTATTCGGAAAGACAGTATAGGCGCAGCGCGTACCTGTAAAGCCCGCGGTTTTTGAAAAGCTCCTGAATTCGATGGCGCATGTCTCGGCACCGGAGATCTCATAAATACTGTGGGGGATATCCGGGTCTGTAATAAACGACTCGTAGGCAGAGTCAAACAGTATGACAGACTGGTGTTCGTTGGCATAGTCGACCCATACCTTCAGCTGCTTTTTAGTTGCGGCGGCGCCTGTAGGATTGTTGGGGGAGCATATATAGATGATATCGGGTGCTTTATTCGGAAGCTCTGGAAAGAAGCCATTTTCTTCGGTGCAGGGGAGGTAAACAAGATCAGACCATTTTCCGTCGTTTCCCAAGCTGCCGGCTCGGCCGAACATGACGTTTGTATCCACATAAACGGGATAGACAGGGTCGCAGACGGCGACGACGTTGTCAGTCGAGAAGATGTCGCCAATATTGCCGCAGTCACTTTTGGCACCGTCGGAAACGAAAATCTCGTCAGAACTGATATTGACGCCTCGGGCTTTATAGTCGTGCTCAGAAATGGCGGTTCTGAGAAAATCATAGCCTGCCGAGTCATCCATATATCCTCTGAAGGTCTCTTTTCCTGCCATCTCCTCGGTCGCCTTGTGCATTGCCTCAATAACGGCGGGACAAAGCGGCTGTGTCACGTCTCCGATACCGAGACGGATGAGCGGCTTCGGTGGGTTCTCAGCTGTGAACGCCTTGACGCGCCGTGAGATTTCGGGGAAGAGATACCCTCCGGGAAGCTTAAGAAAATTCTCGTTTACTTTGACCATTAATAGTGCTCCTTACAGTATATTAGAATTAAATCGTAAATAACAGCAGGGCAGGGACTTGCTCCCGCCAGTATTGCAGCGTGAGATTTCACATCCGGCTATATTTCGCCATCAAACACAAATTCCGCGGGGCCTGTGAGATAGACATGGTTGTTGATTTCGTTCCAATCGATGTCCAGTTCACCGCCGGGGAGAATGACCTTGGCGCGGCGGTGACATTTTTTGTTGAGGACAGACGCCACAAGTGCGGCGCAGGCGCCGGTCCCACAGGCCAGTGTTTCTCCGCTGCCGCGTTCCCAGACGCGCATTTGAAGCGTTTTTTCGTCAACGCACCGTACAAATTCGATATTAGCGCGTTCGGGAAATATCGGGTGGTTTTCCAGAGGGGGGCCGATTAGAGAAAGCCGGAGGGCGTCCACATCGTCAACAAAGACCACAGCATGAGGATTGCCCATGGAGACGCATGTAACCAAATAAGTACTGTCATCGACTGCGACCGGCTGGTTGATAAATTCGGGCATTTCCGACAGGACGGGGATATCAGCGGCGTTAATGATCGGCTCGCCCATATCGACGCGGACTGTCTTTACAACTCCGTTTTCAATATGAAGCTGCAGCTTTTTGATGCCGGCCAGCGTCTCAAGAGAGATTTCCGTTTTGTCGGTCAAACCCCGGTCGTAAACATATTTTCCGACGCAGCGGCTGCCGTTACCGCACATTTGCCCCTCGGAACCGTCAGCATTGAATATCCGCATCTTAAAATCGGCTGTTTCAGAGGGTAAAATAAAAACGACGCCATCTGCACCGATGCCGAAATGACGGTCGGACAGCATGATTGATAGGGAAGAGGGATTGTCGACGGATTCCTCAAAGCAGTTAATATAAATATAATCGTTCCCGGCTCCGTGCATTTTTGTAAAGTTCATATTGGTATCCTCCGGACAGTAATTATAACATGGATAAACCCACCAACGCGGGCGCTGCCGCAGCCGGATTCCGCTTGAATGGGTCATCGTATCCGCCGATAAGCCTGTAATAACAGCAGGCAGTCAGGCAATAATACATAAGACGATGTATGGGAGTGAAACGATGGCGATTGCAATAATGCGGACGCTTATTATATATGCGGTGATCATCGTGTCGCTGCGGATTATGGGAAAGCGGCAGCTCGGAGAACTGGAGCCGGCGGAGCTGGTTGTAGCTGTTCTTATTTCGGATTTGGCAGCGCACCCGCTTCAGGATATCGGAACGCCGCTTCTGTATGGGGTGATACCCGTTTTGACACTGTTGTGCTGCCAGGTGCTCATGTCAGGGTTCATTGTTAAAAGCATTAAATTCCGCAAATTTATATGCGGAAAGCCATGCCTTGTAATCCATAAAGGGAAAGTGGTCCAGAGAGAGATGAAAAGCAACAGATTTACCTTGGACGAGCTTGCAGAGCAGCTGAGAAAAAAAGATATATCAGATATCGGTACCGTCAAGTACGGAATCCTGGAAACCGACGGTTCGCTCTCAACGCTGCTGTACACGGCGCAATCGCCTCTGACGCCGGAGCAAATGGCGGTTCAAGTACAGGAAGCCGGATATCCCGTTATTATTATCAATGATGGCAGAGTACTGTCGGATAACCTTAATAAGATGGGATATAATGAGATTTGGTTGAAAAGGCAGCTGTCAAACAGAAAAGTGAGCAGCGTGAGCGACGTTTATTTGATGACACTCGACGAGAATGGCAGCGTCTTCTTTTTGACGAAGGATAAAAACGAATGAAAAAAGAAATAATCATCGGTTGTTTTCTCGTTCTCATGATAACAGTCTCGTTTGTAAATATTCACTATTTAAATAAACTGACGGATAACATGGTACAGCTAATTGAAGAATCCGAAAAAAGTGCCCGGCAGAACGATTGGGATACAGCCGGAAAAAAAGTGGAAGAGGCTGCAAAAATGTGGTCGGATAGCGAAACCTTTATCCACCTGGTACTGCGTCATATGGAAATTGACGCGACAACAGACGCAATTTTTGATTACATGTCTCAGGTTTATGCACGGGAAGAAGGAAACGCCTCAGGCGCTGCCAAAGCCGCCATCTCCCGGTTGAAGAGCATATCAGCCATAGAGAAGTTAAAATTAGGAAGCGTATTTTGATTCTGTATATTACACTTATTTGTCAATCAAAAGCTTGTTCAGTTCTTCCATGAACGTGTTCAGATCCTTGAACTGCCTGTAGACCGAAGCGAAGCGGACATAGGCGACTTCATCAAGCGGCTTCAGCTTTTTCATAACGAGTTCGCCGATTATTGATGAATCAACTTCGCGTTCCAGTGAGTTCTGCAGTTCCTGCTCGATCTCGTCAACAGCCTTCTGCATATCGGCTAAAGCAACAGGACGCTTTTCACAGGCTCGGAGCAGGCCATTCAAAACCTTCATCTTGTCAAAAGTTTGACGGCTGCCGTCCTTTTTAATAACGACCAGGGGCACGCGCTCCATGATTTCGTACGTAGTAAATCTCTTTTGACAGGAGAGACACTCGCGGCGGCGGCGGATTGTTGCACCCTCCTCAGCTGGCCTTGAATCGATAACCCGGCTTTCAGAATAACCGCAATACGGGCATTTCATAATGAAGCCTCCACCTTTCTTTAGTTCTGCATTGGTCTGACCGCAAAATATTATATATTATATCACATGGACTCTATATTGTGTATAAAAAAGTATGGGGTGCTCAAAAATAACGCACTTCCCATACTTAAATTTTTTGATTGTAAAGCTTCGGTTTAAACAGCGCACAGCCAATCGTCAACAATGTCACAGACGGTTACTGGTGTTACAAGGTGGTCTGCTAGCAGATTAACGAGTTCCAGTATGTCGGTTCCTCTGACTGTCAGGTTGGATATGACCGCTGATTCACCGCTTTCGCAAATGGTTATGCCAACGCCGTATGATTCCAGGATGATACCGGCGGCGGTGTTGGTGAGATCATCTATTGTGACAAAGTAAACGAGTGTATTTTCCTTCTTCTCTCCCAAATCGATATTCTTTCTGCAGATTTCCATATGTCGCATATCTAACAACTCCTGTAAGTTTATTGCGCGCCTTGTGGGAATTATTTCATAATAATTATTTCTATTCCACTCTTAAATATCGCAATAATTGACAAGTTTCGACAGAGCTACAATATGCTGTATAGTATTAACAGGACAAATCCTACAGATGGAAGGACGGCAAAAATAGTAATCAAATTTCTGGAATTTTGCTCAATAGCGTGTCATGAAGTGCAAAAAATTCGTCCCTGGTAAACAAAACGTTCAGGACATCCAGCATGCCGTTGGATGAGAGACGCTCGGGAAGACCGAGATGTCTGAGCAAAACGAGCCGGCGTTCGGCGCTGCCAGCCGTACCCGAGAGGCCGAGTGCGTACAGGTCGGATTTTGTGATTGGCTCACCGCTATGAATTGTTGTGTCCCTGTCGTCAAATGTCGCGCCCGCGCGTCTGAGAGCGCTGATAATGACTTCGCGGCGCATTCCTTCCACACCAAGCTTGCCCTCCTTTGACGCCGAGCGCTTACGCTTTTCACGGCCCTTCACATCGGGAATATAAGCATGCTTGACATAATTGCAGTCCAGCAGGCCTTTCAGGTAGCCGCGAATCATAAAACCGGCGCTGTCGCTGTCTGTCAGGATAATAAGGCCTTGCTTCTCGGAGAGCTTTTTCAAAAGGTCAGCTTTTTCAGCATCATTAAAAATGCCGAAACCCGATGTTTCAATTATAGTGGCGTCCACAGCCTGGCTGACAGTGTTTTTGTCGTAGCGACCTTCAACGACGATGACTTCTTTAACCTTCAGCATGGGCGTACGCTTCGTTTGCTGTCAGCCAGACAGAGGAGAAGCTCCGTCAGCAGATATTCGGAATCACTGCCGGTATTCATCTTATACGCCGTCTCAGCGCATAAGATGACAGCCTTTCGGCAATCTTCAAGTGGTATTTTTCTGGCACTTGTCATGAGCTTTCGGGCTTGGAAATCAAACCGAATATCGCATAATTCCATCAAAGCCTTTTCACCTCGACCGTCCTCATAAAGCAGTCGTGCCGCCATCAACTGCCTGAGCTTCAGGGATATGGAGAACAACAGCTTATGCATCGGTTCCCGCATACTGATAAGATCGAACAGAACGGCGGATGCGCCGTTAAAATCGCGGTTGGCAATATGATCTGTCAACTGGTATGAAACAGCGTCCAAAACGGGTGTGACGAGAGCGTCAATATGTGCGCGGGTAATCATTTCATCTTCTGTATAAGCACTGACTTTTTCTATTTCTACATTGAGCCTGGTCATCAACCCGCCTGTGATAAAAGCAAGATGCTCCGCCGTCGGGGTGTCAATTTTTTTACCGTTGGCAGCAAAATGCTTTTTGATCCACTTGATGATCTCCGACTGTTTCTGAACGTTGAACGCGACGATCTTTGCTTCTTTGCTCAGCAAGGCTGCCAGCTTTTGGCGCTTATCCGGGGCATATTCGACGATATCAAAAACAAAGATCAAACATATATATTCCGGCAGATCCGATAGGAGATCCAGCAGCTTCTGCTTTGACTCATCGCCTGCTTTGAACATGTCATAATCGCGGACCTCAATAAGGGTGCGTTCGGTGAAGGCTGGCAGCAGATTACAGGCTTCGGTGAGTACGTCGACGTTGATATTGCCCTCAAAACGCTTGTAATTGAACTCCGAGAAGTCTTTCCCGACAAGCAGCTTCTGTATCTGTGTCAGGTAGTGCTCCAAGAGATACTTTTCCTCGCCGTGAAAGACATAGAGCTTTGCAGGCTGACCGCTGTCGACAGCCGCTTTCAGCTCTTCAAATTCACTGTTGTCAGGTTTTTTCTGAGCCATGCTTGACTACCTTTCGCATTATATTACCACCCGTTGACCGTCACCCGGCCGTCGGTGTCTGTCCGAAATACTATTATGCCATTGTCAGCAAGCTTTTTCAATATTACCGGTGACGGATGGCCGTATGTATTATAACCAACAGAGATGATTGCCGTCTCGGGTGTCACGGTATTGAGCAGCTCGTCAGACGTTGAAAACTTGGAACCGTGATGGCCTATAATCAGTAGCTCGATATCCGGCAGCTGCGCGTTCTGAACGAGCCTGCGTTCGTTAGCGGCACTCATGTCACCGGTAATGAGGGCGTCAAAACCGTTTTCGGAAAACAGAATCGAGAGACCGCGCTCATTTTCTCCCGTGATTGCGCCGGTGCTGTCGCGCTGTTCAATAGGCGTAAATAACGTGACGCCGACCTCGTTAAACAAAACGGATAAATTTTCGATGACATCAATAACAGTAATCCCTTTCTCGGCGGCAAGCCGCATAATATCTGCCGGCAACGTTCCGTCGTCGGCAGACGGTGCGGGGAGCGCTATGGCGGCGATGCGGCTGCGCTCCATGAGTTCAATGACACCGCTGGTATGATCGGCATGATAATGTGTCAGTACCAGTAGATCTATTGTTATACGTCCATGACTTTGGAGGTGTTTAAGAGTAGTGTCGGCCGCGTCCTTGCCGCTGGAGCTGCCACAGTCAACGACGGCGGTGAATTTTCCGGATGTAACTATGACGGACTGACCCTGACCGACATCAAGAGCCGCTAAAGAGAATTGACGGCTGTTGGAGAGAAAAGAAGTTGAGAACAAAATGAGACAGAGTAAAAAAGCGGACAGACATGCGGGACAGAGCAGCTGCCGGAGCCTGATGCGCAAAGTCAGAACGGCGACCAGCAGCAGATAGACGTAGATAAGCCAGGCAACAACGGCAGGGTTCTCCGTATAGACTGATGCAAACGGTACATGAGAAAAGGCTTCTATCGTCTTTATTACATAACGTGCCGGCAACCCGGCGGTAAATGCCAATACTGAGCCGGCAGGCGCGAATACGAAGCCAAAGCAGACGGCGACGACTCCACCGCAAAAGGCAAGAGTGACAGCCCACAGAATAAACAGATTCGTCAGCGGCGTAATCAGCGAGACGGTACCGAAGTGCAGGGCGGTCAGGGGAACCGTGAAAACCAAAGCGCCGAAGGTTGTGGCAAAGCTAGCGATGACTATGCGCATTGCTTTCTTTATAACGGAATACTTAAAAATTTTACTGCTGCGAAGTGGTTCATCCAGCACAGTATGTATTTTTTCTGTAAACAGCATGATGCCCAGAATCGCTGCAAACGACAGCTGCAGTCCTGCGCTGACAGCGGCGAAGGGATTAAAAAGGAGTATGAGCATCAGCGCCGCTGACAGCGATGTGACAGGGTCATTTTCACGTTTGAAAACAGGAGCGATGAGCACGAAAAGCTGCATGATGCCTGCCCGGACAACGGGCGGCATAAACCCGACGACGGATATGAAAAGGAGGATAACAGGAATACCCACAGCGGTCAATATGCGCTTTTTTTTGATAAAAATGCCCAAAAACCCCATAAGAAACGCAATGTTCATGCCGGAGACGGAGACGATGTGAGAAGTGCCTGTCGTTTTCAACGATGACGACAGTGAGCGGTCCAGGTATATGCCGGATGTATCACCGAGGATGAGCGCGCGGATAAAGGCTTCGGTATCTTTCGGGAAAAGCTGTTCGATCTTCAGCCGCAGCACATGCGCCAGACGGGCAGGGAAGAAGATAACAGGCTCGGACGCGTCAATGATTTTCAAATCACCCTTGACGTTTGCCAGCAGATATATCCCCCTGGAGATAAAGGATTCTGTTTTTTCGCCGTACATGGTGTCAGAAGACCTGAAAGCGGCGGTGAAACTGATGGTATTGCCCGGCTTCACGTCGGGCACGCCGCCGAAAAGATACAGCTGGGTTTTGACAGCCGGAGAGCCGCTGATTTTGACGCTTACATATAGTTTCGAACCGTAGTCGGTTTCAGCTGGTTCGCTGCAGACAA
>CAZVLO010000011.1:33049-34430 GCA_964628265.1 uncultured Papillibacter sp.
TTTTGCTGTTAAGCTTTTCCGACGGTTTGTAAAAGATGGATGTATATGTGAAAGACCAAAAAAATCCGGCAGCAAGACCAAGACAGATAATTAAAACGCGAAGGCGCACGTTACCTTTAAAAAACAACCCGGTTAACGATACGGCAGCTGATAGAGCGAAGCACCAGACGCGCCATGAGGCCGGTACCAGATATTGGGCCAAAAGCACTGCGGCTGAAAACGATATGGCGGCTGTCGCCAGCTTCCTCATTCAGTTACGCCCCCTTGCTCAATCTGCTGTGCAGGTAATTGAATGTTACCATCATGGTAAAATATTGTAAAGAGATTCCTTTGTAAAGTAAAAAGTGTTGGAGGGGCTCTTGACAAACGGGATTTTATTTGATATAAATACTTTAATGCTTTAAAGTCCCTGGGATTTAAAGCATTAAAGTTAGCGCGTATTTGTATGCTAGATTGGAGATAACCGTATGCCTATTACTGAAATCCTTGAGAAGAACTGTTCGCTTTTTGGGAACGATGTGTGCCTTGTTGAGATTAATCCGGAGAGAAAAGAACACAGACATGTCACGTGGAAGGAATACGAGCTGATCGAGCCGGCTCACGCGCCATTTTACAGACGTGAAATAACCTGGAACATTTTCAATGAAAAGGCCAATCGCTTTGCAAACTTTCTGCTGAGCAGCGGTATAAGGCAGGGCGATAAGGTCGCCATCCTGATGATGAACAGTCTTGAATGGCTCCCGATATATTTCGGTATATTGAAAACAGGGGCGCTGGCTGTCCCGATGAACTTCAGATACACGTCGGAGGAAATAAAATACTGCGTGAACCTTGCCGAGGTGGATATTCTTGTTTTCGGGCCCGAATTCATAGGGCGCATTGAGGTTATAGCTGAAGAGATTAATCATAAGCGCATGCTTTTATATGCAGGGTCGGGGGAGTGCCCGCCCTTTGCCGAGGATTACAGTCAGCTCACAGCTGACTGTTCCAGCGCGTCGCCGGATGTCAAACTCACTGATGATGATTTTGCGGCGATTTATTTTTCCTCAGGCACAACAGGCTTCCCGAAAGCGATTTTACATAAACATCAGAGCCTGATGCATGCCTGTGTGTGCGAACAAAAACACCACGGGCAGACAAAGGACGATGTTTTTTTATGCATTCCGCCGCTTTATCATACGGGCGCGAAGATGCACTGGTTCGGCAGCTTCCTTGTGGGTGGAAAGGCAGTCCTTCTAAAAGGGACGGAACCAAAATACATATTTCAAGCCGTGTCGAATGAAAAATGTACCATCGTATGGCTTCTTGTGCCGTGGGCTCAGGATATCTTAAACGCGCTCGACCGCGGCGATTTGAAAATTGCCGATTACAATCTGGATCA
>CAZVLO010000011.1:34440-41203 GCA_964628265.1 uncultured Papillibacter sp.
CGCAGCCGGTGCCCCAGAGCCTGGTGAAGCGCTGGAAGCAGTATTTCCCGAAGCATGAATACGACACAAATTACGGCCTTTCGGAATCTATCGGCCCCGGCTGCGTCCATTTGGGTGTTGAAAACATCCACAAGGTCGGCGCTATCGGCGTCGCGGGAGCCGGCTGGGAAGTCAAAATCGTCGATGAATATGGTCAAATAATCAATCAGGGCGACGTTGGCGAGCTTTGCGTTAAAGGCCCCGGTCTCATGACCTGCTACTATAAAGATCCGAAGGCCACAGCGGAGGCATTGCGGGACGGCTGGCTCTTTACGGGAGACATGGCGCAGCAGGATGAGGATGGGTTTATATTTCTTGTCGATAGAAAAAAAGACGTCATCATCTCCGGCGGCGAAAACATCTATCCCGTTCAGATCGAGAACTTTCTAAGTGCACATCCCGACATTAAGGACGTTGCCGTCATCGGTCTGCCTGACAAGCGCTTGGGCGAAATATCTGCTGCTATTATCGAAATTAAGCAGGACCACACCTGCTCAGAAGAATGTATCAGTGAATTTTGCCAGGAGCTGCCGCGGTATAAACGGCCACGCAAAATCATTTTCGCAAATGTACCGCGCAATCCCACAGGGAAAATCGAAAAACCCAAGCTCAGGGCAACATATGGCGGGGACAGTCTCGTCGCGGCACAGAACAAAGCATAAAAGGGGATCACATCTTATGAATTTGAGGTGTCTGGTATGGTAATCAAGGTCATCCTGCTCCTGTTGTTCGTTGCTATTACTATCAGCGTTGGTATCTATACCCGAAAAAAGACAGAGGATGTCAATCAATTTGTGCTCGGAGGCCGAAGCATAGGGCCGTGGTTGAGCGCGTTTGCGTACGGCACCACTTATTTCTCAGCGGTCATATTTGTCGGTTATGCGGGCCAGTTTGGATGGAAATACGGCATTTCAGCTACGCTCATCGGCATCGGAAATGCGCTCGTCGGCGGGATGATAGCCTGGCTCATATTAGCGCGCCGGACAAGGCTTATGACGCAGCATCTCGGGAGCGCCACCATGCCGGATTATTTTGAAAAACGTTACGGCAGCAAAAAGCTCAAACTGGCAGCTTCGGCGATACTCTTTGTTTTCATGATCCCGTATACGGCCTCGCTTTACAACGGACTGTCAAGGATTTTCGGCATGGCCTTCAATATTGACTATTCCGTATGCATCATAGCGATGGCTGTTCTCACAGCAATTTATGTCATAGCGGGAGGATATTTTGCCACCGCGGTAAACGACTTTATCCAGGGGATCATCATGTTGGCCGGTATTGTGGCGATTGTTGTGACGGTATTGAGCGGTCAGGGCGGCTTTATCCAGGCGCTGAATGGTCTGTCCCAGATACCTGACGCGTCCGGGAGTACGGGTGCCTTCGCGTCAGTACTCGGTCCCGATCCATGGGGGCTGTTGGGTGTTGTGCTCCTCACCTCGCTGGGAACCTGGGGTTTGCCGCAAATGGTACATAAGTATTACGCAATCAGAGACGAAAAGGCTATTGTCAAGGGCACGGTCGTCACTACTGTTTTGTTCGACTCACCGGACCTGTACAACGATGCGGGGATGATTATGTTTGACAGGATTGTCCCTTCCATTCTGGCAACACTGCCGGATATCATGATCGGCATAGCGGTCATATTAGTGCTTGCGGCGTCCATGTCCACACTGGCCTCCCTTGTGCTCACCTCAAGCTCTTCATTGACTTTGGATTTCATCAAAGGGAACATCGTCAAAAAGATGACGGACAAGAAACAGGTTCTGACAATACGGGTTCTGTTAGCTGTATTTATACTGATTTCGGTCGTTCTCGCATTGATTCAGTATAAATCGTCCGTTACTTTTATTGCGCAGTTGATGGGTATTTCCTGGGGCGCTCTTGCTGGCTCGTTCCTCGGCCCGTTCCTGTTTGGGCTCTACTGGAAACGCACGACAAAAGCGGCTGTATGGGTCAGTTTTTTAACAGGTGTGGGAATTACAATTTCAAACATGCTCATTGGTTACATCGCATCGCCTATCAATGCCGGCGTGCTCGCTATGCTCGTCAGTCTCGTCGTCGTCCCCATTGTTTCGCTGGCGACAAAAAAGCCCGATCCTGTAGTGAGCGCTGACATATTTAAATGCTTCGAAAAAAATGCAAACCAGATTAAGGGTTAAGTAAAGCAGCAAGAAAACGGAGGAAAAATCTTTGGCAAACACAGCGAAGACTAAAACAAACACTAGATGGCTTTATATGATTGTCGGCGTCATTGCCCTGCTTTTTGCAGGAATACTATATGCCTGGTCTATCTTGAAAGCACCTCTGGCAAAAGAGTTTGGATGGAATGCCGCGCAGCTTGCAATCAACTATACTTTTGCTGTCAGCTTTTTCGTTATCGGAGGCTTCCTCTCCGGTACCATGACGAAAAAAACATCACCAAGAGTTCGTCTGCTGATAGCCGCCGTACTTTTCTTTGCGGGATTCTTTATAACCTCGAGGATGGGTGGCGATATCATCGTGCTGTACCTCTCCTATGGTGTGTTGTGCGGACTCGGTATCGGTTTTGTCTATAACACCGTCATCTCCGTCATCAACGCATGGTTTCCGGATAAGAGAGGACTTGCCGCCGGACTGCTGCTGACAGGCTTCGGCCTTAACTCGCTGGTTATTGCGAAAATCGCTGACATTTTTATCAAAATCCCCTCCGTCGGATGGAGAACGACATTTTTTATCCTTGCAATCGTTACTTCCGCGGTGTTTGTGGCCGCTGCCTTTATCGTAAAGAACCCGCCTGCCGGTATCAAGCTCCCGGCGCCAAAGGGCGCCGCGAAGAAAGATGCGGGCGATCTTGAGCCCAGAGATTATACACCCGTGGAAATGCTCAAGCGGCTGTCTTTCTGGAAGCTGTTCATTTTTTTCATCCTGCTTGCCGCTGTCGGCAGCGCGGCAATCAGCTTTGCGAAGGACATCCTGAAGGATGCCGGTTCCAGTGATGATTTGGCAGTTACCCTCGTGGGGCTGATCGCCATCGGCAACGCCGTTGGGCGACTGGCTTCAGGCTGGTTCTTTGACGCCATCGGCCGCCGGAAAACGCAGTATGTGATGAGCGCCGTTGCGATCGCCGCACCTCTGGTCGTCGTTGTTGCGCTTGTTACCCACTCACTGGCTATTGCAGTGATCGGCCTGTTCATCTGCTACATAAGCTTTGGCTTCGCGCCCACAGGCTCCACGGCTTTTATCAGCGCCTTTTACGGACAAAAACATTTTCCGCTGAATCTGAGCATTCTCAATCTTCAGCTGGTCCTGACATCTTTTGCAGCGCCGCTGGCCGGAGTCATCAAAGACTCGACAGGGAGCTTTGTTACAACTTTTGTGATACTCATCGGGTTCTCATTGGTTGGTCTTGTTTTGAATCTCACCATGAAAAAGCCCTAACTGAAACTGACGGGTTGCTGTCCGATACCTGCTGCGGAACACAATCACCCAAATTGGTGGATTGTGTTCCGCAGTTCTCAAAGGAGACGGCGTTTGGAATGGATATATCATGATATGATATTTACTTGGACAACAATGATGCAGCGTGTTATAATCCTATTTACGAATTGGGCTTGTTTTGAGCAGCAGGCCATTTGATATCAGCAACTGCGAGGGGGTACTGTTTTGAAGACTTTAATGCTTGGGAATGAAGCGGTAGCCAGAGGCTTGTACGAAGCGGGCTGTAGCGTTGTTTCCAGTTACCCGGGCACGCCAAGCACAGAAATTACAGAATATGCTTCGAAATATGACGAGATATATTCTGAATGGGCACCCAACGAGAAGGTGGCAATGGAGGTGGCATTCGGCGCCGCTTTCGGCGGGAAACGGAGCTTCTGCGGTATGAAGCATGTAGGCCTGAATGTAGCGGCCGACCCACTGTTTACCATTTCATATACGGGGATCAACGCGGGGATGGTCGTTGCCGTAGCCGACGACCCCGGTATGCACTCATCCCAGAACGAACAGGATTCGCGGCACTACGCAAAGGCCGCAAAGCTGCCGATGCTGGAGCCGGCTGATTCCGCGGAATGCCTGGACTATACAAAGTACGCCTATGAGCTGTCGGAGAAATTCGATACGCCGGTGATGCTGCGCATGTGCACAAGAATATCGCACTCTCAGAGCGTCGTCGAAACAGGCGGGCGTAAGAAGCCGGACGACGTGCCGTACATGAAAAATGGTGCGAAATATATCATGATGCCCGGTAATGCAAAGCGCCGCCATCCGGTCGTGGAACAAAGGATGAAGGAACTGGCTGATTTTGGCGAGGATACATATCTGAACCGCGTGGAAATGGGCGGAACGAAGCTCGGCATCATTACATCCGGGACTGCGTATCAATATATCAGGGAAGTGTTCGGGGACGGGGTCAGTATTTTAAAGCTTGGGCTTGTCTGGCCGCTGCCGGAAAAGCTCCTTAAGAATTTTGCGTCAAAAGTCGAGAAGCTCGTCGTCGTCGAGGAGCTTGACAGTTTTATTGAGGACCACTGCCGGCAAATGGGCTTGAATATCGCCGGCAAAGAGATATTCCCGCTGCTGGGTGAATTCTCTCAGAATCTCATCCGTGAGAAGCTAAGTATTCCTGTTCCGGCGGAGAGAACGCTGGATGTAGAAATACCACCGCGTCCGCCTGTCATGTGCGCGGGCTGCCCGCACCGCGGGTTGTTCTATTCACTGGCCAAGAACAAGACCAACGTGATAGGCGACATCGGCTGCTACACGCTGGGTGCCGCGGCTCCCTTAAATGCGATAGATTCGACCATCTGCATGGGTGCTTCCGTCTCCGGACTCCACGGCTTCAACAAGGCGCTGGGAGAAGAAGCTGAAAAACACACTGTCGCCGTCATAGGTGATTCGACTTTTATGCACTCCGGCGTTACAGGGCTCATCAATATTGCTTATAACGGTTCGAATTCCACCGTCTGCATCCTCGACAACTCCACAACCGGCATGACGGGCCATCAGCAGAACCCGACAACCGGTTTTGATATCAAGGGAGATCCGGCGGGAAAGATTGATCTTGAGGCGCTGTGCAAAGCGATTGGGATCAATCGTATCCGCGTTATCGACCCGTACAATATCAAGGAATGTGACGAAGTGCTGAAGGAAGAGCTGAAAGCGGATGAACCATCCGTTATCATTTCACGCCGTCCGTGCGCCCTTTTAAAGACAGTTAAGGCCAAACCTCCCCTCAGAGTCAACACCGACAAGTGCACCGGCTGCCGCTCCTGTATGAAGATTGGCTGCCCGGCGCTCAGCTTTAAGGTTAAGGCAAAGATAGACCCGACCCTCTGCGTCGGCTGCGGTGTATGCACGCAGCTGTGCAAATTCGATGCGTTTGAAGACACTGCAAAGGAGGCGAAGTGATGAAGACACAGAACATCATGATTATCGGCGTCGGCGGGCAGGGCTCTCTTCTGGCCAGTAAGCTTCTGGGGCGTCTTCTGATGAACGAGGGATATGATGTCAAGGTATCAGAGGTCAACGGAATGTCCCAGCGCGGCGGTTCGGTTGTCACTTATGTGCGCTACGGCGACAAGGTCGCCTCTCCTGTAATTGACACCGGCGAGGCCGATTATATCGTTTCCTTCGAGATGCTTGAAGCGGCGCGGTGGCTCGGCTACCTGAGCCCGGACGGAGTGGTCATCACAAATACCCAGCAAATCGAACCAATGCCTGTTATCACGGGCGCGGCGTCATATCCGGAGAACCTGGCAGACAGAATGACGGCAACCGGCGCAAGGGTCGATGCGTTTGACGCACTCAAGCTGGCCGTTGAAGCCGGGTCATCAAAAGCCGTTAACATCGTTTTGATGGGTAGGCTATCCAGGCACTTCAGTCTGCCTGAATCGGCCTGGCAGAAGGCTATCGAGGAGAGCGTGCCGGCCAAATTCCTTGAGCTCAACAAAAAAGCATTTGAACTTGGACGAAGTGCCGGCTGATTGAATAATAAAATAAATCTTGATGAAAGGACTGGTGCACTTGCAGAAATACTTCCAGCCTGATATCGAATGCGCGTCTCCGGAAGCAATCAGAGTAATTCAGGATGAACGCCTTGTCAAAACAGTCAAACGTATTTATGAGAACGTGCCGTATTATAAAAAGAAGATGGACGATAGGGGAGTCACGCCCGCCGACATCAAGACAATTGACGATCTGCCGAAGCTGCCTTTTATCACAAAAACCGACCTGAGGGATGCCTATCCCTATGGGCTTTTGGCTGCGCCGCTCAAGGACTGCGTCCGCACCCACTCTACCAGCGGTACAACAGGGAAGCGTGTTGTTGCCTTTTATACGCAGCATGATCTCGACCTCTGGGATGACTGCTGTGCGCGCGCCATTGTCGCGGCCGGCGGAACAAAGGAGGATGTTGTTCACATCAGCTACGGATACGGCCTGTTCACAGGCGGCATGGGCATAAACGGCGGCTCTCATAAGGTCGGCTGTCTGACGCTTCCCATGTCCTCCGGCAACACCGACAGGCAGATCCAGTTTCTTACCGATCTTGGCTCTACAATCCTCTGCTGCACACCGTCCTACGCTGAATTCCTTGCGGAGACAATCAACGAAATGGGCCTGAGAGATAAGATAAAGCTGAAGGCCGGTATCTTTGGCGCGGAGGCATGGAGTGAGGAAATGCGCCAGCGCCTTGAGCAGAATCTCGGCATCAAGGCATATGACATTTACGGTCTGACTGAGATCATCG
>CAZVLO010000011.1:41213-45053 GCA_964628265.1 uncultured Papillibacter sp.
GGCCCCGGCGTTTCCTTTGAGTGCTCAGCGCAATCGGGTATGCATATCAACGAGGATCATTTTGTCGCCGAAATCATAGATCCGGATACCGAAGAGGTTCTCCCGCTGGGCTCAAAGGGTGAGTTGGTATTCACCTGTATCAGCAAGGAGGCGTTTCCGCTGCTGCGGTACAGAACGCGCGATATCTGCGTTCTCAATCGGGAGAAGTGTGCCTGCGGACGGACGCTTCTTAAGATGTCGAAGCCCATGGGGCGCAGCGATGATATGCTCATAGTCCGGGGCGTTAACGTTTTCCCGTCTCAAATCGAAACCGTACTCATGAGCTACGGCCTGTCGGCCAATTATCAGATCATCGTCGACAGAATTAATCACTCCGATACGCTGGAGGTCTGGGTGGAAATGAACCCGGATATGTTCTCGGATACGGTCAAGCAGATTGAAAACAGAGAAAAAGAGCTCATGGAGAAGCTGAAATCCATGCTTGGAATAGCAGCGAAAGTCACGCTGAAAGCGCCAAAGAGCATTACGCGCAGCGAGGGCAAGGCCGTCCGGGTTATCGACAAGCGCAAGATATGACTGCTGAAGAAAAGTTCGGTAAACGCATTCAATCCATATTTGATCGGAGGAATGGTTATGACTATTGATCAGATTTCTGTATTTGTGGAGAACAAACCCGGCAAACTGGTCGAGGTGATCGAGACTCTCGGCGCGGAGGGAATCGATCTGCGCGCGCTGTCCATCGCTGATACATCGGACTTCGGCATTTTAAGGTTAATCGTCGACAAACCGGAAAAGGCGCTGAAGGTTTTGCGTGAAGCTGACTGTGTGACTTCAGTCAACAAGGTGATCGCTGTGTCAGTTGATGATACCCCCGGAAGTCTTGCGAGAGTCCTGAGAATTCTGTCCGACGAGGGTATCAGCGTAGAGTATATATATGCCTTTGTTACCCACGAGGTGGGCAGAGCTTTCGTTATCATCCGCGTTGAGGACAACGAAAAAGCCGTCAATGTTCTGAAAAATAACGCTGTCAGGCTCGCGAAAAATGAAGAAATTTTCAATATGTGACCGGAGAGACCGCCAATATGCTACGCTGACAGCACCGGACGAACCCGGTGCTGTCATTGTTATGCCTCCAATGCCATATTTATGAAATATGAACAAGCAAATCATGCAAAATTCATCTTTTTCGTCGATGTTATGCTTGCAATATTGCAAGCTGACGCATATAATAATTTAAAATTCGGTCATATCATAATTATGACAACAAAATTTCTAACAGTGTATTTATAAGGGGAATAAAGAATGAAGGAACTATCGAGAATTTCATCTCAGGTACAGGCCTCCACGACGCTGGCCGTCGACGCTCTTGCAAAGCAAATGAAGGCGGAGGGGCTTGATGTCGTCGGCTTCGGTACCGGGGAACCTGATTTTGATACGCCCGATAACATAAAAGAAGCAGGGATCAAGGCCATCCGTGAAGGTCAGACAAAGTATACGCCGGCCGGCGGTCTCATACCGCTGCGCAAAGCGGCAGCGGCACGGCTGAAGGCGGACTGCGGTGTAGAGTACGATTATACGCAGATCGTCATTGCCAGCGGCGCCAAGCATAATGTGTTCGTCGCCCTGATGGCTGTTGTCAATCCCGGTGACGAGGTGATCGTGCCTGCACCGTATTGGGTCACGTATAAAGAAGCCGTGCAGATGGCGGGCGGCGTTCCTGTTGTCGTCAACGCGACGGAAGCGGCGCAGTTTAAAATCACGGCCGAACAGCTGGAAGCGGCGGTAACGGATAAAACGAAGCTCATTATTATCAACAACCCGTCAAACCCCACGGGCATGCTGTACAGCGGCGATGAGCTGAGGGCGCTGACTGACGTTTGCGTTAAGCGTGATATCTATATTCTGTCCGACGAAATTTATTACGGGCTCGTATATGACAAAAAAGAATTCGTCAGTATTGCCTCGCTGGGTGATGATGTGAAGGAACGAACGATTCTCATTAACGGCGTGTCGAAATCCTATGCTATGACCGGCTGGCGTATCGGATATACAGCTTCAAACCAGAAAATCGCTAAAGTCATGGAGAATTATCTCAGTCACGCTACCAGCGCACCCAGCACGATATCACAATATGCCGCCGTTGAAGCCCTGAACGGGCCGCAGGAGGGCATCAAGAAGATGCGCGCTGTTTTTGAAGAGCGTAGAGATTACATTGTAAGCCGTATGAACGCCATTGACGGTGTCAGCTGCATCAAGCCGGACGGCGCTTTCTATATCATGATGAATATTGAAAAACTGCTCGGTAAAACACTGGGCGGCCGCGTGATCAATAATGGTGACGATTTTGCTCTGGCGTTTCTGGAGAAAGGCCTCGTGGCCGTCGTCCCGTGCAGCGGCTTCGGTGCGCCGAACTTTGTCCGCTGGACATATGCTGCGTCGATGGACAACATCAAGAAGGGTCTCGACAGGCTCGAAAAATTCCTGAAGGGATAGAATAAACTGACAATATGATATATAATAAGGCTGTCTCGATAGGCAGCCTTATTGATTTGAAAGGACCGTGATTTATGCCGACCAATACGTATGAAAGTCCGCTGGCTTCGCGATATGCCAGTGACGAGATGTTGTATCTGTTCTCAGCTGACAAAAAGTTTTCAACCTGGCGCAGGCTGTGGATCGCATTGGCCAGAGCAGAACAGACGCTTGGCCTGGACATTACGGACGAACAGATTGCGGAGATGGAAGCGCACATAACCGATATTGATTATGATTACGCAGCAAAGATGGAAAAAGAACTGCGGCACGACGTGATGGCACATGTTCATACTTTCGGTAAGGTCTGCCCGAAAGCATTCCCAATTATCCATCTGGGGGCGACGAGCTGCTATGTGGGCGATAATACAGATATCATCATTATGCGGGAAGGGCTGGAGCTTATCCGCGTGAAGCTCCTTTTGGTTATTGCGCGCCTGACGGAATTTGCCGAGCGATATAAGTCCGTGCCAACGCTTGGGTTCACGCATTTTCAGCCGGCGCAGCTGACGACGGTAGGGAAACGAGCCTCGCTGTGGCTGAACGAGCTCCTGTACGATCTGGATGAAGTGAAGTACAGGCTTTCTAACTTAAAACTGCTGGGTTCAAAGGGCACGACGGGTACACAGGCGAGCTTCATGGAGCTGTTTGACGGCGATCATGATAAAACTAAAAAGATGGAAGAGCTCATCGCTGCAGAAATGGGATTTGACAGCGTCGTTCCGGTGTCCGGACAGACATATACCAGAAAAATTGATGCCGGGATTCTGGCAACACTCTCCGGTATTGCCCAAAGCGCCGGTAAATTCGCCACCGACATGCGGCTTTTAAGCCATTTGAAGGAATGCGAGGAACCCTTTGAGGGCAAGCAGATCGGTTCGTCGGCAATGCCGTATAAACGAAACCCCATGCGCTGCGAGCGCATATGCGCGCTGGCGCGATATGTCATCAGCGATTCACTGAATGGTGCTATGACCTCGTACAACCAGTGGTTTGAGCGTACGCTGGACGACTCGGCGAATAAACGCATCTCCGTGCCCGAGGCGTTTCTGGCCGTCGACGCGATTTTAAATATTTATCTCAATGTGGCGACGGGCATCAAGGTCTACCCGAAGGTCATCGAGAAACACATTCAGGACGAGCTGCCGTTTATGGCGACTGAAAATATCATGATGAGAGCCGTCAAGAAAGGCGGCAACCGCCAGGAGCTGCACGAGGCAATCCGCGTCCATTCCGTCGCGGCGGGCAATACCGTCAAGGAACAGGGAAAGCCCAACGACCTGATATCCCGTATCGCCGGCGACCCGC
>CAZVLO010000011.1:45063-48345 GCA_964628265.1 uncultured Papillibacter sp.
TCGGACTGACGGAAGATGAAATCAGGGCAGAGTTGGACCCGGTTAAATATATCGGACGAGCGCCGGAACAGGTGACAGAATTCCTGGAAGCGCATGTCAAGCCGCTTTTTAGGGAGGAGACCAAACTGATATACAACGGACAGAACGACCTGAAAGTGTGAGCAGGTTATTGCTGAAAGGCAGGCCCGCACCGGCAGTAAAACGCTTGACGAGGGTTTGATTTTGCTGTATGATTGTCACATACTTTTTATATCATTCTGATTTTATTATTTATAGGAAAGGGGATATTAAAAAATGACTTTTAATATCAGAATACCAACATCTGAAGACGCTCAGAAGCTGAATAAGATTGCTGAAAAATACCCCTTTGACATTTGGGTGCACGGCAAGACCGGATATGCCGACGCCAAATCGCTCCTGGGCTTGATGCTCTGCACCATTGAGTCAGAATTGAAGCTTGTTATTGAAGATGACGTTGACACAAAGCAAATCGAAAAAGATATCGAGTGCTTTCTGGTAAAATAAAAACACAACAGAAACGGCTGCGGAGATCAACTCTGCAGCCGCTTTTTGTTTACATACAAGCAGTATGTCATTTAGGATATTCCGACTCGATTTCCTTCATGATTTTCAAATCTGTTTTATCCTTGAACTCCAGCTTGGAGAACATGTCCGGCCTTCTCCGGCGTGTTCTCAGGATGGATTGCTTGCGCCGCCATTTTGTGATGTTTTCATGATGGCCGGACAAAAGCACTTCAGGTACGCGAAGACCGCCCCAAACTTCAGGCCGGGTATACTGTGGGTATTCCAGAAGACCGTCCCAATGGCTCTCATTCCGAAAACACTCCTCATCCGGCAAGACACCGGGAACGAGACGGCAAACAGCATCGGCTACGGCGAGAGCCGGAATTTCTCCGCCGGTCAGAACGAAATCGCCCAGTGAAATTTCCTCATCAACACATAACTCGATAAAGCGTTCATCAATGCCTTCATAATGGCCGCAGACGAGAATGAGACGATCGTAATCGTTTTTCAGGCGTATGGCGTCTGACTGACGGAAAACATTTCCGCACGGCGACATGTATATGGTGTGCACACGAAAACCGGCCTCATCACAGATATGCCGCCAACAGTCATAAAGCGGCTGCACCTGCATCACGCAGCCTCGTCCGCCGCCATAAGGATAATCATCCACCTGTTTCTGTTTGTTTGTCGTATAATCGCGGATCTGATGGCATTCGATACGGATAAAACCGCGCTCCTGACCGCGCCCGATGATGCTGTCGGAGAGTATGTCACCGACAGTGTCGGGAAAAAGCGTCATGATATCGATTCTCATTACATACCCTCAATCAAACGGAACCTTATATAGCCCGCATCGGTGTTGATTTCTCCGACGAATTCAGGAACGGCAGGGACGAGAATTTCCCTCTGTCCGTTTATGACATAGATATTGTTCGGATTCAGCGGAAGTATATCGGTGATCCTGCCCAGCTCTTCACCGGTTGCGTCATCAACGGCGGCGAGTCCAATCAGATCAGCAATGAAGTATTCACCGGTTTCAAGACCTGCGTCTTTTCTGTCGATAAAGACAACCTTGTTTTTCAGCCGGACTGCACTGTCAATGTCGGTGACTTCATCAAACAAAGCGATGACAGCCGATTTGTGCACTCTTGCTGAAAGGACCCTTACAGGGACGCCGTCGATATAGAGCGCTTTGAAGCCGCACAAAAACTCGGGTGAATTTGCCCACGGCTCAATCCGGACTTCACCGTGCACACCATGAGTCGATGTTATCTTGCCGACTTCAAGATACTGCTTCAACATGAAGGGACCTCCAAATTCGACAGTAATAGTTGGGGCGGACCTTGTGTCCGCCCATCAGTGCCGCTGTTAATCGACGATATCAATTCGGATGCGTTTGCCCTGTCGCTGGGCGACGGATCGCGTCAGTGTTCTGATTTCCTTAGCAACCTTGCCCTGACGTCCGATGATTTTCCCCATATCGCTTTGGGCAACACGGAGCTCATAGAGTGTCTCTGTCTCTGCCTCTATCTCCGTAACCGTGACATCGTCAGGGTTTTCGACAAGATTCTGTGCGATATAAAGTAATAACTCTTTCATCGGCACAACCTCAGTCATATAGCGCCGGCTTTTTTCAAAAGAGCCTTCACTGTGTCGGTGGGCTGTGCTCCATTCTTAATCCAGTATTGTGCGCGCTCATTATCGACTTTGATCATTACCGGTTCGGCCAGCGGATCGTATGCGCCGATTTCCTCAATGCATCTGCCGTCACGGGGAGACAGAGAGTCGGCCACGACAATCCTGTAATAGGGGTTTTTCTTTGCGCCCATTCTGCGCAGTCTGATCTTTACCATTTTATATTCCTCCGTAAAAATAATGTGAGCTTATCAGTAATACTACCCAAGTATTGGACTGCTTGATAAATTAAAAACCGAAAAGACTTTTTTTGCCCTTCATGTTTTTCATGCCGCCAAGTTTATTTCCTCCGAACATGGCCGGCATTCTGCCTTTTGACATTTGCTTTGTCATTGTCTGCATCATTTCAAACTGCTTCAACAGGCGGTTGACATCCACAACCTGAAGGCCGCAGCCGGCAGCGATGCGTTTTTTTCGGCTGGAGTTTAGAATTTCGGGGTTCTCTCGTTCCTTTGGCGTCATCGAAAGGATAATCGCCTCGGTTTTTGTGATCGCTTTTTCGTCAACGGACGCACCGGACAGCGCCTTCGCGTCAACTCCCGGGAGCATGCCGGCGATATCGGATAAGCTGCCCATGGATTTGAGCTGACTGAGCTGATCATAATAATCGGTCAGTGTAAATTTGTTTTTTGAAAGCTTCTCCGCCATCTCGCGGGCTTTCTTTTCATCAAAGCTTTGTTCCGCCTTTTCAATCAGCGTCATGACGTCTCCCATACCGAGGATTCGGGACGCCATCCGGTCGGGGTGGAACACCTCGATCTGATCGAGCTTTTCGCCGGTGCCGGCGAACTTAACAGGCTTGCCGGTGATGGCCTTGACGGATAGCGCCGCGCCGCCCCTGGCGTCACCGTCCAGCTTTGTGAGCATGATGCCGTCAATGCCGAGGGCATCATTGAAAGCGGTTGCTGCGTTGACGGCGTCCTGGCCGGTCATGGCGTCGACGACGAGGAGCACGTTGTGCGGCTTGACGGCGTCGCGGATCGCGACCAGCTCGGCCATGAGCTCCTCGTCCACGTGCAGGCGGCCGGCGGTGTCGATGATCGCACGTGAACGAGGAGCTCA
>CAZVLO010000012.1:0-864 GCA_964628265.1 uncultured Papillibacter sp.
AGGAGCATATCGCCGGCGAAGGCGTGGAGTTCTCTCCCGGCGTCAGCTACCGGAACCTCATGCTCCTGCGGACCGACGATCCGGCCGGTCCGTTCTCGCGAGATACCCGCACAACGCCGCCCCACGACCTGACCGACAAATCGGTCCTCGACGGCTATCCTCGCGGTCCCGGCAGCGAACTGCTGAGCCGGTTGATGGACGAAAGCATGACGCTGTTTGCCGACCATCCCGTCAACCGGGCCCGCGTTGCCGCCGGCAAGCTGCCGGCCACGAACGTTTGGCTCTGGGGACTTGGGCGGGTGCCCCGGTTGACGCCGTTTCAGGAACTCTACGGCGTCCGAGGCGCGATGATCACGGCCGTCGATCTGCTTCGCGGCATCGCCGCACTCTTCGGCTGGAAGCGGATCGAGGTGCCCGGGGCGACCGGCTACACCGACACCGACTATGCGGCCAAGGGCCGTTATGCGATCGAGGCGCTGAAGGACGTCGATCTGGTCTGCGTCCACGTCGAGGCGACGGACGAAGCGTCGCACGAAGGCGATACACCGGCCAAGATCAAGGCCCTGGAGGAAATCGACCGGCACATCGTCGGGCCGGTCCACCAGGCCCTCAAGGGCTGTGGCGAATACCGCCTGCTCGTCTCCCCGGACCACCCCACGCCGGTGAGAACGAAAACCCACGCCCACGGCTTCGTCCCCTGGGCCATCGCGGGCAGCGGAATCCGGCCCGACGGCGCCAGAGCCTACGACGACGCCACGGCCGCCCGCAGCGAAACGGCCTTTGTCGAGGGCTGGAAACTGATGAAGTTCTTTCTAGGAAAAAACTAGTTAGTCGTTACCAAGATTTGAGCAGCAGTCCGTATGT
>CAZVLO010000012.1:973-11050 GCA_964628265.1 uncultured Papillibacter sp.
GCCAGGTTGACCACCGACGTGCTGGTCGACCTGGCCGGTCAAATCAGCGACGATCCGCCGGCCCGCGAAATGGACATGCTCCTGTCGACCGGCGAACAGGTGACCGTGGCCCTGATGGCCATGGCCATCAATTCGCTCGGGCACGAGGCCATCAGCATGACCGGCGGACAGCTCGGCATCCGCACCGACAGCACCCACACCAAGGCCCGCATCCACTCGATCGACAGCCAGCGGATCCATGCGGCCCTCGACAGCGGGAAGGTTATCATCGCCGCCGGTTTCCAGGGCGTCGACGAATCGTCGAACATCACCACCCTCGGACGAGGCGGCAGCGACACGACGGCCGTGGCCCTTGCCGCCGCCGTCGGCACCGTTCATAGCCGTATACTTTCTCTTGTACCGGAAATCCATGAGCGTAGACATATGGGCGTCCGTTTTTAATATAATATCCCCGCCCCGGCCGCCGTCGCCGCCGTCCGGCCCGCCGGCCGGGACATATTTTTCCCTGTGAAAGGAAACAGCGCCGTTTCCTCCGGCTCCCGCTCTGACGCGGATGGATGCTCTGTCAACAAACATAAATTCCCCTCTAATCAATAATTTCAGTTACTAAGTCATGGCCTCGTATAATATTTTAGCCATTCCCGCGCGCGTTATTGCGTCCGCAGGCATAAGATTCCCGTATGCGCCAGTGACAACCCCCATATTGACAAGCGTTGCCGTCGGCGTCAGGGCGTATCCGGACACGGCGCTCATATCGTTGAATTCAGCCAGGCAGTCGGTCGGCGCGTCAGTATATGCGATGTTGAGCTTGTCCAGCGCACGGTACAGTAACGTGAAGGCCTGCTCCCGCGTCAGCGTACCCGTCGGGTTAAATCCTCCGCCGCCGTCTCCCTGCGCTATACCAGCCGCTTCAGCCCAGGCGATTGCCGCCGCGTAATAGTCCTCAGGCATAACGTCGGTAAACGATGAAGGGCTTTCAACAGACGGCATACCGACAGCCCTGTAGAGCATCAGCACAAAATCGCCCCTCCGGATGCTCAGGTCCGGCGCGTAGGTCGTCGGCGACGTGCCGGCAATAATGGCGCGCTCCGTCAACCCCCGAATGGATGGTCTTGCCCAATGGTCTCCGGGCACATCGTTAAACCCGGCAACCGTCACCGGTATTTCGACGGATTTGCCGCCGATGGATACGGTAAACGCACCTGATACACCGGCCGCTCCCGCTGTAAAAAAGCCGGTTTCCGTGACAGTGCCGATATCATATGCCTCGTCATTACCGGTGACGGCATATTTCGTCGCCGTGGGGTCGGACACCACGGGAAGCCCGCAATATGCCGCTGTGGCGGATAGCTGTACGGTATCACCCGGCCAGAGCGTCAGTCGCGTCACCGGGTCTTTGTTATCGCCGGCTGTCACGGTCAGATGAGTGGGATCATAGATAATATGCATGGTTCCATAGCCCGTCGCTCCTGTGGATGGTGACGACAGCGTCACCTTGTCCACGCCGTGGACAGGGCCGGCGGTGTAGGTCGTACCGCTGACGGTGCCGAGCCCCGCTGAAACGGCCTTGATATCACCCGGAAGGACCGCCGGCTTAAAGCCGCCGTCGGTGCCGAGATAGCTCAGGTTGACGGATGATCCGGCCAAAATGACCGGCCCGTCATTCTGCACGGCAAGGTATTTGACATACCCATCGGGCATCTTGTCCGTCACATAAAGCAGATATGCGCCGCATTTCCTGGAGGAACCGTCGGAAGGGCGGTTCTGCACAGCGCCGGTCGCCAGCCCGGGCATGCGGATACTCATGGCGGAGGAGCCTCCGCCGTCGAGATTGACGGCGGTTACGCAGCCCCTGGCCAGCATTTCCTCGGCGAGCCTTTTAAGAGTGAGTCCTGATGAATGGTCCGATTCCCTGCCGTCATAGACGCAGCTGATTACGGTGCCGTCATCCATGACACCCAGAGCAGTTCTCGGATTTCTGGGTGATATTGCCTCGTCCCAGGTCGCCTGGTCGGTGATGGCCCCATCCCGGACGAGAATATTGCCGCCGCCTGTTGCCCAGCGGGCATCATTCAGATTCGGGTCGGAGCAAGTCGTTGTCATGGCGACAGTGTCACCGGCCTTAAATTTTAGAAATTCCACACCAAGGCCCGCAGCGTCGCCCGCCGTCAGGACAAGGCAGTCGTCACCAATCGGTACGCTGCCGTCTGATGTCAGCGTCTCCACAACCTCCAACGTCATCGTCCCCGTGACGGAAGGCGTTCCGCTGAGAATTTTAAACCGTACGAACCAGCCCGGTGTCGACGTCCTGGTTGAGACGGTTGAAAAGGCTGAGCTGAATAAGTACAGGCCGCCGGGGTCTGTCCTGAACTTATTAAAATGGGTCAGCGACACCGTCTGGCCGGCGTTTGTCATATCGGCCAGGCTTCCGCTGTTTATCAGGTCAATTGTTACCTCCGGATTGTCCGAAAAGTAAACGCTGCCGTCCGGTTTAAAGGCCACCGCCGTATTCTTCTCCGGACTTGATTTATATACGCTGTTCTCAACGACGAGGCCCATCGGCACGCCGGTCTGCATGGAAAAGAAATCCGTATTGACCGCCGCCAGAACGTTCTTCCCCCGCGTTTCGGCGTAAGACACCATCTGGTCGATTGTCATTCTTCCGTAGATCGTGTCACAGGCCATGATTAAGGGATACGCGTCACCCCGGCCGGTCAGTCTGAGCTCATAGGAGCCCTGCCGCTCCGTGTTGTTTATGTACGAGATGGTATTTGTAAAACTCAGATTATCGGCAATTTGCTGTGTATTCCTGTAGACGACCGTGCCGGCGCCTGTGGCAACAGCATTCGGAAACGCCGGTGTCAAAAAGCAGAGCGTCAGCGTGAATGCGAGTATGCCGGTTAAGAATTTTTTCATTATGTACCTCATTATTTATGCGGGGATGTTTGCCTGCAGCGGATTTATATGTATTATACAAAAACACCATCGGCTGTTGAATACTTATATATGTTAGGGTAAAATACTTTAGTTGTTTCAGATAATTTATAGCATTATTTTCCTGGTGCTGTTAAAACAAAGCCGGCTTTACCGGCGGAATTGGGCTTCGAATGTCAAAAAAAAGTAAAAATCCAGTAAAAACAATCAGCCTTGTCATGGTCCTGATGCTGGCCGGCAAGGTGCTGGGGCTGATACGCGATAGGCTCCTTCCGATTAATTACGGCAGCGGTATCGAAACCAACGCGTTCCTGACCGCGAGCCGGATACCGCGTGTTTTTTTTGACATCGTTTTCGCATCGGCCGTGACCGCAAGCTTTATTCCCGTATTCAGCGAGCAACTGACAAAAAAAGGTAAACGCGAGGCTATGCTCTTTTCCGGTAATTTTATAACGGTCATCGGTCTTTTTTCCCTCATATTAACTGTTCTCGGCATCATATTTGCATCACCTCTTGTCCGGCTCTTTGCCGACGGTTATGACGCCGAAACGGCGGCGCTCTGCGTCACCTTAACGCGGCTGATGTTCCCCACCGTACTATTTACGGGCATTGCGTTTTCATTTGTGGGCATCCTCCAATCTCTTGACGAATTTAATATCCCCGCTCTCATCAGCGTGATCGCAAACATCATCGTTATTGTCTATTACTACACTCTCAACGACCGGTACGGCATCTTCGGCCTGGCGGCCGCTTTTCTCATCGGCTGGTTTTTGCAGGCTGCCATACAGGTACCGGCGCTGAGAAAAAAAGGCTTTTTCTACAAGCCGTCCCTCAGCCCAAAATCAGAGGGTATGAAAAAAGTCTTTGCGTTTATGCTGCCCGTTCTGGTCAGCACCTGGGTGCAGCCAATCAATTTGACGATCAACGCGAAATTTGGTTCCCGCCTGATGGGCGGATTCGGTTCATCGGCCATCGATCTGTCAAACAATCTGTTTCTCATCATCGTTGGTGTCTTTATTTTTTCCGTCACAAATGTCATTTTCCCCCGCTTGTCAAAAATGACGGCAGAAAATGATAGTTCAGAATTCAGAAAGACAATCCAGACCACTGTCCATGTCTCCATGTACTTCATTATTCCAATGACGGCAGGGCTCATCGCGCTGGCCTTTCCAGTTGTGAACCTCCTTTACGGCGGCGGCCAGCTGGACGCGGGCGCTGTTCTGATTACCTCCGAAGCACTCCGTTATATCAGCATCGGTATGATCGGTTATGCCCTGCAGACAGTCTTGAGCCGGGCATATTTCGCGCGTCAGGACGGCAAAATGCCGCTGATTGCAGGAATTGTATCCATCGCTGTTAACATTCTGCTCTGCGTCGTACTGACGGGCACGATGGGCGTCAAGGGCCTGGCGATTGCATCCGCCGCCGCGGCGACGGCGAACGCGATTATCCTGATCATTCCCATGGAGAAGGCGGGCGCCGGCTTTATCAGCAAAGCTTTTCTCATGGATATGTTAAAAATGGCCTTTTCAGCCGCTGTCATGACGGCTGTTGTTCTTCTTTTGATGAAGGCACTGGAAAGCCTCGGCACGGGGACGGCGGCCAAGGCTGTGATTGCCTTTGTTCCGGCAGCCGCCGGGTTTATCGTCTATTTCGCGCTGACATCTGTCTTTCGTGTCGACGAGGCGAAAGCGGCTGCCGGTATTATAAAACGCCGTCTTTTAAGGCGGCGTGCGTAAAGCAGTAATATTTGTTTGGGGTGAGATCAGTATATGCATAAAATATTGGATTCAAGCCTGCTGTACAGATGGCTGTCCGCTTTTTTCAGATTGATCGGAACCGCCTGGCACGAGAGCCGGATCGTCACCTGGTTTTTAACACCGGGACGTGGTCAAGACAGATACGAGCGGAGCGTTTTTTACCGGCTGGGGCGTGCCCTGTACAGCGTCCTGACCCAGGTTTTCGAAAAGCTCCGCCTGACGAAGCTGTTTGACGGCAGCATCTTCAAGCAGGCTTTTATCTGGTGTCTGATCCCCGCGGTGCTGGCACCGCTGCTTGACCAGACGATGGTGATCCTCTGTCTTGTCGCCGTCGGCTTTTTTTCGCTGGCGGTACGTTTCGGATGCGACAAAGGCAGGCGTCTGTTCAGGTCGCCCGTCAACAAGTATATCGTCTTATTCTCTGTCGTGTATCTGATCGCTACGTTTACATCGGTCACACCGTCGGGCAGTCTTTACACAGGTTTTCTCACCGTAATGGTCACGATGTTTGCCATAATTTTCGATAACGCGGTTACAACAAGGCGTCAGACGGATCTGGCGATTCGGCTTTTCGTCTTCGCCGGTGCGGTGGTATCCCTCTACGGTATCTATCAGTATTTCTATTATGACCCCGGCAGCGCCGGCGCCTGGATTGACAGCGATAAATTTTCCGATATCACAAACAGAGTCTACTCCACTCTGGGGAACCCCAACGTGCTGGGCGAATACCTCATTCTCATCACGCCCTTTTCCTTCGCCTGTGTCCTTACGGCGAAAACATGGCAGAAGAGGCTATTGTATCTCGCCATTACCGCCCTTATGCTGCTGTGTATGCTGTTCACATCCTCCCGGGGCGGCTGGCTCGGTATTCTCTTCGCCGCGGCGATTTTTGCCGTCATGCTGGATGCGCGGCTTCTGCTGGTGGGTCTTATGGGTCTGGTCGTTCTTTATTTTATCCTTCCGGACTGGGTCATTACTCGTTTTACCAGCATCGGGGACATTTCCGACAGCTCCACCTCTTACCGGGTTTATATTTGGCTGGGCACAATCTCCATGCTGAAGGATTACTGGCTCTCCGGCATTGGGCCGGGCATTACCGCCTTTAACACCATCTATCCGGCGTACAGCTATAATACGATTGCCGCACCCCATGCGCATAATCTTTTCCTGCAGCTGACCAGCGACGCCGGAATTATTGGCCTTGTGCTGTTTCTGATGGTGATTTTCAGCTATTACAGGATGACTTTCGGCGCTTTTTCCAGGGAAAAGGACAAGCCGACACGGGCTTATCTCATCGCGGCGGTCTCCGCCGTCAGTGGGTTTCTCCTGCAGGGAATGACCGATTACTCCTTTTATAACCACCGGGTCACACTGTTTTTCTGGGTCGTCATCGCCCTCGGCTCGATTCTCTCCCGACGCTCTAAAATGGAAGAAGGTGCATTATGGTTAAAGTCTTAAACGTCATCAGCGATTCAAATATCGGGGGCGCCGGCAGAGTGCTTCTCAATTACATGAAATACCGCGACAAGAACGCCTTTGATGTACGCGTCTGTCTGCCTGAAGGGAGCCTTCTGACGCAGCCGCTGCGGGAGACGGGCGTCGCCGTTTATGAGCTTGCCATCAGCCCGGAAAAGTCCTTTGACAGAAAGGATATAAAAGTCATCAAGGCGCTCATCAGGGAAATCCAGCCCGATATAGTGCATACCCACAGCTCACTGTCCGGCCGGATCGCCGCCAGACAATGCGGTACAATCGTCATCTACACCCGCCACTCCGTCTTCCCGCCCGGCAGGCTGATTTCCTCAGCGCCCGGCAAATTAGTCAACAAACTCGTCAACGAGCATTACGCCGACAGGATTATCGCCGTCAGCAGCGCTGCTAAAGAAAACCTGACGGACACCGGCATCAGCGACAGGCTGATCGACGTTATTATGAACGGTGTCGAGCCCATCACGCGCGCCGGTGACGCGGAATGCGCGGCACTCCAGGAAAAATTCGGCATCGAAAGCGGCGATTTTGTGTGCGGCATTCTGGCCAGGATTGAGCCATATAAAGGCCATATGATCATATTGGACGCAGCGAAGACCCTGAAGGACGAAGGCCGGCGGCTTAAAATTCTGATTGCCGGGGCGGGTGTTTATGAGGATGAAATCCGAAAGCGGACCCGGGAGCTGGGTTTAGACGATACCGTCGTTTTTTGTGGCTTCATTTCGGATGTGGCACCGTTTCTGAGCATTCTCAACGTCCAACTGAACGCGTCCTACGGGACGGAAGCCACGAGCCTGTCTCTTCTGGAGGGTATGAGCATCGGCCTTCCGGCAATCGTCAGTGATTACGGCGGCAACCCCTATGTCATAACAGACGGTGAAAACGGTCTTCTCT
This sequence comes from uncultured Papillibacter sp., assembly GCA_964628265.1. Classification (GTDB taxonomy): domain Bacteria; phylum Bacillota; class Clostridia; order Oscillospirales; family Oscillospiraceae; genus Sporobacter. The sequence continues at coordinate 8,050 of CAZVLO010000012.1, forward strand.
TTCATAACAGGGACAGTAAGGGTCTGGCCGACTGTGTCCGGCGGCTGATTGACAATCCAGGGCAGCTGTCTCAGCTGGGTGAAAACGCCGTCGGAATATTCAATGAAAAATTCACCGGTCATATATTCGCCCAAAACATCGAGAGTATCTATTTGAAAACGCTGAAAGGAGCCAGAGATGGAAAATAACAAAGGCAGGCCGCGCTGGAAGCTGAATGTTTTTGATATCATTATCATTGCGGCTGTTGTCGTTGCAGCCGGGGTGCTTATATTCGTATGGCGCAGTTCCGGCAAGAGCCGCAACACCGTCGCAGCGCAAACGGTTCGTTATACGATTGAGCTCAGCAATGTGCTCGAAGGCACCTCCGAAAAAATAAAAGAGGGCGATACCATACTGGACAGCACAAAAAAGTTCATCATGGGTACCGTCACGGCTCTGAGCGTCGAGCCGGCCACAAAGCCGGAGCCGAACTATGAAACAGGCGACACGGTGCAGTCTGTGATACCGGGGAAGGAATCAGTGATCATCGAACTGGTAAGCAGTTGTTCCGTCACCGATTCACAGATTACAACAGCCAGCGGTTACGTCATACGCATCGGCAATGAGGTCACTGCCGCCGGCCCCGGGTACGCGGGCAAGGGTTTTGTCATCGCCATTGAACGGGAGGGGCTTGGACAATGAAGAAAATCATCGATGAGCACGGCAGAGTGTTCGGAAAAGTTAGCATTATTGATTTTATTGTCATCCTGATTGTTCTGGCGCTGGGCGCCGCACTTTATTTTAAATATAATGTCCTTGAAGTGACGAGCACTGCCGGAAAAACCGACAATATTACGTATGAGATCACGATTTACGGCGCGCGTGTGCACACTGCCAACGGCATACAGATCGGCGATGCTTTATACGACAAAAATGGCAGCGGCGGCCATTCGGTCGGAAAGATAACGAATATGACGATGGCGGACGCAACAAAAACGTCGGCACTTGCGGACGGGACGACAGTGAACGGGAATTATTTAGGCCGGTATGATATCACCCTGACCATCGAGGCCGGCGGCACCGTCAGTGAAGGAAGATATCTCGTCAACAGGACGTATGAGATCAACACCAATTCGATCCGCACCTTTTATACAAAGTACAGCACGTTCGAAGCCACGATAACGGAGATTTCATAATGGCACTGAAAATTCTGATGACCGCGATGAGCCTCGGGATCGGCGGTGCTGAAACGCATATCGTCGAGCTGGCCGGCGAGCTGTCGTGCCGGGGCTTTGATGTACTTGTCGCTTCCAACGGCGGTGTCTTTGTACCGGAAATCGAGGAAAAGGGCATCCGTCATTTCCAGGTACCCATGAACAGGCGCAATGTCATTCACATGGCCCGGTCCTACTTCCTGCTGCGAAAGCTGATAAAACGGGAAAAGCCGGACATTGTACACGCCCACGCCAGAATTCCCGCTTTCATTTGCGGCTTGCTCCACAAGTCGCTTCGCTTCCCTTTCGTTACGACGGCACACTGGGTCTTTGAAACGGGCGGAGGTTTGAAGTACCTGACGAACTGGGGTCAGAAAACAATCGCCGTTTCCGAGGACATCAAGGATTACCTTATAAAAAATTATCATATCAACGAAAAAAATATCTTCGTCACGATAAACGGCATCGATACGGAAAAGTTTTCGTCCGCTACCTCCGGCAGAAAAATCATCGATGAATTCCGGCTGAATGAAATGCGACCCATCATCACCTCCGTCAGCCGGCTGGACAGCAGCCGGGCGCTGGTGGCCGAGCAGCTCATCAAGATCGCGCCGGAACTTGATAAAAAACTCCCCGGCGTTCAGCTCCTCATTGCCGGAGGCGGTGATGTCTATGACAAGTTAAACGCAAAAGCCGAGGCTGTCAACCGCAGTCTGGGGCGCCGGATTGTCACGATGACGGGTCCCCGGACGGATATCAGCGAAATCATCGCCGCCGGTGATGTTTTTGTCAATGTTTCCCGCTCCGCTCTTGAAGCCATGGCGTCTGAAAAACCCGTGGTCCTGGCAGGCAACGAGGGATATATCGGCCTGCTGTCACCGGAAAACATGCGTACCGCCCAGGAGAGCAACTTCTGCTGCCGCGGCTTTCCCATGTCTACTGAGGAACTGCTTCTGGAGGACATCGTCCAATGCTTTGACATGACTCAGGCGGATCGGGCTGCTCTTGGCGCATATGAACGGAAATTCATCCTGTCCGAGTACTCCGTCAGCCGGATGGCCGAGGACAGCTTGAAAGCATACGATGCGGTCCGCAAGAGAAAGTATAACGTCGTCATGAGTGGTTATTATGGCTTTGGTAACGCCGGAGATGAAGCGATCCTGCAGTCTATCCATCAGAACATCGATAATTCCGGCGGAGACATTGCAATTACCGTCTTGTCGAAAGACCCTGAGGAGACGAAAAGCAGATACGGTTATGACGCCGTCAACCGTTTTGGCTTGTTTTCAGTCATCAGGGCGCTGAGAAACTGCGACGCGCTTGTTTCAGGCGGCGGAAGCCTGCTGCAGGATCATACATCCACACGCTCGCTCCTATATTACCTCATGATAATTCGGGTGGCAGAGTTCTTAAAAAAGAAAGTCATGATCTACGCCAACGGTATAGGACCTGTCCGTAAAAAGGCTAACAGACGACGTGTTGGCAGGATTGTCGGCCGCGCCGATGTTATCACGCTGAGAGATGATGTGTCCGCAGAGGAGCTTCGGAGCATGGGTGTCAACAGAGACGACATCCGTGTCACCTCCGATCCTGTATTCACTCTCGGCACGGCGTCCCGCGAGGAGACTGCCGGGCTGCTGGCTGAAGCCGGTATCCCCCGGGATGTGCCGTTTGTCTGCGTCTCTATCCGGAACTGGGGCGGCACGGGTAGGTTCTGCGAGAACCTCGCACGGCTCTGCGACAGTATCCATGATAGCTACGGCAGTAATATCGTCTTTATCGCCATGCAGACGCCCCACGATATCAGC
>CAZVLO010000012.1:11060-22468 GCA_964628265.1 uncultured Papillibacter sp.
GATACGAAGCGGCTGATGAAAAACAAGGCATACGTACTCGACGCGCGGTATAAGGCTGAGCAGATTATGGGGATTATCGGGCTCAGCGATTTCGTTTTGGCAATGCGCCTGCATACGCTGATCTTCTCCGCCCGGATGCGCGTTCCGTTTATCGGGATGGTCTATGACCCGAAGGTGGACGCTTATATCAAGGCTCTCGATATGCTGTCCGTCGGTGACGTCAGGGAATTTGACGCCGACAAAGCGATGGACGCTGTGAAAGACCTTATGGAAAACAGAGAAAAATATGCCGATGCGCTCAAACATTCAGTAACGGAACTTGAAAGCTTCGCTCGGGAAGACGCGCGGCTCCTCCTGGAGCTGCTGGAATCGGACAAGAAAAGCCGGACATGACGTCCGGCTTTTCGTATACTTGCTGCGGTTATAATCTTGACGCGATAGCGTCGATGAATTCTTCTGTCGTGGCGGGGGTAGCTGTGAACCCTTCATCCACAAGAGCGGCGAGTTCTTTTGGCATAGTGCCGCTCAAGAGGGTGTCAAAGCAGGCCTTTTGAAGCTTATCAGCAAAAGCGGTGAGATCGGGCAGATTGTCCAGCTCTCCCCTTTTACGCAGCGCACCCGTCCATGCGAATATTGTCGCCATGGGGTTTGTACTGGTCCTCTCGCCTTTGAGATACTTATAATAATGCTTCGTCACGGTGCCGTGGGCAGCTTCGTACTCCGCTGTGCCATCCGGCGCCACAAGGACGCTTGTCATCATCGCCAGAGATCCGAAGGCCGTCGATATCATGTCGCTCATCACGTCACCGTCGTAGTTTTTGCAGGCCCAGATAAAGCCGCCTTTGCTGCGGATGACGCGGGCCACGGCGTCGTCAATGAGGGTGTAGAAATACTCGATGCCCAGCGACTTGAATTTGTCTTTATATGCTTCAAACTCTTCCTCGAAGATCGTCTTGAAATGGCCGTCGTAGACCTTTGAGATCGTGTCCTTGGTCGAAAACCACAGGTCCTGCTTTGTGTCAATTGCATACTGGAAGCAGGATTTCGCAAAGGAGCGGATGCTGTCCTCCATATTATGCATGGCCTGCCAGACGGCGGGCCCTCTCGCTTTTTGGACGGAGAGCGTTTTCTCAGCACCGCTGGCACCTTTAAAAGTCAGCGTGCATTCGCCCGGCTCGTCGGTGATCATTTCAACGGCTTTGTAGATGTCGCCGTAGGCGTGACGGGCGACGGTAATGGGCTTCTCCCAGTTACGGACGACGGGCTTGATGCAGTCGATGACGATGGGCGTCCTAAAGACGGTGCCGTCCAGGATGGCGCGGATGGTGGCGTTGGGCGACTTCCACATTTCGGTCAGCTGCGGAAACTCAACCATGCGCTGCTTGTTGGGTGTGATGGTGGCGCATTTGACGGCGACGCCGTATTTTTTTGTGGCGTTGGCGGCGTCCACCGTCACCTGATCCCTGGTCTCGTTGCGGTGCAGGAGGCCGAGATCGTAATATTCCGTCTTGAGGTCGATGTACGGCAGAATGAGTTTGTCCTTGATCATTTGCCACAGGATGCGGGTCATCTCGTCGCCGTCCATCTCCACAAGCGGTGTTGTCATTTGAATTCTTGGCATGTGTACCTCCTGAGGGGTTATTTTTTATTTTCCGTAGCCGGCGGCATAGTAGTTCATGAGGCAGCCTTCGGTGAGGATGAGCTTTTCGTCGTGGCTGAGGCCTTTGCAGTGAAGGGTGATGTCTTTTACGCTGTCTTTGGTGATGACCTTGCCTGTCACCGTTTCGACACCGTTTAATATCGCTTCGCGGATGCCGGGGATGTAAACCCAGTCCCCATCGGCGTAATCAAAGGGCTCCGCTTTGTCGATGGTAAAGGGGACGATACCCCAGTTGAGGCAGTTGGAGCGGTAGCGCTTTGTGGCGTAGTCGTAGCAGATGTTGGCCCAGCCGCCAAGAACCTTCTGACAGGAGGCCGCCTGCTCCCGGGCGCTGCCGTCGCCGGGTTTTTTGGCGAAGACGCAGGAGCCCACCGTCGTCTTTTTGATATCGCCGCCGACCTTTTTGAGCACTTCGGCAATCTCCGGGGGTGCTTCCCCGCTTCGGCGCGCCGTTTCCAAATCCCGGACCGCCTTACTGCGGCCAACGTATTCGGGCACACGGCGGGAGAGGGTGAACTCGGACAGCGCGATGGGGTTACTCCGATAGGAGGATGTTTCGCCGGAGGGGATGAGCTCGTCCGTCGTGGTGACCTCGTCGCGGATGACGGCGCAGAGGCGAACCAGCAGGTCGTCGTCCATGCGGTACATCTTCGGCCAGTCGGTAATATTGGGTCCGAACCGGAGCTCCACGGACGGGTCGGCTTTGCCGAACCCGTTATAAACGCGCTTTTCATAGATTGTCGGGTCGTATTTATATTCACGCGGCGTGATTGAATACTCAATATCGGCGGCTGCCGTCAGGATACCGCCGTTAGCTGCCGTGGCGGCGATGGAGCGCGCGTCCATGAGCGCAACCGCGGCGATCTGCCCGCCCGACGGCTTGGAGCCCTCGCGGTTGGCGAAGTTTCGGGTGGCATGGCGGATGGATAATGTATTGTGCGCCGGTGTGTCGCCCGCGCCGAAGCAGGGACCGCAGAAGGCGGATTTTATGAGCGCCCCGGTTGCCATGAGTTTTTCGCTAATGCCATCTTTTGTCATGGCAAGGCCGATGGGTGTCGACGACGGATAGACAGACAGAGAAAAATAACCGTCGCCGACGGATTGCCCGTCAAGGATGTCGGCTGCTTCTGATATATTTTCATACATGCCGCCGGAGCAGCCGACAATCACGCCCTGCTCCACTGCGACCTGCCCTTTGTCGTTGATATTGCGCCGCAGATCCAGCTTGACCTTTCCGGCAAGCTCCCTGTTGCATTCCTCTTCGATCTCGGCAAAGATGCGCGCCGGGTCCTTCTGGAGCTCGTGAATCGTGTAGGCCTTTGAGGGGTGGAACGGCAGGGCGATCATGGCTTCCATCTCGCTGAGATTGACTTTGACCATGGAATCGTAATAAGCGCCGTCGCTGGGCGCAAGCTTGTCATATGCTTCCGGACGGCCGACGTTTTTATAATACTCGGCGACTTTTTCATCCGTCACCCATATCGAGCTCAGGCAGCTGGTCTCCGTTGTCATGACATCGACGCCAATGCGGAAGTCCATGGATAGCGCTTCAATGCCCGGTCCGGTGAATTCCATAATCCTGTTCTTCACAAAACCGTTCCCGAAGGTCGCGCCGACGAGGGCAATGGCTACGTCATGCGGGCCGACGCCGTGCGGGATCTCTCCCTCGACCCAGACCAGCACAACTTCCGGTGCGTCAACGTCGTAGGTGTTCTCCAAGAGCTGCTTAGCCAGCTCTCCTCCGCCCTCACCCACGCCCAGCGTGCCGTAGCAGCCGTATCGGGTATGGGAGTCTGAGCCCAGAATCATCCTGCCGCAGCCGGCCAGTGCCTCCCGGGCGTACTGGTGGATGACGGCCTGGTTCGCGGGGACGAAGATGCCGCCGTACTTTTTCGCGGCGGAGAGCCCGAACACATGGTCGTCCTCGTTGATTGTCCCGCCCACGGCGCACAGGCTGTTGTGGCAGTTTGTCATTGCGTATGGGATCGGGAATTTTGTCATCCCGGAGGCGCGGGCTGTCTGTATAATCCCGACGTATGTGATATCATGGGACACAAGAGCGTCAAACTTCAGCCGGAGCTTTTTCGGGTCCGTGCTCTTGTCGTGCTTGCGTAATATCTGATAGGCTATCGTTTTCTCGCGGGCAGCGTCGGGGGTGGCAATGTTCTGCGCGTTTTCAGCTGCGAACGGCTTTCCGTTTATGAGATAGACGCCGTTTTTATGAAGTTCGGTCATGGACATGTGTGTGGTCTCCTTATGTATTTATATCTCGTTCTCGGACGTAAAGTCGGTATTCGTCCAGGGTTCTATCTTTTTCATTCGTATAAAGCTCGGCGGCCGACGCCAACGCTTCAATCTTATCCGTCAATATCGGTTGGAGGCACCGCGGCACATGGTCGCCGTGATACCGGTGCAGCGCAACGCACTCTCTGCAGCAGCCGTGCCACTCGCACAGTGTCGAGGGGCATGGACAGGCTGTGTTTTTCGGGTCTGAGACAATGCGGCGGTTTTCAAGCACGGACTGATAGTACTCTTCTTTCGTCTTCATCGCATTGACCCTTTCATCAATCGCCCGCCTCTTGTGCGGCGTTACGCGGGACAGGTTCCCTCATCAGGCGCCTGCGGCGCCAGCTTCCCCCAGGGGAAGCCTTTTGTTCCCTTCAAGTGCAGCGTGACGCGGGACGGGAAGCAAGAGTAGAGCTCTTGCCCTACATATAACGCATAAGCGTAAGCCCTTGTGGCTGGGCTACATATTATCCGTGTGGTACATTACGGCGGCCAGAGCCGCCAAGGGGGCTGTTTCGCAGCGGAGGATGCGGGGACCAATGGAGAGGGACTTCATGCCGTTTTCGACAGCATATGCCGCCTCCTCAGGCTCAAAACCACCCTCGGGTCCTGTCATGATGGAGACACTTTGATAATCAGAATTATTCAGGACTTCTTTCAGGCTTTGCTGTTTTTCATTTTCGTATAAAAAAAGGGGCAGGTCGCTTTTCGCGGCACTCTGTACCGCGTTTTCAAATGAAGAGGCGGCTTTCACCCAGGGTATTTTTCCCCGTCCCGACTGCTTGGCGGCTTCTTCGGCAATTTTTTGGAGCCGGCCTGTTTTATGAACCACAGAGAGATTTTCCGGTTTGGATACACACCGGGCTGACGGGAACAGGACGATCTCCGTCGCGCCAAGCTCAACGGATTTCTGGACGGCTGTTTCAAGCCTGTCCCCCTTGGCGTAGGCGATATAGACTGTGCTGAAAACGGATGGTTCGCCTGTTGACGGCAAGATATCAATTACCTCCGCTTCGGCACCGTCGGGCGTCAGCTTTGTCAGGCGGCAGGTATAGTCCTTCCCGTCGCCGTCACAGACGGTAAAGCTCTCACCGTGCCGGATGCGCAAGGCGCGGATATGCTCAATTTCTTTGGCATTCAAGTAGGCTATTCCGCCGAATATATTAGAGGCGGCAACAAAAAATCTCGGCACATCGGTATCCCCTTTCCATCGGTTCATTTTAACAGATTGACTGCGCTCTGGCAATATCGATTGCAGCTGCATAATATAAATCAGTCAGGGATATCCCCGCCGCTCAAAAATAACACATAATACAGAATAACGCGAAGGATTGATTCCGTTGTATGACATGGATTTGAAATTCGACAGAGCCAAATTTGACGATGTCTGGCGGCGCGTCATGCCGGAGGCCGCAGAAGACCGCAAAGAGCAGAAAGCGGTGACAGCGCCTGAAAAGGGTGACATTTGCTGGCTCCGGGATTTCATAGACGCTGAGGCGCATGACGCGCTGCTCTACAGCGCGCTGGCTTCGCGGTGCCGCGGCTGCAACAGGCAGGCACTCTTCCAAATCGCCTCGGATGAACGACACCATTTAAGAAAGCTCAAAGCCGCATATTTCATTGGCACAGGAGAGATATATCATCCCACGGACGCCTGTCCGCTCATCTACTCAGCGGCGGAAACGCTCCGTGGAAAGTACTCGGAGGAAACAGAGGGCGCGGCCGCTTACAGGACAGCCGCCGAAAAGTCAAAGAGCTTGCCGATACATATCTGGCCCAGGCCGAAGATGAGTCTCGGCACGCAAAAATGATTTGCCGCATTATCGAAAATATGATGTAAACAAGGGGAGATTTGCTCTCCCCTTGTTTCATCATCTGAATTATATCCCTTTTTTTATCGTCATACCACAATTGACAAAGTCAGGCACTGAAATTAGAATTATTTTATAAACTTATTTTTCTAATGATAAGGAGCGTGTTTCTTTGAGCCAGCTGAAATATCCGCATATTTTTGAGCCAATCGAGGTGGCGGGAGCGCTGTTTCGTAACAGGCTTTTTTCTTCACCGCAGGGTTTTTATAATATCGGCCCCGATTTGTTCCCCAACAGCGACATGATTGGTTTTTTTGAAACGAAGGCGCGGGGCGGCTACGCCTCCGTCTGTGTCGGCGACTGCATCGTTGACTGGAAAAACGGCAGGCACTACGACTGGCTGATTCCAATGGACAACCCCAAAATGCTGCCCGGCCTGTCAAAGCTGGCCGGGGCTGTGACGCGTCACGGCGCTGTGGCCTCCGCGGAGCTGTCCCATGCGGGTATGTTCGCGAAGGCGTCTTTTGAAGCCGGATCTCCGCTCATGGGACCCGTGGATATGATAAACAAGTACGGCGAGGTCAAGGCCATGACGGAAACCGAGATTGAGCATGTCATTGACGCTTTCGGCAAAGCCGCGGCTTTCGCGAAACAATGCGGCTTCGGCATGGTGACAATCCACGGCGGCCACGGCTGGCTCCTCCCGCAGTTCTGGTCAAAGCAGGTCAACACAAGAAAAGATAAATGGGGCGGCAGCTTTGAAAACCGTATGAGACTCCCATTGGCTGTGGTCGACAGCATCCGCGCGGCGGTGGGCCCCCATTTCCCCATCGAGTTCCGCATGAGCGGCTCGGAAGCAAATCCGGACGGATACGATATCGACGAGGGCATCGAGTTTGCCAAGGCGCTGGACGGCAAGGTTGATATCATCCACGTGTCAACAGGCAACCACGAGGTCCTGTCAGCCACCATCATAACTCACCCCAGCATGTTCCTTGAGGACGGCTGCAATCTCAAATACTCCGCCGCAATCAAAAAACATGTAAAAACACACGTGGCCGCCGTGGGCGCGTTCACGGATCCGGCCCATATGGAGGAGGTCGTCGCCTCAGGCCAGGCGGATATTATCGAGCTGGGCCGTCAGACACTGGCGGACCCGGAGCTGCCTTTAAAGGCACGCAGCGGCCGTGACGACGAAATCAATAAATGTATGCGCTGCTCGGCCTGCTTTGGAAACGTGGGCAGGCACCGCATTTTCCACTGCGCCATCAATCCCGTCGTTGGGCATGAGGTCGAGGCGCGCTGTCTCCCCCCTGTCCGCGAAAAAAAGGATGTCCTTGTGGTCGGCGGCGGCGTCGCCGGTATGCAGGCGGCACTGACAGCCTCAGAGCGTGGGCATCATGTTATCCTCTGCGAAAAAGACTCAAAGCTCGGCGGCGTGCTCCTCTGCGAGGATCGGATTGCCTTCAAGCAGAAGCTGAAAGCTTACCTGGAGCGTCAGGCTCATATGCTCCAAAAATCGGCCGTTGACATCCGTTTGAATACAACCGTCACACCGGAGTATGCCAGATCGCTCCGGCCTGACGTTGTCATTGCCGCCCTTGGCGCGCGGCCAATAAAGCCAGCCATCAAGGGCATTGAACTTCCAAATGTGATGGGTGCTGAAGACATTTATTACGCCCCTGATAAAGCAGGAAGAAGCCTCGTCATACTGGGCGGCGGACTCGTAGGTGTCGAACTGGGTATCCATATGGCCCAGAACGGCCGCAGGGTCTCCATCGTTGAAATGCTCCCCGAGCTGTCGGTTGATCCCTTCTCAATGCACACGCTGGCCCTCATGGAACAGATCGAAAAGCTCGGTATCACGGTACATACGTCCACATGCGTCAACGAGATCACACCATCGGGTGTGCTTGTAAAAGGACCGAACGGCGCAATCGAAATCACTGCCGACACTGTTATCTACGCCGTCGGACAAAAGCCCCTGCGGGAGGAAGGCATTTCGCTTTCACAATGCGCCGGCGAATTCCATCAGCTGGGCGACTGCATCACCCCAAAGAACATCCTCACAGCAACCCAGGCTGCCTGGACCATAGCAAGAGAGATCGGATCGTAACCCGATCTCTCTTTGTATATTTGTTACCTTTGTTCAGTTCTCTCTGTCATTTCATCTCAAATATATCATATTTTCATATGCTTACCCGATAATGTTTTGTCTAATTGTATCGATAATAGATACAAACGGGTCAATTTGGGGAGGCAGTTAAATGTATAAAAACCTTAGCGTTAAAAAGAAGATCCTGCTTACATTCGGCATAGGTATTATTATTGCTTTTTCTCTTTTCTATTGGATTTACGTCAGGTTCGGTATGTCGGGGACGCCCGGTGCCTCACTTACTATATTGATATCCCTCATCGTCATTTTTCTGGCTCTCATGCTTGGTGAATGGGGCATCGCGCGAACAGTCCTGAATCCGGTCCTGCAGCTGACCGGGCACGCCAGGAAGCTTGCTTCAGGTGATCTGAACTTTAAAGTCGAAACCGATCGGACCAACGAGATGGGTCAACTGGCAATTGCATTCGGAGACGTTCAGAACGAGATTAAGAAAATCCTTTCGGAAGTTATTAAGTTTGAGAAGAGCGTCTCATCCGGCAATCTGACATTACGCGCCGATACCAGCCTTTATCAGGGGGATTTCCGCGAAATCGCAGGCGGTCTCAACAATATAATGGATATGATCAGCAGCCTTGTACAAAACGTAAAGGAATCAGCCTCTCTCGTAGCAGCGGAATCCAACGACATCAGCAGCGGCTCGCAGATCATGGCTCAGGGCGCATCGGAACAGGCCTCGTCAGTTGAGGAAATATCCGTCACGGTTGACAATATGTCAAAATACATGAAAAAAACCTCAGACAACGCGGCTATAGCCGAGGAGCTCAGCGGCGAGGTCCTGTGCCAGGCCGAGGCCGGGAACAGCAACATGGACAGGCTGCTTGTAAAGCTCAACGAGATCGATGTCTCTTCCGCCAGCATTTCAAAAATTATCAAGAATATCGAGGACATCGCTTTCCAGACAAATATACTCGCTTTAAACGCTGCCGTTGAGGCTGCGCGCGCCGGTGCGGCCGGAAAAGGCTTTGCCGTCGTAGCAGCAGAGGTCAAAAGCCTGGCCGCCAAGAGCGCTGAGGCTGCGCAGGAAACAAACGTTCTCCTCAGCGACAGCATTACCATGGCGAAGGACGGTTTGGACATCGGCGAAACGGCACACATCTCGCTGCAGAAAATCCTCACGTCCATCGGGCAAACGACCCAGGCCATATCTCAGATTGCCGCCGACGCAAAGCATCAGGCCGAAACGGTAGAGCAGATAAATTCAGGGCTGTCGCAGGTTTCCGCCATTATTCAGAACAACACCGCCACAGCGGAGCAGAGCGCGTCGTCGAGCCAGGAAATGGCGGCTCAGGCGGCAATGCTCAATGAGCTTGTTTCTAAGTATCGATTCAGCGAAGACACCCAGAAGCCGAAGGGTAGAATCCTGTTGTCATCCGCTTCGTAACAGACAGAATCCCGGAAAATCGCAAAAATACCGACAACGGCGCTGAATATGCCATAAAGGCTGTGTGACGCTGCGACCAACAGCGTCCACCGGCCTTTGAAAAATTTCACCACAGCCGAAAACAGCATGAGTGCAAAGAGAATGACACAAACCGGCAGATAACTCCGAATCACACCCGTCACCGTCTCGCTGCGTTTATTTATATAATATTTTATTATTTCCTCCGCGCCCTATCAAACCGATTAATGCAATAACTACATTTATATATTGATTATTTCTTCATAATCAATATATAATAAGTAAAAATCGCCGCTTTTGAGAAATTAAGACAGGAGATGATTTTATTGAGTTTACAGTCAGGCAGCAATGACAAAAGTAAAACGGTACATAAAAACTCAACTCCGGTCACAGAGTCGGCGGTACAGGAAAACTCAGCTCCGGCCATTGATGCGGTTATTAAGGTAAGCATCAAAGACAGCGGGTTGAATGCCTGCGTCCGGATTACTCCGCCATCCAACGGCGGCGCGGATGCCGCAATGGATGTGCTGATGAAGGTGCTAAACGACAGCGGTATTAAGAACATTGACCTGATGAAGCTGAAATCACTGGTTTCTTCCCCTGTTTATGATGAAGACATTGTCGTTGCGGCCGGTATGGCGGCCATACCCGGTGACGACGGAACCATGGAATTTTTGGTGCGTACAACATCCGACGGTAAGCCCAAGGAATATGAAAACGGAACGATCGATTATCGTGACCTTGGCCTCATACAAAACGTCACCGCCGGTCAAGTTCTCTGTGTGCTGACGCCGCCGACGGAAGGCAAACCCGGCTTCACCGTCAAAGGCGAAACGATTAAACCAAAGCCGGGCAAACCGGCTCCCGTTACCGCGGGCCCGAACACTTTACTGAGTCCGGACGGTCTGCAAATCATTTCAAAAATTAACGGACAGTTCGAGTTTGACGGTAAAAAGCTCATCGTCAGCGAGACATACACTTTAAATCATGATGTGGACACCTCGACGGGCAATATCAAGGTGGCGGGCAATCTTGTCGTCCGCGGCATGGTGGCCAGCGGCTTCACCCTTGAAGCGGGAGGGTACATCAACGTCACCGGCGTTGTCGAATCGTCAACGATAACAGCAGGCAAGGATATTTTTCTTCAGGGCGGAGCTAACGGCAGCACGATCAGCTGCGGCGGTAACTTTAAATGCCGGTTCATTGAAAACTGCGATGTGTTCGTCAAGGGAGATATGAAGGCCGAGTATATTCTCAACAGTAATGTCCGCTGCAGAAAAAGCCTTAAAACAGAGGGCGTCATATCGAAGATTATGGGCGGCACCTGTGTTGTAAGGCAGAACCTGGAGGCCCGGATTATCGGCTCAGCTGCCGGTGTGAAAACAAAGCTGGAAATTGGTAACGACCCTGAACTCGTTGATCGCCAGCATTATCTTACAGATCAGATAAGGGAAATTGAAAGGCAGCTGCAAAGTCTTGAACCGCTTTTGAAGCTCCTGCGCCAGTTGGAGGCTGCCAGCCGGCTTACCGAGGAAAAGGCGCAAATGCTGGAAAAGGCTTCCTTCAGCCATAAAGCGCAGACTGAAGCGCTTGAAGGCGCCAAAAGCGAGCTTGAGGAAATCAGCAATGTTATCGCCAACAAAAACTTCGGTAAGGTTATCTGTACCGGTATAATTTATCCCGGCACTTTTGTGACAATCGGTTCGGCCAACTATACAGTCACACAGAACCTGATGAATTCGTCCCTGTACTACCGCGATGGCGAAATTTCCATTGGCGCAGCAAGGTAGCAAGCTTATTTTCGGAATACAACGCAGCATGTTTCAGAACATAACCGGTCATGAGGTGATTTATCTGGATTTCCAATCTGTGACGACAGCATCCGTTGTTTTGCGTCTTGTTTTGGCCGCCGTTTTCGGAGGCGTGATCGGTTTTGAGCGCGAATCCACAAAAAAACCGGCCGGCCTGCGGACGCACATGCTCATCTGTATCGGCTCGGCCCTTGTCATGCTGACAGGCCAGTATATTTACGAAACGGTCGCCCCCGGGACTGACCCGGCACGTCTGGGCGCACAG
>CAZVLO010000012.1:22478-23362 GCA_964628265.1 uncultured Papillibacter sp.
GCACAGGTTGTCTCCGGCATCGGGTTCCTCGGTATCGGTACGATTATTATCATCGGCCGCCAGCATGTCCGGGGCCTGACAACAGCAGCCGGACTCTGGGCTTCAGCCTGCATGGGTCTTGCCATCGGCATTGGATTCTATACGGCCGCCGCCGTCGGCGGGATTTTGATTTTTGTCGTTGAAACTGCCTACGGCGGTTTGACAGTTACATCTCTAAATTTTCCAGGACGCTCAATCTTTATATCGAGATCGATCATAGCGCCGGTGTCATCCCGCTGCAGGAACTGATATCCACCCGATACGCCAAGATACAGAACATGGTGATGACCCATGAGCACCATGTCAACCCGGATGCAATCGGCCTGATCTTCTATCTGAAGCTGAAGGAAAAAACGGAGCATATGAAAATCATCACTGAGCTGATGAACGCCGACGGCGTGAAGTTCGTGCAGGAGGTATAAATAGTGTTTTTGAGGGGAACGTGGCCGTTCCTCTCTATTCATTACAGGCGTTACGATACAAAAGAGGCTGCCTCAGTTGAGACAGCCTCTAAATATGTTATGCGGGAAAGCCCTATTTGTTCAGGATTTTCTTGAGGTCTTCCTCCGGTGTTGAGATTGGGGAGATATTGAAGTTCTCCACAAGGTAGTTGAGGACGTTAGGCGAGACGAAGGCTGGGAGCGTGGGCCCGAGATAGATGTTCCTGATACCCAGGGACAGAAGCGTCAGCAGGATACAGACAGCCTTCTGCTCATACCAGGAGAGGACCAGCGTCAGCGGCAGGTCGTTGACGCCGCAGCCGAAGGCTTCCGCCAGTGCGACAGCAACTCTGATGGCGCTGTAGGCGTCGTTGCACTGTCCCATATCCATGATGCGCGGCAGTC
>CAZVLO010000012.1:23429-31555 GCA_964628265.1 uncultured Papillibacter sp.
TTGCCGCAGGCCAGCGTCAGCACCACGGTATCCTTCGGCGTCTGGCGCACAAACTCGGTGTAGTAGTTGCGGCCCGGCTTCGCGCCGTCGCAGCCGCCGACGAGGAAAAAGTGTTTGAGGGCGCCGGCCTTCACAGCGTCGATGACCGTACCGGCAACGGACAGAACCGTGCCGTGGCCGAAGCCTGTGGTGACCGTCGTGCCGCCGTTGATGCCCGTCATGACCTTGTCTTCCTTGTAGCCGCCCAGTTCCAAAGCTTTCCTGATGACGGGGGTGAAGTCCTTGTCTTCGCCTATGTGGACGAGTCCCGGATAGGCTACAAGCTCTGTTGTAAAAATGCGGTCGCGATAGCTATCCTTGGGTGGCATGAGACAGTTTGTGGTGAAAAGGACTGCGCCGGGCATATCGGCAAATTCCTTCTGCTGGTTCTGCCAGGCGGTGCCGAAGTTGCCCTTGAGGTGCGGGTACGCCTTCAGCTTCGGATACGCGTGGGCGGGCAGCATCTCGCCATGGGTGTAAATGTTGATGCCCTTGTCTTTTGTCTGCTCCAGGAGCTGCTGAAGGTCATAAAGGTCGTGGCCGGTGATGACAATGAACGGGCCTTTCTCGATCGTCAGCGGTACGGTCGTCGGGACGGGTGTGCCATAAGCATCTGTATTGGCTTTGTCGAGCATCTCCATGCACTTGAGGTTTACCTGGCCGACTTCCATCGTCAACGGCAGCAGTTCATCCATAGCGGCGTCGGTCTTGCCGACGGCCTGAAGGCCCTTAAAGAACATGGCGTCAACCTCGTCATTTGTATAACCGAGTACCATCGCGTGATACGCGTAAGCGGCGACGCCGCGCAGACCTATCAGGATCAGGGATTTGAGCGATCGGATGTCTTCGTCAACGCTCCAGAGCTTCAGGGGTTCGTCCGGGGTGCCGCAGTCCAGCTTTACATTCGGGTCGGCGGCGAGCTTTTCGGCTTTGACTTTCGCGGTGAGCTGTGCAATGGAATCTTTGTCAAAATTGACGTTGGTTACTGTTGTAAACAGGCCTTCGATCATCAGTTTAACGGCCTTCTTGGACGGGGTTTTGCCGGTAAAAGCTACGGCCAGACCTATCAGCTCCCGGGTCAGGTCGTCCTGACCGAGCGCCACTTCCTCCGTTTTGCCGCAGACGCCGGCCTTACCGGTGCAGGCTTTGCACCCGGCCGCCTGCTCGCACTGGAAACAAAACATACTCATATAAATTTTCCTCCTGAATATTGATTATTGTCTATTCTTCGAAACGCTGAGGACAGCGCTCCCTGCATGGTGAGGCCTGCTTATTCCTCAATGATCGTGCCGTCGGTTGAGATGACGACGATTTTCCAGGGGATGAATTTGCCGCTGTTCTGGAGCGCTCTCTTGACAGCGTTTTCAATGCCGCCGCAGCACGGCACTTCCATCCTGACGACAGTGACACTTTTAATGTTGTTGCGTTTGATGATTTCTGTCAGCTTCTCGGCATAATCGCCTTCGTCCAACTTCGGGCAGCCGATGAGCGTCACGTGGTTTTTGATAAATTTCCTGTGGAAATCCCCGTAGGCAAAGGCCGTGCAGTCCGCGGCCACAAGCAGGTTGGCGTTTTCAAAATACGGCGCGTTCAGCGGTACCAGTTTGATTTGGACGGGCCATTGGGTCAGTTCGCTTTCGACCTCCTCGCTGTGAATAGGAGCAGTGCTCTTTCTATCAAGCTTCTTTGACTGCGTACCGGGGCAGCCGCAGGGCAGCGGTTTCTTTTCCGCGGCCTTTACCGCCTGGGCCGCCAGTACGGCAGCGTGGTCATAAACCGGTGCTTCTCTCTCCTCCAAGGTGATCGCGCCTGTCGGGCACGCGGGGAGACAGTCCCCCAGGCCGTCGCAGTAATTTTCGCGCATGAGCCTTGCTTTGCCGTTAACCATGTCGATGGCGCCTTCGTGACAGGCGTTCGCGCACAGTCCGCAGCCGTTGCATTTATCTTCGTCTATTTTTATGATTTTACGGATCATGTTGCTGTCCTCCTTGATTTGTTGGCTTTATCGTACTACAATGAGCAAAGGCTGTATGTTGTATTTACAACAGAGAAAAAGATCACTGAAATATTTTGGAACAGGAGCGTTATATGACCAAATATCTCCCCATATTAAAAAAATGCCCGCTATTCGCGGGCTTTGAGGAAACAAATATCGGGCAAATACTCCCCTGCCTGTCGGCCACCGTCCGGCAGGCGGAAAAGAACTCGTTTATTTTATCCACTGACGACAGCGTCAATTATGTGGGGCTGATCCTCAGTGGCAGGGTCCACGTCATCAAGGAGGACTTCTGGGGCCGGAAGGATATTCTCTCCCAACTGGAACCGGCTGAGCTTTTTGCGGAATCCTTTTCCTGCGCCCATACAGCCCATATCCCAGTCAGCGTCCTTGCCGTTGAACCGACGGAGATTATGCTGATCGACTGCCGGAAAATCATCCGGACCTGTTCCTCGGCCTGCACGTTCCACTCGCAGCTGATTTCCAACATGCTGGAGATCATCGCCAATAAAAATATCATGCTGATGCAGAAAATCGAGCAACTGTCAAAACGCACCACCCGGGAGAAGGTGCTCGCCTATCTCTCCACGGAAGCGCATAAGGCCGGAAAAAACTACTTTGACATCCCGTTTTCAAGGCAGGAGATGGCCGATTACCTCTCCGTTGACCGCAGCGCCATGTCTTTCGAGCTCAGTAAAATGCGCAGCGAGAGCCTGATCGACTTTGACCGGAATCATTTCAAGCTCATTTCGGAGTCCCGGTAGATGAGTAACGCTATGAAAACATGATCCCCGGCATGTTCACCTCGTGGACGCCCAGGCCGGGCATTTTAAGGTCGCCCATCAGGCAGGCGTTATAGATGGCGCCCTTGCCGAAGCGGGTCCGGATGTCTTCAACCGCGTCCTCCAACTTTTCTCGCTTTTCCCGTTTGACGGGATCATCAAACAGGAGCATCTGCACCGGCTGGGTGCTTGGGATCAGGTTAATTGCCCGCACCGTCACCGACCGGACGGGCTGACGCCAGTCATACCGCCGCTCAAAAAGCCACCGCGCTTTTCTGGCTAATTCCATAGGGCTTTGCGTCGGAATTTCAAGCTGTGCCTGGTATTGATTCCAGGCCAGCTTATTGTCTTTTACGGTGATCTGTACGCCCCTGGCCAGAAAATCATTCTGCCGGAGCTTATGCCCGATATCCTGGGCCAGCTGGAGCATCACCAAAAAGACCTCTTCCGTGTTTTCAAGGTCCTCAATGCAGGTGATGCCGTGGCCGATGGATTTGATGGGCGCCTCATAGCCGGCGGGCATGACGCGGGAGGTGTCGTTCCCGGAGGCGTACGCCCAGATGCCCACACCGACGACGCCGAAAAGCTGCTTTAAAAAGTCCGGCGAGGTGCCTGCTATGTCACCGATGGTGCGGATGCCGTAGGCTCCCAGCTTCCGGGTCGTGGACCGGCCCACGTAAATGAGCGCGGAGGCCGGCAGCGGCCAGATTTTATCTCTGAAATTTGATTCGCTGATGACGGTCACGGCGTCCGGCTTTTTCATGTCGCTGCCGAGCTTGGCAAATATTTTATTGAATGATACCCCGATGCTGACCGTAAGACCCAGCTCGTCTTTGACGGTTTTGCGGATTTTATCGGCGGCGGCCTCCCCGTCGCTCCACTTACAGCCGGTCAGGTCCAGCCAGCACTCGTCCATGCCGAAGGGCTCCACCCTGTCGGTGAACCGCCCGTAAATCTCCCTTGTGAGCTTTGAATACTTTAAATACTGCCCGAACGTCGGATGAATGACGACAAGCTCCGGACAGAGGCGTTTGGCTTCCCAGTTGACCATCCCGGTTTTGATCCCCGCCTTTTTCGCCAGCTCCGATTTGGCCAGCACAATCCCGTGCCGGTCCTCCGTCGAGCCGCAAACGGCCACGGGCTTCCCCCGAAGCTCCGGATTGAGCATGATCTCAACGGAGGCGTAAAAGCAGTTCAGGTCACTGTGGAGTATCGTTCGTGTTTCCGCCATATGAACACACCTCCAGAAAAGAAAACTATTTCAGACGGGATTCTCGCGCTGCAAACAAATATTGAAAACTTCTACTTGACAGATGAAGTTCTGCCGTTTATAATGTAATTAAACTTCGCTAACTTCACTTTCAGTTTAATATTTCAGCGTGGATTTGTCAATACCAAAAGCGAAGTATGTGAAGTCGATAACGGCGTTAATTTATGGCAATTTTTTTGATTTTTCCTGAGAGGAGAGCCGAACATATGAAAACATTTTCTGATAAGGTCCGTGAGGCGCGCCAGATGCTGAATCTGACGCAGGAAGAGCTGGGTGCGCTCATCGGCGTGTCAAAGCGGGCTGTGCTCGCTTATGAGACGGAGGGCGTCCGGCCGAGGCAGAACGTGAAAAAAAAGCTGGCGGAAGCTCTTCGGGTATCGCCGGACTATCTCGACCGGGACGATATTGACGATCCGACATACGGCCTTGAAAAGGCGGATTATATCGAGGAGACGCGGAGCCGGTTCGGCCAGCGCGCCGCCCGGGAGATGGATTTCCTTATGGAGCGCAACGCGGCGCTCTTTGCCGGCGGCAGTCTCAACCAGGAAGCAAAGGACGCTTTTTTCGAAGCCGTCACCAAGGCCTACTGGGCCGCCAAGGAGGAAGCGCGCAAGACCTATGGAAAAAAGCGCCCCTGATACTAACTTGAAGGGTGTTTGGCATGATAAGAGAAAAGGGACTGGGCTTCTGTGGTCTGGCCTGCTGCGTCTGCAGCCAGAACGAAACCTGCGCCGGCTGCCAGAATAAGAACTGTGCCGGCAGGGAGTGGTGCCACAACCGCAATTGCTGTACCGAAAAGGGCATCAGCGGCTGCTGGGAATGCGACCGCTTCCCCTGCGGCGAGGGCACACTTGAAAACATGAGGCCGCGCGTTTTTGCGAAATTTGCCTCCCGGTGCGGCATGGACACTCTTTTAGACATGCTGGAGGAAAACGAGGCCACCTGTATGGTTTATCACCAAGAAGGCCGGTTTACCGGCGATTATGATACAGCGGAAACAGAAAACGGCCTCGTCCGGCTCATTTTGTACGGGAAGCCGACAAACAATCCTTAAGGAGCAGCTATTATGGTATACGCAGTTGATTTTGACGGGACGCTGTGTACAAACGAATTTCCCGATATCGGCACGCCGCGCCATGAAATCATAGAATTTATCAAAAATCGCCGCGCCTGCGGCGACCGGATTATCCTCTGGACGTGCCGCAGCGGACAGTCCCTTGAATGCGCTCTGATGTGGTGTGCCGGCCTCGGGCTGACGTTTGACGCGGTCAATGACAATCTGCCCGATAACATCGCCTTTCACAATAACAACAGCCGGAAGGTCAACGCCGATTTTTATATTGACGACCGGAATTTTCATTTCGATTTCGGAGATGATATGAATCTGCTCCGCCAGACAGGGTAAAAAGGCGGACTGTCCCGCCCCGCGCAACAAAAGGAGGGCAGACACGAGGTCTGCCCCTACGGCATAACGTCATTTTAGATCTGTCGGGGCGTTTCACGAATCGCCCGCAACCGGGGAAGATAACGTCAAGGAGGTGATCGGATTGTCTATTGAATTTATATCAAGCGAAGTAAAGCGCGTCAGAAAGAAATATGACGAGACGGATCCGGTCCGCCTGGCCAGGGCCATGGGCATCCTGCTTTTAAACGAGCCCATGGGCGATTCTCCCGACGCCTGCAAGGGGTTTTATTTCTGCCAGTCACGGACGCAGGTCATCACGGTCAACAGCGACCTGGCCGACGAGCTGCGGTGGATTATTCTGGCCCATGAGCTGGGCCACGCCGTTCTGCACAGCAAGGTGGCGGGAACACGGGCCTTTCATGATTTCACGCTGTTCGATGAGACATCCATCTATGAGTACGAGGCAAATGTTTTCGCCGCGGATTTCCTGATGGAGGACGACAGGGTGCTGGATTTTTTAAACGGCGACATCTCCTTTTTCGGCGCCGCCGCCTCGCTCAATGTGCCGCCGGAGCTTCTGGACTTCAAGTTCCGTGTTCTCAAGCGCAAGGGCTATAAGGTTATCGACCCGCCGATTCAGGCGCGCGGTGATTTTCTTAAAAAAATTCGTTAATAATATTCCCATTCATCTGGTGACGATATATGAAAATAAATGATGATTTTGTAAAAGACACCAAGGTCTATGTCAAGGTGACCGCAGCTTTTACGGAGAGCGGCAAAATGACACCTCTCTCCCTCACATGGGAGGACGGGCGGGAATATCCCATTGACCGCATTCTGGACGTCCGCCCCTCGCCCGCCCTGAAGGCCGGCGGTCAGGGCGACCGGTATACGATACGCACGTGCGGCAAGGAGAGCTTTCTCTTTTTTGAGCGCAGCCCGAAAATCACCGACCCGGACCTGGGGCGCTGGTTTGTAGAGCGGCGGCAATAGAATTTTGGAGGTATTTTTATGCGAACCAGATCGGCAATCGACTTCCGGAATGAGGCACTGATTCTTTCAGCCGTCGCGTTGATTTTAGTCGGTGCGTTGTATATAAGCGCATCAATGGACTTTTCGGTACAGATGGCTATCATCGGGTATGCGTCCGCCGCTGTCGCCTCGGCATTTCTGTTGTGGTTTCTGTTCGGTACCTATTATGAGCTGCGCGAGGATTATATGTATTGCAGATGCGGTCCTTTTGTCGAGGCTGTCCGCTACGATGACATCATATGTCTGCGTCTGAGTAAAAACACAGGGTCTTCCCTGGCTCTTTCTTCAAAAAGAATCGAAATCTGGCAATACAGTGACGGAGCTGTCTCCGAAATTATGATATCGCCGAAGAACAGGGTTTTTTTCATGGCTCGTCTGAAGGCGCGGTGCCGCTATCTCCAGGACGCGGCATAATTTTTGGAGGTGACCTTCCATGTGCGGACGATTTTATATCCCGCCGGACGACGATGAATCCGGTTTCGAGGCTATAATGACACAGGTGAAAAGAATATTTGGGAATTCCCCCGCCCTTGCCGAAATGAAGCGCGGTGAGATCTACCCGACTGAAATTGTCCCTGTGGTGACGGCTGAATCGCCATCCCTGATGAAATGGGGTTTTACCCGTTATGATGGCAAAGGCGTGATTATCAACGCGCGGCTTGAAACAGCCGGTGAAAAACCGATGTTTAAAAAAGCGTTTGACACCCGGCGCTGCCTCATTCCGGCGTGTCATTATTACGAATGGCGAAAAGACGGGGCGGCGAAAACAAAGTACGCCATCGGCACAGCCGCGCCGATCTATATGGCTGGCCTGTACACATATGAAAAGGATGCGCCCCTGCCGCTTTTTGTTATCCTCACCCGCCCCGCCGCGCCCGGTCTCTCCTTCATTCATGACCGTATGCCGGTCATTCTGCCGGAGCATATCCGGCGTAAATGGCTGACGGAGCCGGTGAGCACCGGAGAGTTGCTTTCCGCCTCTGAGGAGAATTTGGAATACAATGAAGCCATCTAACGGAGGTATCGCGCTTATGAACAGCACGGATATCTACAGCTTGTGCCCCGAATACAGGAATAATCGTGTCACCCTGCGAAAGACGGTGTGGGAGGACGCCCCCGCGCTGTTAAAGTGCTATTCCGATGAGAAGGCCGTCCCGCTTTTCAATTCCGACAACTGCAACGGCGATGATTTCCATTATACAACCCTTGAGCAGCTGTACCGAACGATGGATTTATGGGAGTATTCCTATAACATACGCAGCTTCGTCCGCTGGACGGTCATCGTCAACGACACCGACGAAGCCATCGGCACCATCGAGATGTTTGGCAGGGGGCCCGACACGACGCCGGGCCGCTTCGGTGTCCTCCGTATTGACCTCAGAAGCGATTACGAGACGCAGTCCATTATCGCCGATATCCTTGAAATTGCCGATACATACTTTTTCAGCGCCTTTGACGTGAACGTGATTCTGACAAAAGCCGTACCGGCGGCAGCTGTGCGCATTCAGACGCTGCTGGATAAGGGATATCAGCCATATGAAGGCAATCTGTTGAAACATGACGATTACTATGTCCGTTTCAGATCCTCTGCACAATAAATAG
>CAZVLO010000012.1:31565-33366 GCA_964628265.1 uncultured Papillibacter sp.
CGGTCTATATTAGACGGCCCTTCATCATATTTGATTATGGCTGGCAGGCAGACCGGGCAACGAGCGGTTATTGGATTACAGGCTATTCAACTGATCCAGATGCCGCCTGATACCCTCAGTTGTGACGCCGCCGGAGCTCAGGAGACTGCGTAGCGGCATATAGTCCAGCATGGCGGCTATCATTTCCGGTGTGATCGCTGCCGCTTCGGCCTCGCTGCGTTCCCCGCCGCCGAACATCGTCCCGCTGAGCAACGGCTCGATCAGTGCCAGGGCATTCGGGTCCTTTTTCAGGTCAAGATAAATGGAATCCGGCGTGTAGACACGGGGCAGGCTGACCGTGGATTCGACATGAACTGTTTTTGTCAGCACAGGCTCAGCGGCTGATTTGGCGATAATGATATCGAAAGCACCACTCTCAACATACCAATCGGAAATGTCCGTGTTGTAATAAGCGAAGGCTCTTTTATTCAGACAGAAAACGACCATTTTAGTTTCACCCGGCGACAGCGAAATTTTATCAAAACCGCGCAGCTCTTTAACTGGTCGTATAACGGTACTCTCTTGATCGGCCACATAAAGCAGAACGGTTTCCTTACCGAAAACACTTCCCGTATTCGTCACGTCCACGGAAACAACAAGGGTATCCGTATCCTTAATACGGGAGGTGCTGAGCTTCAGGTTGGTATACTTAAAGGTCGTATAGCTCAAGCCGTAACCGAACGGGAAAAGGACCTCCATTTTCTTTTTGTCATAATACCGATAGCCGACGAAAACGCCCTCGCGGTAGCCAACCTCATTGCCCTCACCGGGGAAATTGAGATAGGACGGGTTGTCTTCCAGCTTTCTCGGAAAGCTCTCCGGAAGCCTGCCGCTGGGATTCCTTTTCCCGTAAAGAATATCGATGACCGCGCCACCCACAGCCTCGCCGCCCAGATAGACCTCCAGAAGCCCTTTGACATTATCAAGCCATGGTATTTCCACTGGCGCGCCGTTGTGCAGCACGACGACGGTGTTGGGCTGGACGGCGGAGATTCTCATGATCAGCTCATTTTGAGCTTCAGGCATGCGCATATGGGTCCTGTCAAAGCCCTCGGACTCCCAAGCGTCCGGCAAGCCGGCGAATATAACGGCCGCGTCGGCTGATTTCGCGGCCTCCAGCGCTTCTTGGAGCAGCGCCTGATCCAGGGTATCAGCGGTGTCCTCAAAGCCTTTGGCGTATATGACGCCGGCAGGCGCCGCGTCCAGTGCCGACGTAACCTTATAGGCGTTGATATGGGAACTGCCGCCGCCCTGATATCGGGGCACAGCGGCATATTTGCCGATAAAAGCGATTTTCTGGTTTTCCCGGAGCGGCAGTACGCCGTCATTTTTTAAGAGCACCGCTGTCTCGGCGGCGGCTTCGCGGGCCAGCGCGTGGTCCGCTTCCCTGTCGAAAACAGCGGCTGTATCATGGTTTTCGGTGAAACGGTAAACGATATTCAAGACGCGCTCCGCGGCCCTGTCGAGTACAGCCTCGTCAAGCTGCCCGCTGCGGACAGCTTCAGCGATTTCCCGGTCTCTCGCGCCGCCGGAATAGGGCATCTCCAACTCCAGCCCGGCGCTGAGATCCCGGACGCGGTCGTTCACGGCGCCCCAGTCGCTCATGACAAAGCCATCGAAGCCCCATTCAACCCGCAGGATATCGGTGAGGTACTTTTTGCTCTCCGCCACATATTCGCCGTTGACTTTATTGTAGGAACACATGACGGTCCAGGGTTTTACCGATGTGACGGGTGTTTCAAAGGCCGCCAGATAAACTTCC
>CAZVLO010000012.1:33376-41040 GCA_964628265.1 uncultured Papillibacter sp.
GCGTTCGTCTGCTTCCACGGAAACAGACATCCGCCGCGTCTCCTGATTGTTGGCAAGATAATGCTTGACGCTCGTGCCGACATGCCTGCTCTGAACGCCGTCAATAAACGCCGCCGCCAGCGCGCCCGCCAGGTACGGGTCCTCCGAATAATACTCAAAATTCCGGCCGCAGAGAGGGCTGCGCTTGATATTGATTGCCGGCCCCAGGAGAATGGCGACGCCCTCCGCTTGGCATTCGTTTCCCAAAGCCTTCCCGACTGTTCGGAGCAGTTCCATGTCGAAGGAGGCCGCCAGGGTGCAGCCCGCCGGAAAGCAAACAGCCTTGATGCTGTCGTGGATGCCGAGATGGACGCCCGCCTCCGCCTGCTTGCGCAGGCCGTGGGGGCCGTCGGAGACCATGACGGACGGTACGCCGAGCCGCGGCACCGCCTTAGTATGCCAGAAATCCGCGCCGGAGCAGAGGCTTGCCTTCTCCTCCAGCGTCATTTGCGCGACAATTTCCCTGATGCGTACAGTTTCCATATTTCACATCTCCTCGCCTGATTATGAATAATTTGAGTATTGATATCATCAAACAGCATTTGGCTGTTATTAATTCATCGGTGTAAAATCAACAATATCATGAACAATGATATAATTCATCATCACAATTCTGTATTTTAACTTATTTTATTATACTTATTAATCGAATTTTTCTGTCTTATGTTAATCATCCCATTCCTCATTGTTCCTTTTTAGCATATCCCAACAACCCTCCCGTCCGATTTCTCGAAAACAGACGTATGCATGAGAAATTCCGAGATAACACGGGATAGTCGGGCAATATTGGACAAATATCAGGCTTTATCGCCTTTGATTTTTATCTATTCGTACAGTATATTAAGATCAAGCTCCAAGGAATACTGAAGAGAATATGTCGAAGCAGAAAGCCGCCGCATGAAAGTGCGGAAAGCAAGAGTACAGCTGTGTGAATCAAATCTGTGAAGCCAACTGTGGATTGAATAATCGGATAAGTGTTTTCATGAATCACTGTTGCATTGGTGTAAAAGCCAGAGCCGTGGTTGTCGGGAAGTATGAGTTCGGAAGTTTGGTTCGAGAGCTTTTGCACAAAAGGGCTGCTGCAAGGATATATCCACAGAAGGTTCGTTGGAGCTTATTTATTTAACAATAATGCAGCCGGGGATGATATCCCCGGCTACGTTATTTCCGCTATAAAGGGCAGATTGCGCCCCGTCTCATCGACGTCCAGACCATAACCCAGCAGCCTTGTCTTGCTAACTTCAAAACCCACATAGCTGACCGGTATGCTTATCAGCTGCTCAACCGGGCTCAACAGCAGCGTACAGATGCCGATACTTTCAGCACCCCTAGTTTCCAGGTTCTGCAGAAGATAGCCGGTGGTCAGCCCCGAGCGAATGATGTCCTCAATGATCAGAACATGCTTGCCGGAGATATCTAAATCAAGATCTTTTGTCACGCGCACGACACCGGTGCGTCCTGTTGATTTTGGATAAATTCCGATGGACATCAAGTCCAGCTGCAGCGGCAGGTTAATGGCGCGGGCCAGATCCGACAGGAAAAACAAAGAACCTTTCAACACACCGACGAGAATCAGCTCCCTGCCGGTATAATCGGCGGTAATCTGTCTGCCCAGCTCGGCAATGCGCGTTTTCAGTTTTTCTTCGCTGAAGACGATATTATTATAAGCCGGAAGTTCCATTTACGACGCCCCGCTGCTCAAATTAAAACGTTCGATGAGCGAATGGTAGTCTTTCTTATAAACGACTTTAATATTTGTACCGGGATAAAGCTCCCGTACCATTTTTACTTTCTTGTTTTTCTGCGTCACATACCTCTGGTCCATGGTTGTCAGTTCAATATAGGTATCGAATCTCGTCAGATAAAAATCCGGGCTGAAGGCCATTGTCACATTCCCCTCGGCGTCCCACTGAATCGGAAATGTCTTCGGCTCGTATTTCCAGTCGATCTGGTACATGTCGAGTATTTTCGCAAATTCCTCCTCAGACTGGTTTTTCAAGGCCGGCCGCACAGCATAATGGTCGATAACCTCCAGATTTTCCGCCTGCCGTTCCAAACTACATGTGATTTCCCGTTCACGCGCAAGCGCCTCAGCCGCGGCAGCGCATTCGTCCACCGACATGGACGATGTGTTCAGTATTTGATGATATAAAAGCGGGTCGGACAGATCTAGGCCAAAAACGGTGGAAACGAACTTACGGTGCTTTCTGTCCGCAGTGTCCAGTATTTTTTTTTGCTTCCTCGTCTGTAACATGGTATTGCTTTCTCGCCCGCATAATCCTAATGCTTTTATCGGCAATAATCCGTAGATGGATTGCGTCTTTCCGCCCGGCATAAATGATTTGTGAGCCGAAGCCCACAAGAATGGCTGGATTGTCATCCGTGTAAGCGAACAGTTCACCGGTCAGCCGGTCGAGATACGTCCCTTCGTCACCACATGGATTTAAGAAATATTTCGCGCTTTCCGTCAGCATGTGTCTGTCGTAGGGATTTGGGGCAAGTTGGGGAAAACGGGAAATCAAATCGGCTCTGGTAATCAGCTCCCAGCCCAGCCGGCGTGAAAGAGCCCCCGCAATATCGTCGCCGTAACTGCACATCTGGCGTGAAATCGTCATAACAGGCAACAGTATTCCTTCCCTTCCGTCAAATCCGATTCATTGTTATTATTACCAGTTTTCATTATATCATATCTCTTGTGTAAATGGAACTGTAATTTACAAATTAACCACTATATCTAGCGATATAGTGGTTAAAATTATATAACCTGACTAAAAGGAAAGCCCTGGGATATTATCTATCCCATTTGTTTGCCAGGCTGATAACCTGGTCTGCAAATGCCGCAAGATCCTTGTTGGAGCCACCGTAGTTGCGAGTGATGACGTCGAGCAAGCGCGAACCGGCAGCGACAAGGCGCTGATAAACGGGCGATTCACGCCTTTTGCCATCCGCCTTTCTTCTGTCGCCCTGTCGGCGTTCCTCGGGCACACTCTCTTCGACCCCCTCGTAAACAAGCTTCCCGGCAAGTAGGTCATAAACCGCTGTAAACTTGGGAACCATGGCTGGTATCCCTTCATCATTCAATGTCTTTGCGAAGATCTCGCAGACGTCTTCCTCACCGTGGACGACAAATACCTTTTCCGGCTTAGAGTTAAAAGCCCGTGCCCATTTCAACAGCCCTTGCCTGTCGGCATGGGCGCTCATACCGCGGAAATTATAGATGTTGCATTTGACGGCAATCTCCTCACCGAATAGGGTAACCTTCTCGGCTGCTCTGTCAACAAGAATCCTGCCCAGCGTCCCCCTGGCCTGGAAACCGACGAAGACAACGGCACATTCCGGCCGCCAGAGATTATGCTTCAGATGGTGGCGGACACGGCCGGCATCGCACATGCCGCTGGAGGAGATGATGACCTTCGGTGTCTCGTCGAAATTAATAGCCTTAGAGTCGTCTGATGTCTCCGAGATACGGAGGTTATTAAAGCTCAGATAATTCTTTCCGGACTTGATAACGTCAATCGTCTCGTCGTCGAGATAGCCTTTTAAATCGCCGCTGTAAATACGTGTTGCCGCATTGGCCAGCGGGCTGTCCACATAGACGGAGAAATCCGGCACGCTTTTGATAAGCCCACGTTCCTTTATTTCACGGAAAAAATAAAGGAGCTCCTGCGTCCTCCCAATAGCAAAGGACGGGATGATGACATTACCGCCCTCTCCCAGCGTCTTGTCGATAATTTTCGCCAAATCCTCCGTATAATCGGCGGGCACTTCATGGTCCCTGTCGCCGTATGTAGCTTCCATAACGGCAAAGTCAGCCGAGCTTACGTACTGCGGATCGCGGATGATGGGTTGGCCGTCGTTGCCGATATCGCCCGAAAATACGGCCTTTTTTGTGATGCCATTCTCCGTGAGCCACATCTCCACAAATGCCGACCCCAGGAGATGCCCGGCGTCCGTAAAGCGGATTTTCAGCCCCTCGTCGACAACGATCTCTTCATTGTATACGCACGGTACGAAATATTGGAATACCGCTTCTGCATCCTCAATCGTATAAAGCGGCTCAACCTCCTTTCCCCCGGAGCGTTTTCTCTTTCTGGATTTCCAGGTGGCTTCATTCTCCTGAATATACGCGCTGTCGCGCAGCATTATCTCCAGAAGTTTAATCGTGGCGCCGGTGGCGTATATCTTGTTTTTAAACCCCTGTTTGACGAGAAGCGGCAGGCGCCCCGAATGGTCGATATGCGCGTGTGTCATGACCACATAATCGATAGAAGCCGGGTTAAACGGAAAATCCTGCCCGTAGGCGTGCTCGCTGCCCTGCAGCATGCCGCAGTCCACAAGAATTCTTTTTCCGTTCACCTCAACGCCATGGCAGCTGCCAGTCACTTCTCTGTTAGCGCCGTAAAAAGAAAGCTTCATACCTTACCTCACATTTATTTTTTTCAAGCGGCCACAGATCGCCGCTTATATCGCAACAGACTGTGTTCGCCGTATTACTTATTTGACAATGACATTATCCTTACCGAGCATTTCGATAAGCTCCTGAATAAGCGCTTCGTGTATGACGCATTTTGCACCGCGTTTTTTCTTTGTATCCTCGAAATACAGCACCATCTGATCAGCGCCCGGAAACATAAAGAGAATACTCTTCAATCGTTCATAGGCACCGTTGTTTTCGTTGGGGATTTTAACATACAGCTTCCTCTCGGCATTAACCTCTTCCCCAGGCATGGGGTCCAGGTCAGAGAGCGGCCGGATTGTGTCGACAACCAGCTGCGGCTCCTTTTCATCACGGGCAGATATTTTTCCTGTGATATACACCGGAAGGCTGTCCTTGACGTAAATGCCGCCCGTATCAAGCGCCCGCTGGAATGCCAGCAGTTCCATGCTGCCGGTGCCGTCCTCCAGTGTGATATAGGCCATCAGGCTGTTGTTTCGTGTTGTTTTTGTTTTGACCGCGGAGATGACTCCGGCGATTGTCACCTGTTGGTTGTCGGAGAAATCAGTATTGCCGCCCTCTTTTCTGAAGTCAGTCAAGATTTTCCCGATACTGACAGCGCCGATATGTTTCACCGCCCGGGCATATTCGTCCATCGGATGGCCGGTCAGATACAGGCCGGTGACCTCGCGCTCCATTGTCATCAGATCACGCTTTGAATATTCCGATACATCGGGCAGTACCATTTTCCGGCCTTCGGAATGCGTCTGTGATGTATCCGAAAATCCGAACAAGTCAATCTGTCCCTCAATATTTTTCCTCTTCAGGTCCGCGACGCTTTCCAGTATCGGCTCGCAGACCATCATGAGCTGCCGCCGTTTCACGCCAAAACTGTCGAACCCGCCGCTTTTGATGAGACTCTCCAGCGCGCGTCGGTTCAAATCCCCGCCGTATATCCGGCGGCAAAATTCCTCGAAGTCGGTAAACGGCCCGTTCGCGCCTCTCTCTGCCATCAGGTCTTTAATAAAGCCGCGCCCGATATTTTTGACGGCCACAAGACCGTAGCGGATATTATCACCGGAGACGGTGAACATGTCGTCCGATTCGTTGACATCGGGCGGCAAGAGCCGGATGCCCATTTCCCTGCACTCCTCCGTGTACTCAGCGACCTTTTCAGGGTAATCGAGAACGGAGCTTAAAAGCGCCGCCATGTATTCCCTCGGATAGTGGCATTTCAGATACGCCGTCTGGTAAGAGACAACGGCATAGGCCACCGCGTGGGCCTTGTTGAACGCATAATTGGCAAAGTCGTAAATCTCATCATATATACTGGCGGCCACATCACGTGGGACGCCGTTTTTCATTGCTCCGCAGATATTTCTGTCCGGGTCACCCTCAATGAAGGTCTTGCGCTCCTTTTCAATTTCCACGTGCTTTTTCTTGGACATAGCCCGTCGGATCATGTCGGCCTGTCCCAGAGAAAAGCCGCCCAGCCTGCGGAATATCTCGATAACCTGCTCCTGATAGACGATACAGCCGTAGGTAACCTTGAGGATCGGCTCCAGTAGCGGGTGCTTATAGGTGATTTTTTCGGGATGCCTGTTGTTTTCAAGAAAGCGCGGTATGGATTCCATCGGTCCGGGCCGGTAGAGTGCAATGATGGCGGTGATGTCTTCGATGCTCTTTGGACCGAGGCCTGTGCAGACACCCGTCATGCCGGCAGATTCCAGCTGGAAAACACCGGAGGTCTTCCCGGTGGTCAGCATATCAAACGTCGCCTGGTCGTCATCAGGTATCGTGTCGATTGAAAAACCGGGATTTGTTTTCCTGATTTCGTTTTCGGCATCCCGGATAACAGTCAGGTTGCGAAGGCCAAGAAAGTCCATCTTCAGGAGCCCCAGTTCCTCCAGCGTCGTCATGACATACTGGGTGGTGATGGAGTCGTCCTTTTTTGACAAGGCCAGCGGTACATACTCGCAGACGGGATTCTTTGTGATAACAACGCCGGCAGCGTGGGTACCGGAATCCTTGGGCATGTCTTCCAGCGCCATGGCTGCGTCGATGACCCGCCGTATTCGTTCGTCACCGTCGTACATGTCCTTCAGACGCTTTGATGTCTGCAGCGCGTCCTTCAGTGTGATGTTTAGGACATTCGGGATCTCACGCGCCAGCTCGTTCTCCTCGGCAAACGTGAGCCCCAGGGCTTTGGATACGTTACGCACTGCATTTTTTGCCTTGAGCGTATTGAACGTAATTATCTGCGCTACGTGGTCCTCACCGTATTTGCGTTTGACGTAGTCAATCACCTCGCCGCGGCGGCGCTCACAGAAATCGATATCGATATCGGGCATACTCACCCGCTCCGGATTTAGAAACCGCTCGAAATACAGCCCGTATTTAATCGGGTCCACCGTGGTGATGTCCAGGCAATAGGACGCCACACTCCCGGCTGCCGAACCCCGTCCCGGACCGACCGGTATATCCTCCCCCTTGGCGTAGGCGATGAAGTCCGATGTGATTAGAAAATAGTCTGTAAAACCCATGCGCTCGATCATGTCCAGCTCATAAAGCAGCTGCTCTTTGACCTCTTCCCTGCCGGTTCCGTACTTTTTTTCAAACCCCTCAAGGCAGAGCTGTTTCAGATATTCCGCCGCGGAGGTGTCGTCCGGCAGCTTAAATTCGGGCAGATGGTACTTGTTGAACTCAAAGGTCAGATTGCACATATCGGCAATCTGTACCGTGTTGTCACAGGCTTCGGCGTACTTCGGAAAAAGCGCGCGCATCTCTTCCTCGGACTTCAGGTAAAATTCCTCCGTCTCGAAACGCATGCGGTCGGCGTCGCCGACGGTTTTGCCGGTCTGTATGCACAGAAGCACATCTTGGGCGGCGGCGTCCTTTTTTGAGATATAGTGGACGTCGTTGGTGGCTACCAGTGGGATGCCTGTCTCCTCGCTGATTTTTACAAGTCCCTGATTCACTGCCTGCTGCTCTTTGATACCGTGATCCTGAAGCTCCAGATAAAAGCTGTCCAGCCCGAACAAATCCCGCAGCTCCATCGCCTTTGCCTTTGCGCTTTCGTAGTCCTCTTGTAGCAGGCATTGGGGAATCTCCCCCGCCAGGCACGCCGACAGCGCAATGAGTCCTTCGTGATGGTCGCGAAGCAGCTCCATATCGATGCGCGGTTTTAAGT
>CAZVLO010000012.1:41050-48328 GCA_964628265.1 uncultured Papillibacter sp.
TATACGCCCGGCTCACCATAAGGCAGAGGTTTTTATAACCCGTCTCATTTTTGCAGAGAAGTACCAGATGGTTTCTACCGGCGTCAGAGCCATATTCCTTATCGAACCGAGAGCGTGCGGCCATATAGACCTCGCACCCGATAATCGGCTTAATTCCGGCTTTCAGCGCTTCTTTATAAAAATGAATGACGCCATACATCGCGCCGTGGTCTGTAATGGCGGCAGCCGTTTGTCCGAGCTCGGCCGTTCTCGCGACGAGATCCCTGATGCGGCACGCGCCGTCCAGGAGACTGTATTCACTGTGGACGTGCAGATGCACGAACGCCATACCGATCACCGCCCTTTCAAACATTATGCTATTATTTTAATACTTCCCCGGGTCTATTTCAACAGTCGTTTCGACACCGCCTCCTTGACAGCGTTATTGACATCATAGTAATTTTGCAGAGATTTTCACAAAGTTTTTGAGTATTTTACGAAAATGCTGCTTAATTATTGCATTAGCGCGGTGATGTGTTATTATGTTAATATTAACTCTAATAAGAGTTCTATCATGAGTTCTATCTGGGAGGATAACAAATGAAAAAGATTTTTAGCATTATCTTAGCATTGATTTTAGTCTTTGCTCTCGCCGCCTGCGCGGCCGGCAACACAGGCAAAAGCCCAAGCCCGTCCCCGTCCGAATCCGCCGCCACCCCCAGCGGAGCCGCTTCCCCCAGCGCCGACGAGACGCCCGCTGACGATGATTGGTCCTACATAAAGGCAAAAGGCGAACTCGTCATCGGTTATACGGATTATGCTCCGATGAATTATATGGACGACAGCGGTAAACTGATCGGCTTCGATACCGAATATGCTGAGGCTCTGTGTGCGAAGCTGGGCGTTACACCCAAATTCGTCATCATCAACTGGGACACAAAAGAGGTTGAGCTTGCTGCTAAGACCATCGACTGCATTTGGAACGGCCTGACCGTTACTGAGGAACGCCGTGAAAACATAGCGTTTACGACCTCCTACATTGTCAACGAGCAGGTCCTTGTCGTCAAGGCCGACAACGCCTCTAAATACGCCGACAAGGCCAGTCTCTCCGGCGTCTCTGTCGTTGCAGAAGCAGAATCCGCAGGTCAGTCCGCTATTGAAGCGGGTCTTCCGGGCGCTGCCTTTACTGCCGTCGACACCCAGTCAACGGCACTTCTCGAGGTCAAAGCCGGGACGGCCGAAGCCGCCGTCATTGACGCGACAATGGCCGAGGCGATGACAGGAGAAGGCTCCGACTACAGCGACCTCGTCATTGTAACCACCGTTGACCTAATGGATGAGGAATATGCCATCGGCCTACGCCTCGGCAGCACAGCTGTCGCCGAGTTTAACACGGTGACGGATGCGCTTCTGGCAGACGGTACTTTGCGTGCAATCGCTGAGAAATACGGCCTTGGCGACCGCCTTATATCCAAGTAACATCAGTCATTATTGAGCATGTATGACGGTGGCAGGAGAAGAATCTCCTGCCACCTGATGCGATAGGATGCGTCTATGAATTTTTTAACAGTGACATTGAAGCTGCTGGAAGGGTTCAATCTTTCCTGCATCATCTTCTTTTTAACCTTGGCCTTTGCCATTCCGCTGGGTCTTGTGATATCGTTCGGTTCAATGAGCAAGCTTTGCCTCTGCTTTGGACCTAAATTTCGGATTTATCCGATCCGCTGGCTCACAAGAACTTTTGTCTGGATTATTCGGGGTACGCCGTTGATGCTGCAGCTGATGGTCGTTTATTATGGGCCGGGGCTTGTTTTCGGCTTGACGGCATTTCCGAAAATGTCAGCCGTTCTCATCGCGTTTATCATCAACTATGCCGCCTACTTCTCCGAGATCTACAGAAGCGGAATTGAGAGCGTGCCCCGCGGGCAATATGAAGCCGGCCAGGTTCTCGGTATGACGCGTTCACAAGTATTTTTTAAGGTCACTCTGCTGCAGGTTGTAAAAAGAATAATGCCGCCGATGGCCAATGAAATTATCACTCTTGTTAAAGATACCTCACTGGCGCGCGTCATTGCTGTAATGGAGATTATCATGGTCGCTCATACATTTACGGCAAAAGGCCTTATTTGGCCGCTCTTCTACGCAGGTGTGTTTTATCTTGTATTCTGCGGTATTCTGACGCTGCTATTCGGCTGGATTGAGCGGAAGCTCAGCTATTTCAGGGTATAGGGAGGAAATATCATGGCTATATTGGAAGTCAGAAATTTAGAAAAATGCTTTGGTTCCTCCGCCGTCCTGAGAGGTATAAATTTTTCGCTGGATAAGGGTGAATCCCTTGCCATCATCGGCTCCTCCGGTAGCGGGAAAACAACGCTCCTGCGCTGCCTGAACTTTCTTGAGCGAGCGGATGCCGGCACGATTAGCGTCGGCGGAAGAATTATATACGACGCGTCAGATCCGGCGACGCAGAAAGACAGCGAAATCCGCAGCAAGCGGCTGCATTTCGGGCTGGTATTCCAGTCGTTCAACCTGTTCCCGCAGTATACGGCTCTAAAAAACATAACGCTGGCCTGTGAGCTTCTGGCTAAGGAAAAGCCGGATTATAAGGCAAACAAAAAGACAATATTGTCCGACATTGAGACTTCCGCCCGCCTCCTGATGGATCAGGTGGGGTTGTCCGACAAGCTTGACTATTATCCCCATCAGCTCTCCGGCGGCCAGCAGCAGCGCGTCGCAATCGCCCGGGCGCTGGCCTTAAACCCCGATATTCTGTGCTTTGACGAACCCACATCGGCCTTGGACCCCGAACTGACAGGCGAAGTGCTGAAGGTCATAAAAAGTCTTGCCGACAAGAAAACAACAATGGTCATCGTCACCCACGAGATGCAGTTTGCCCGGGATGTATCCGATAAAGTCCTGTTTATGGACAACGGCGTCATCGTCGAATACGGCACGCCGGAGCAAATCTTTTCAAACCCTAAGGAAGACAGAACAAAGCAGTTCCTGGAGCGGTACTCAGGATCATAATCCGAAGATAACGTCAGCGACAGCTCATATTCATAGCCATGCAATAAAGGCCGCCGATGATATGGAAGTTCAGCCGCCTGCAGGAGGATTTTTATAGTCCTTCTGCAGGCGGCTTTTGCGGACTCCTATTGTTACTGAGCAAAATCTTGGTGAACTCAAGCTGCACCTAATTGACAACTCTAATCAATCTATTATAATTATGGTAGCAGGTGCCTTTCAGAAGCAGCTCTTTAGAACGGCAAGCACACTAAATCGTTTAACCTGTGCAAGATAAAGATGAAAGAAGTAGTAATTGTCATGTTGAAATTTTGTGTCGCTACAGATTCCGGATGCGATCTTCCCGCCGTTTTCTGCGAAAATCGCGGCATATACGCTTACCGTATGAAATATGTAATTAACGGAAATGAATATTTTGACCAGATGGACGCTCAATATGCCACCGAGTTCTACAATAAAATGCGGAACGGTGCTGTGCCTGTAACCAGCCAGATGACACCTTTTGAATATGTTGAATTTTGGTCTAAGCTATGGAATGATCTAAATCTTCCAATTGTGCACATCGCTATGGGCAGTGGAATATCCGGCACTTGTGCAAATGGGAATATTGCAAAAAAGCTTTTCCTTGAGTCACACCCTGAAGCAAAGATTTATATTGTTGACTCAACTTTGGCTTCTATAGGATATGGAATGTTATGCATTTGGGCAGCCGAAATGCGTGATGCGGGGAAAACGCCGGAGGAAAGCGTAGAGCAGCTGGAAAATCGCAAGCTATACATAAATACTTATTACACTACCGATGATCTTAAGTATCTTTATCGCAGCGGTAGGGTCAGCAGGGCGGGCGTCGTCGTGGCAACAGCTCTGAATGTTAACCCAATATTAAACCTGGACAAAGAAGGCCATTTAATTGTGCGAGAGAAAATAAGAGGGCGGAAAAAAGCATTTGACCGCATATACGATATT
This sequence comes from uncultured Papillibacter sp., assembly GCA_964628265.1. Classification (GTDB taxonomy): domain Bacteria; phylum Bacillota; class Clostridia; order Oscillospirales; family Oscillospiraceae; genus Sporobacter. Next base: position 45,020 of record CAZVLO010000012.1, read on the forward strand.
GTTCAGGAACTTGTTATCACTCCAGAAGACCAAACAATCTATATCTGCCACTCTGACTGTAAAGCGGAAGAGGTAAAATTTTTTTCTGATACTCTAATGAAGAAATTCAACTTTAAAGAATCCTTCATCAGCTATATCGGGCCAATTATTGGCTCCCATTCTGGACCTGGTCTTATTGCAGCTTTCTTCACCGGGAAGCCCAGATTTATTTGAAACTTGCTCTATAGACAGACTGAACGCCAAGTCGCCAGTATGTTACAGGCAAAAAACCTCATAAATACACCAGCTTCAGGGCAGATTAAACCTGAAGGTGGTGAATAAATGGACAGGGCGAAAATCAAGTGCAGCGTCAACGATTGTTATTATAACAAAAAGATGATGTGTGAGGCGGGCGATATTGAAGTTAAGCCTATGGGAGACAGTACGGTAAACACCAGCGATGGGACAAAATGCAGCACCTTTATAAAGGAAACCACAGTATAACGGCACAGTTTGAATACCGCCCTCTCCGAGCACTTGGAAAGGGCGGTATTTATGATCGTTTACATTGCCAGTGTACCGTTTTCGTTTTCAATCAAGACAAGGATGTTTTCCTCAGCACCCGTCTGCGCGTTGACGTAAACCATATAATGACTCCCATCGCCGTTTTCGCATTTGAATTCGTGACAAAAAACTTCGTTCAATCCACCGGTCGGAATGATGGCCAGTTCATGGGCCAGAACCTTCAGCAGGGGCGATACTTTCTTTTTTGCCTCATTTTCATCTGTTTTGACGTCGGGGATTGTCCTTTCTGTGTGGTTCATGATATAACCCTGTGCCTCAAAACCGACGATTTTCCCGTTATCGAGCGCCACAGAGACTTTGATCAGGTCAGGGTAACAAATCACGCCATCCTTGACATAAGCGTAATTCACCGTGAGGGTATTGCCGTCGGCATACTGGTAGCTCTGCTTCATGCTGTGATAACCCTTTTGCTTAAGGAACCGGGTTGCAATTTTGACGGCATCCTTTTGGGAGATGATGCTTGATTTTACGAGACGCGAGTTAAACACATCCGTGACGATACCGCCTTTTTTTGTGACCTCAAAGCTGATGGTTCCACCCTCGTCATTGGCGTAAAACATATATGCCGGGAGATTCCCCCCGCGTTCGCCGCTTTCCTTGATGATACTGCTTCTCGTGCCCATAAAAGCGGCGGCTTTTTTCAGCGCCTCTTCAGCGGTGATTTCATCCTTGCCCTCCAGCAGCTTCGGCGTTCTTCCGGCGATGTGCGAGGAGAACGGCCCGTCATAGATGAGTGTGGGAGTTTCGGGAAACTCTCCCTCCATGAGTGAAAAATTGTCTTCCAGGATTCCGGACGTGGCGTCGCTTCCGATTTTTCCCGCTGTACGGCTGAGTGCCTCCATTTTTGCGATCGAGACGCCGTCTGCATTCACGTCGGCCATCAGCTGGTTCAGGTTATCGGCCAGTACTGTCGCTGTCTGAGACAGTTTCACAAGATTTTGTTGTTCCTCATCTCCAATAGCTTCACCGGAACCTGCTTTTTTTGAGAGCATATAAGTGTAATCGCCTATTTTTGTTATGAAACCCGATGTGTTCTGGAATTGGTCCGTTGAAAACGGCAGCTCACCTAGCGCGTATTGCGCCGCCTGTGCTTTCCCATACACCTCCGTACAGACTGAACTGAGCATGGACGGTGTTATAGCGTACAGACTTTTCTGAAGTGACGTATCCAGCTCGCTGACACCGAACACCAGCTCGCTGAACGCACGCTGGTAATCGTTTTCCAGCTGCAGCTTATACCCCTCCGCCTTAAGATGATAAGAGTAAGCCAGTCCTCCCAGTGCGATAAAGCCGGCAAGAGTATAGCTCGTTAATAATACAATTCTTTTTTTTCTTCTCATATTCAAGCTCCATTTTTATATGGACGGCTGCAAAAAGAGCAGACGCCTCTTTATGGTTTATCGTTACCATAAAAGGGGCGTCATATGAAATGCAATAAAATGCATTAGCTGAAAATTATGGCGAGCTTACGGCTCAATTACTAAACTGTCCAGAATTTTTCCGAGTCGGGCTTCTACCGCATCCTTTTCCGTCAGGTTGTATCCGATGACAACGGCCAGCGCTCCTACGTCCGTATCAACCAGCCAGGCCTTCATCTGTGTTTTTCCGTCATTGACCTGTACCGTCTCACCCGAGATTTCCGTACCGCCGATGTAATTCATACCGGACTGCTCAAACTCGTTGTAATCCAGATAAGAATCCAGAAACCCGGGCGCAAGATCTGCCGCTTTTGAGGCTGCAATATATGATATCTCCAGGAATCCGCTCAGGTCCGTTTTGGATTCAAAGAGCATGCGTCCGTCTGTATCCGTCAAATCGAAAGCCTGCTCGTCGACAGTAACGGAGTAAGTCAGCGTTGCATCCGGAACGGTCACATGAAAAACCGTTCCGTCAGCTGTTTCCTCACGTGTATATCCGCTATCCGAAGGGCTTGGCGTCTCCGTCGAAGCTGCAGGCGATTCTGTTGGGGACGGTGAAATGGGTACGGAAACCGTGCCGGAGGGCGACGGCGTTTCGTTGATGTCGTCGTCAGGCTTCGACAGGAAGAGATAAACAGCCGATATAACAACGATGACTGCAACCAGAATGGCAACAAAAAGGAGCATCTTCTTAACGCTCTTATTCATTTTATATCTTCTCCCCTTTCAATTTCCCTATGCCGGTTTCAATCCTGGCGAGCGTCTCCTCCCTGCCGAGGATATGGCAGATTTCAACAGCGCCGCCGGGCGTCACCGCTTTGCCGGCTGCTGCAATTCTAAGAGGCCACATAAGCGTGGCGTTTTTGGTTTCCAGCTTTTCCGCCAGATGAATCAGCGCGTCGTGAATCGCCTCCTGCGTCCAGCTTTCCAGTGATTTCAGGACGGGCAGGACAGTCTCCAGCATTTTGAGCGAGATTGCCTCGTCCGTTTTTGATTTCTTATGCACATAGAGCGCCGTATCGTATTGCGGAAGCCGATTAAAAAAATCGATTTTTTCGGGGATATCCGTCAGCTTCTCACAGCGAGGCTGCAGGAGCGCCGCGATCTCACCGGCGTCGATCGTCGGGTTTTTCACGGCCTGTCTGATATACGGCTCCGCAAGCGCGGCGAATTCAGCAGGCTCCATGGCGCGGATATATTCGGCGTTGAAATACGTCAGCTTTTCAATGTCAAAGATGGCGGGCGATTTAGAAATGCCCTTAATGTCGAAGATTTTGGAAAGCTCCCCCAGCGTGAATATTTCCCGCTCTCCCCCCGGGCTCCACCC
>CAZVLO010000013.1:0-1050 GCA_964628265.1 uncultured Papillibacter sp.
ATTCTATCTCATTTGAGGGTGTTTCTCGACTGCACTTTTATCGTAGCACTCCAGGCACCGTTATGTTTGGCGGTACTAAAATCAGCGGCATGAAACCGGATCAGATCTGCCGTCTGGGCATGGGACGGACGTTCCAGGCTGCGAAGAACTTCGCCGGGATGCCGCTGCATCAGAACGTTCTGATGGGTGCCTTATTCGGCAAAAAGGGACGATCCAAAGCGCAGGCGGCGCAGATTGTGGATGAGGTGCTGGATTTTGTCGGCTTGACCGATCTGCGGGACAAGATGGTTCCCGACATCCCGCTGGCGTACCAGAAGCGCCTTGAAGTAGCCCGCGCGCTGGCCACAAGGCCGAAGCTCCTGCTGCTGGATGAGGTGATGGCGGGGCTCAATCCCTCCGAGGTCGGCGAAGCCATGGAGCTTGTGACAAAAATCCGCAAATCGGGGACTACAATCATCATGATCGAGCATGTCATGAAGGCGATTATGAACATATGTGACCGTATCGTCGTTCTTCATCACGGGGCCAAGATTGCCGAGGGTACGCCGCAGGAGATATCCACAAGCAAGACGGTCATAGAAGTATACTTAGGAGAGTGTTGATATGACGATGCTTGAAGTACAGAATATCAATTGCTTTTACGGCAACGTTCAGGCGCTGTGGGACGTTTCCCTGAAGGTGGAGGAGGCCGAGATCGTCGCGCTCCTGGGCGCTAACGGCGCCGGCAAGACAACGCTCCTCAATACAATCACAGGCTTTGTCAAGCCTGCCTCCGGGCATGTGCGCTTCATGGGCCAGCCGCTGGACGGTGTACCGAGCCACAGCATCATGGAGAAGGGCATTGCCTACCTGCCCGAGGGCGGCCGTATGTTTCCGGATATGTCCATCAGAGAGAACCTGGAGATGGGCGTTTATCCGAAAAGTATGTGGAAGACGAGAAAAGCGGCCATAGACCGCATATTTGAGCTGTTCCCGAAGCTGAAGGAACGACAGAAACAGATGGCGTCAACCCTCAGCGGCGGCGAGAAGCAGATGCTGGCCATGGCGCGG
>CAZVLO010000013.1:1063-3794 GCA_964628265.1 uncultured Papillibacter sp.
CATTATGGTGACGGAAGTGTTCAAGATCGTCAAGTCTCTCCGGGAGCAGGGCATCACGGTCCTTCTGGTGGAGCAGAACGTCAAGCAGTCCATGGAAATTGCCGACCGGGCCTACGTTCTTGAAAACGGCCGTGTGGCGCTGGACGGCAAATGCTGTGATCTGATCGATAACGATTATGTAAAGAAAGCTTATTTGGGTTTGTAGAAGATAAGATAATGATATAACGAGGGCTGTGAAGGAATTCTCCACAGCCCTCGCTCGTTTTATTTGTTATAAAATGTCCTGCCGTAGGCTTCGTACTCCTCGGTGAGCCAGCGTTTTCTGTTTTCTGTTCTCGGGTCGTTTACAGGGCCGTAGGCGCTGCCCCAGAAGCAGAAGCCGCCGCCCGGGGCGAACCGGTCGATGGTTTTCCGAACCTCCGATTTGATGAGGTCTTCCGTGGCGTCGTCCCAGCCCGCCGGACCCGAGGAGTCCCAGCAGCCGATGAGCCCGAGCCTGTTGCCGTATTTCCTTTTGATTCCGTCCAGGTCGTTCATGACCTGCGCGGGGTTCCACGCGACGACACCGATATCCAGCCAATCGTCGATCTGATCCTCGCATCGTCCGCAGTTATGGTGGACGACGGGGATTCCGGCATCCAGTGCGGGCTTAACCTGCATATAATGATAAGGTTTGATCATATCGCGGTACATCCCGAGCGAGACAAACGGGCTTTTTGCCGTCGCGGTATCATCGGTCAGCTCGACTAAATCCGGCTTATAGAATTCGATATATTTCTTAACGACCTCGACTATAAAGCCGGCCATATACTCGAAGAGCGCTTTGACCTCGTCCGGTTCTTCATACATGGCGCACAGGCCTTCCGAAAAGCCCATAAAGGCCATAAGCTGCTGGAAATAACCCACGTGGAAGAAGCCGCAGACCGCCGTTGTTTCCCTGTTGATGGATTCAAGGTCTTTTTTCGCCATGGCCTCCCAGTCGATATGCGACATGTCGGGGGCCTTCACGATATCACGCCATTTCCTGATATCTGTAATCAGGAAATCATTAGGTACAGGCAGCGCGGCGCCGCCCGTCTCGGCCGTCGCGATATGAGGGACGCCCCACATATCGAAGCCGCCCTCCGGTGTCCGCCGCGCGTTCAGAAAGGACGGGGTAACGGGCAGAACAGCGGTCGGATGCGTGCTGTACTTGTCCGCGGCCATGGCGTATCTCGGTACCCACAGCGGCTGCTCGCCGCGGATAAACATCATAAAGTTTTCTTTTTCTGTAATCTTTTTCATGAGTCCTGACTCCCTTTTTGTGTTTTCCTTAATATTACAGGCTTCCGGTATCCGACGGAAACAGTGGAGCGAATATGCAGATCTGCTTTGATTTTCAATACATACTCTCAATCTCTTTTATCTTCTCGTACAATATCCTGTTGACGGGCGTGTCGATCCCATGCTTTTCAGCCAGCTCAAGGATTGTACCGCCGAACATTTCAACCTCGCTGTACCGTCTGGCCTCGACGTCCTGCTGCATGGAGGGCTTTGCTCCGGGTGTCAGGCCGTCGATGATATTGCACCAGTAGCTGATATCGTCTTGGGTCAGTGTGATGCCCTCTTTTTCAGCGAGCCGGGCGACTTCTTCCATCGCCGATATCATAAGCGCCCTGTACGGCCCGTCCTTCTGAATGCCGGCGTAGTTGCACACGTAAACGGCGGTCGCCTGATTGCACCCGGCGTTGAGCATGAATTTGCTCCATTGTTTTTTGCGCATGTCCTCTGAAATGTCGTAGGGGATTCCCGCTTTTTCGAAGAAAGCTCCGACTGTCCTCACTTTTTCGGAAACCGTCCCCGGCGAAAAATCGCCGAAGCTGATAAAGCCCTTATTTTGATAGGTCATCTCTGTCCCCGCTTTAACGGCGTCCATGCCGTACACGATACACGGCAGCACCTTTTCCGCCCCGTATGCCCGGCTGATATGCTCCTCGCTGCTGATGCCGTTTAAAAGCGAAAGAATGATTGTATCCGGCCCGACCTGGTTTTTGATGGCTTTGACGGCGTCGCCGAGGCCGTTGTATTTGACGGCGATCAATATGAGGTCGGCCGGCGTGCGCTTTTCATCTCTCGGGGCATAGTTAAAATCGCAGCGTTCACCGTTTATAAAAACGCCGTCTTTTTGATATCTGCCGATCCGGTCACGGTCAGCAACGATACGGAGGTTTTCTTTGGCCAGCGCTTTTGACAGCTGGTGCGCGTATAAAATGCCGACAGCGCCAAGGCCGATGAGGGATACTGTTTTTATTTCCATACTAATCACCATTGCGAACAGATCACATATATTTTTCCAGATGTGCGTAGACATCGGGTATTGCCTTTTCGGCGTTTATGGGTTTCATATTACGGTCCGTAAACGCGTGCATGGTCTCCCCTGTGGCCAGCAGGGCGTTTGTTTCCACATTGACGACCTGGTATGACATGATGAGCCTGACGCGGGTAAGCGCCTTCACGCTGGTGATGACGGCGATTTCGTCCTCATATCGGGCGGGGCTTATAAACCGGCAGGTGATCTCATACAGGGGCAGCATGACGCCTCTGGCCTCCACCCGGGAATACGTAACGCCCGTCTGTTTCAAAAAATCCGTTCTCCCCGCTTCAAACCAGACAGAATAATTGGAATGGTGGACGATGCCCATCTGATCCGTCTCCGCGTAACGCACCGTCAGTCGTGTTTCAGTTTTCCTAG
>CAZVLO010000013.1:3812-42613 GCA_964628265.1 uncultured Papillibacter sp.
CGGTTATATAACCAGGCGGGGGCTGTTCCCCCGCCTGGTTATATAACCGTATTGTATTCTATAAGCAATTCAGCCTATGATACGTTTTGCACCGTACCAGGTCCGAGCGTACCAGTCGCTGTCAAGGCTGCTCATGATGACGCCGGTCCTCTCCGTTGACGCGTTGACAAACTGGCCGTTGCCGTAGTAAAGGCCCACGTGGGTGACGGACCGGCCGCCGTTTGAGGAGAAGAACACCAGGTCTCCGGGCTGCAGGTCGGATTTCGCTACCGGGACGCCGTCGTTCCGGTACTGCTGGGAGGCTGTCCTGGATATCGAGTAACCGAACTGCCTGTAGGCGTTATAGGTCAGGCCCGAGCAGTCGAAACCGCCTAAAGCCGGCGACGAGGAACCGTAGATGTACTTGTACCCCACGAACTGGCGGGCGTAATCGGCAATCTCCTGCCCCTTTGAGGTTGCTTCGGAATAAGAGGGGGCGGAACCGGACGAGAGCGCCATATAGTCCGAGCGGATGTAGCCGGTTATCCCATTATGCTGGACCTGGTACCAGCCGTTGTTTATCCCGATGATGCTCATCGCCGTACCGGATGGATATGTACCGAGAGCGGCGCCTGAGGTGGAGGGCTCGCTGCGCAGCAAAACGTTGTCCCCGGTCAGGTCGCCTGCAGCGGTGAAGCTCTTGACAGGCGCCACATCCGATATGTACATGGCGGCAACATACCCTTTGGTGTCGCCGCTGCTGATGTGATACCAACTGTCGTTTATTATATCCAGTATGACGACTGTACTGCCTCCTGTGATTGTCGCCGCAACCGAACCGGTGGTGTCGGGCGCTACTCTGACATTGAGAGCCGCAGCTGATACTGTACCGGCGCCGTACGCCTGTGTGACCGCGGATGCGTTGATAAGCAGCATGGATGTCAGAATCGAAAACAGAAGAATCAAGATGAACAACTTCCTATACTTTTTCATTTCGTCCCTTTCCTTAATTATGCTTGCGTGGAAAATTTACATTACAGCGATAATTGTAACCGATTTGTAACCAGTTTGTCAATAGTCGTAATTAGTAAAAGTGATAGCGACTTTTATACGAAATATACAGTGCGGGATATTCAGCTTTTGCTTGCATCCCGCTTATTATGGAGAGTATAGTAGTGAGAGCAGACCGAAAGGGTGAAAGATATGTATGACAATATACTTGATGCGATTGGCCATACGCCGCTCGTTAAAATCAACAGGCTGAACCCAAAGCCGAATGTTCAGCTTTACGCAAAGCTGGAGGGTTTCAACCCCACCGGCAGCATCAAAGACAGAATCGCCTTAAAGATGATCGAACAGGCAGAGGAGAGCGGAGCGCTCGCAAAAGGGAAAACAATCATCGAGCCCACCTCGGGCAATACGGGCATCGGCCTTGCGATGATCGGCGCAATCAAAGGGTACGATGTGGAGATCGTCATGAGCGCGGCGGTGTCCGTGGAGCGGCGCAAAATGATTGAGGCCTTCGGGGGAAAAACGACGCTGACAGACCCGGCTCAGGGGACAGACGGCGCCATCCGAAAGGCCCACGAGCTTGTGAATAAATACCCGGACAAATACTTTATGCCGAATCAGTTTTCCAACGAATACAATAAGCTCGCCCATTACTATACAACGGCAAACGAAATATGGGACGATACGGAAGGGCGCGTGACCCATTTCGTCTCCGCTCTCGGTACGTCCGGGACAATTATGGGCGTCGGTATGGGACTGAAGAAAAGGAACCCCGCTATTCAGGTCATTGAAGCACAGCCTGTTCAGGGACACTATATCCAGGGGCTCAAGAACATGCAGGAGGCGATCGTGCCGGAGATATATGACGCGACGAAAATAGACCGGCACGTCATGATCGAGTCCGAGGAAGCGTTTGAAATGGCGCGCGCCATCGTCCACCAGGAGGGCATATTCGTCGGCATGTCCAGCGGCGCCGCGATGCTGGCCGCTCTGGAGACAGTCAGAGGGCTGGAGGAGGGATTCGTTGTCGTCCTGTTCGCCGACAGGGGCGAAAAGTACTTAAGCACGAATCTATTCAACTCATAGGAAACAAAAAAACAGCCGCCGCATGCTCCATGCGGCGGCTGTTCCATGTCTCTTGGACGGCTAATATACGACGACGGTTGTATTTATCGGGATGTAATCATAAAACCATGCCACATCCTCGTCGTACATCCGAATACAGCCCTGGCTGACGGGGAAACCGATTCTGGCATCGCTGATATTTGTTGTCCCGGGGTCATACAGCCTGGAATGGAAACCATACGCGCTGTTTTTGAAGAAGATGACCGGTTTGACCGTATAGGTTTTTGCGTTCCAGCCTCTCGCGTTTCGTCCGAGAATTCTGAAAACACCGGTGGGGGTATCATGGCCGGGAGCTCCTGAACCAACGATAAAGGATTTTTTAAGGCTCCAGTCACCGGCGGAACCTGTAAAGACATTGACGCGCTGGTGGGCAATATTTACCCAGACGAGGTAATCTGTTTTGCTTGAGTAGTTTTTCGCATTGACCCATGCGGTCTTGACGGTTTCGTGATAGTCGTTAGCTTTAGCCCAGTCCAGTGTATAATCGCCTTGATAGCCGGTCTTCACAAGCGCCAGAGCTTCCGCGGCGCCGACCTCTGCGGGAGCGTCAAGCGTTATGGATTTGTCAGCCCGGATTTCCTGGTAATAACCGCTGTCAATAACATAGCTCAGAATGAAAGACAGCGTCGATGTGACGGGCATGTTGCCCGTGTTTTTGATATCTGAATTCAATGCGATCATGTCCGTTACGCCGATGTCCACCTCGGAATGCGATATCAGGACATCATCAAAATACCACGCAGCGCGGCAACGCCTGCCAACGTCATCCGCGCTGACTGTAACAGAGGCTTTCAGCGTTTCATAAGCGGAGAAATTATCGGGTGCCTCCAGCGTCATTTCCACAGCGTTAAGACCGTAACCCGTGTTGACGGCGGTATTAACGGTATAAGCGGTAATACTGCTGTTTTTTGCGTTGTCCAGCAGCTGGTAAACTGTTCCTGTCCCGCCGACAGCGGTATCGCGGCCGAAGAGCAAACATGCGCTCACAAGCCCGTTTACAGAAACTGTATTGCCGGCGCCGGCTGTCAACACTTTTACCGAATCGATGGTTACGCCGGGCATCACGGAAATTTTATTGCCGCTGCCGCTGACAAGCAGGCTTTTTACGGGCCCGGTGATAAAAACTTCTCTGTTGCTGCCGGTGACTTCGATATTAGGTATCGCGCCAAGTGTTATCTTGCCGCCGCCTGTTCCGATCACCGCTGTTTTAATATCAGACATAAAGCCGGGATTGAAAAACACGTCCCCGCTGGCGGCGGCAAAAACAAGCCGGTCGATCTTGCAGCCGGATACGGACAATGTGCGCAGGTGGTCACTGCGCAGAACGACGGTCGGCGCAATGACATTCTGCAGCCGAATGTTTGTTGAGGAACGGTCGAAGTAGACATTGCCGGAGAATTGCCTGTTGGATATGACTGAATCTCCGGGCAGGATAATGCCCCCCGAAATGACCGGCTGGTTTACGGCCGCTTCTTTATACTCAGGCAGTATCCTGTATAGAACCGTTAGAAATTCAGCGCGTGAAATGTTGTTATTCAGCAGCAGTGCGCCATCGACACCACCCACAAAGCCGCTTGAAACAAGAGCTGCCGCCGCGGGGCGAAACGCGCCGCTGAGCGTATTGCCGTCGGTATACTCCGAAAGGACGGATGCGTCCGTTTCCGCGCCGATCAGCTGAAAGGCTTCCGCCAGTAAAGAAAAGGCTCTGCCGCGGGTAACAAGCTTATCAGGAACCGGCCGGCTGCCCGGCGGAGCGGGCAAGACCGGTGCAGCAGCTTGGGATTCCGCGGAAAGAACCTTACCCAGCACTGTCAGAATCTCGGTGCCTGTCATTGGCTCGTCTGGTTTAAGCCTGCTGCCGGTGTCTTCGAGCAGCGCGTCATTCAATGCGCGGAGCATCGTGTTTTCAGCCCAGTGCCCCCTGATATCATCATAGCCGGAATGGACGGCGAAGGCATTGCCCAAGCCGGAGAGTATGAAAAGTATAAGTATGAATGCCATCAGTCGGCGAAATATGTTCTTCATGCGGTTCTCCCAAAGCATATGTAATTATGTGCCCAGAAGCTATGAATACACATTGATCATACAAGGATTATTCTAAAAAAACTAATGTATTATGCCGCTTAAATATTCCCAGCGTACAGCCTGTCAATTGGTTCTTACAATACGGTGACGGTGTCTCTGATCGGCTTCCTCTGTCCATGGAAGGGGGCCGGTTCGGCATTGTCAGCCGGGTAACCCAGCGGAAGAAGGCTGGACGGTACGATATGGTCGGGCAGGGAGAATTCCCGCGTGACAGCGTCCGGGTCGAAATAGCATACCCATGTGGTGCCGAGCCCCAACTCGGCGGCCTCAAACATCATCGAGGCGCAGACGATGCTCGCGTCAATATCACCGTGATCCTTCTTGTCATAAGAGCGTTTCCAACTGGTGTTTTTGTCATAACAGATGAGGATCGCCATAGGCGCGTCAAAATGGCATTTGGTGCATTTTTTGAGTTTTTCCATGGCCTCCCGGCTCTCAAGGACCAGGACGCTCTGGGGCTGGTTATTACAGGCTGTCGGGGAGACCCTTCCCGCTTCAAGGATTTTATCCAGCTTTTCCTTTTCAACAGGGGTGTTTTTGAATTTGCGTACGGAATACCGACTGCCGGCAAGGTCAAGGAATGTCATACGAATGTACCTCCTTTTTATTCTGACGGCTGCCGTTCGGGCTCCGCCTCCACCTTGATTCGCCACGACAGGAGCAGGTTGAGGAGTGCGATTACGGCTGCCGCAATAAAGACGGCCTGGTAACCGACGGCTGTCCAAAGGAGGCCGCCGAAAACAGGAATGACCATTGAGGCGATATGCTGCAGGCTCGTACCCGTCGAGAGCGTGGGCATCACATCGGAGAGATCCGCTGCAATCTTACGTACATAGGTAGACCGCGCCATCTCAACGGCCGCCATTGAGTTGTCAAGGATATAGCAGCCGGCGATGATCACAACGGCGACGGCGGCGGGGAAGAGGTCGGCGGAAAACGCGTATCCCAGACAGATGACGAACAGCAGGACAGCCTCAGCTGTCAGGACGAAGCGTTCACCCCGGTGGTCGATCATCCGGCCGATGATTTTTCTTGTTCCGATGCTGACGACGGCAATCACGATGCCCAGGATGGCAAAGGTCTGTGGCGCCAGCTTAAACACCTTTATGAGGACCCACGGTGCAAAGGTCATAAATATCTGGTTCCGCGCACCGCTGATGACAGCGAGGAAATAATATAGCGTATACCTTTTCCTGAAAACGAACTTGATTTTTCTCGTTTCCGGTTTACCCTTCCGCATAAAGCCCATCATGAAAGCCGCTATGACATAAAAAACCGAGGCGGTGACGAAGGCGGCCTGATAAGACAGGTGCAGGTAATTAAAGCCGAGGAAGACAAAGATGAACGCGATGATGCCGCCCGCAAGACTGAAGGCGCTGACGGTTCCCAGCCTGGCCCCGTAGGATTCCCGTTTTGACAGGGCCATCCCAATGGACGGTGTCACCGGGAAGACCATATGACTGCCGAGACTGTACATCATCAGCCAGATGACCATGACCGCGTAAACGGGAGAAAAGAGACCGAGGCCGAGCATACCGACCCCTGCTGCGAGCATACCGAACATGGCGATTCGGATGTCGCCGAGAAAACTGAGGACGGCCAGAATGACCATGATAAATAGGCCGGGCATTTCCCGCCATAACTCGAGATTTCCCCGCGCCACCTCGGAGATTTTGTAAACGTCGTTTAAGTAATTGTTGAATATCGAGGTGTTTATGCCGCCCGCCAGGCCGCCGAACAAGCCCGATATCAGAAACAGTGCAAAGTCCTTGTCTGAGCGATAGCTGTCAATCAGCCGTCCTATGCCCTTTTTTTGCCCGGTTATCGCGGTATTCACTTGTGAGTCTTCCATTAGCCCGGTCCTTTCTGCGCCGTCTTTTGTAATTGGATTGATTATAGCACATCGGCTTGTCAGGGACAACAAAACGGTCGACAAGTTTTAGGCTGATTTCGGCAAATCGTCCCGAGGCGGGCAGTATGAGCACCGAAAAATATTAAAGGATATACCCGGTCGGGCATATCCTTTGATACCTATATTTCAAGCAGAACTTATCTTTGTCTTGAAAAACAGTCGCTGCAGTAGACAGGGCGGTCGTCTCTCGGCTGGAAAGGAACTTTGGCTTCTTGTCCGCATGATGCGCAAGTAGCTGAGTACATTTCTCTCTGGCCGGCGCCGCCGTTCTTTCTGGCGTTGCGGCAGGGCTTACATCTCTGGGGCTCGTTCTGGAAACCTTTTTCTGCGTAGAAATCCTGCTCGCTGGCCGTGAAGATAAATTCTGCGCCGCAATCTTTGCATGTGAGTGTTTTGTCTTGGTTCATTAAATGGGATACCTCAATTTTTAAAATTTGCTGAAGATAATTTCTCAGCGTGTTCATACATTATATACACAACTTTCTAAAATGTCAAAACATTATTTTAGCTGGCGGATTAAATTGTGAAAAATTCGTGCGTCAGTCACTAAGGCTGCCGATTGACTGCGCGTTTTCAAAACCATTTCCTGCGTTTGAAGAAGATTAAAAGCACAATAACGACGAGGGCACTGAGCCCGGCGACGAAGGGATAAGCGTAATTCCATTGGAATTCGGGCATTTTCAAGTTCATGCCGTACCAGCCGACGATGAGGGTGAGGGGCAGGAAGATGGAAGTGACAACGGTGAATACCCGCATCAGGTTGTTCTGCTCAATGTCGACCTGGGCCTGATACGCTTCGCGGACCTGGGTTACATAATCCCGGAGGTTCAGGACGTGGGAGAACAGGCGGTCGATCCTGCTGTCAAGAATCCTGAAATAGCGCAGGTTGTCGGGCGATATGATCTTGTTTTCGTTTTCCATAAGGCCTTCGAAGATATTATTCAGCTGTTCATAGTATCGTTTCAGCTTCAAAAGCTCACGCCTAAAGGCGATAATCTCGCCGGCGTATTCATGCTTATAGCTTTTATAGTTTGTGATGACCCGATCCTCGTTTTCGGTAATACGCTCCTCCAGTTCCTCCAGATAGTCAATGTCATTTTTGATGAGTTCGGAGAGAAAAACAAAGAGCGCCAGGTCATCCGACTTTTCCTCGCCGATCATTTTCCTGACACGGGTCATACAGCGCTCACTTTCACAAATAAAGAAGACATGCTCCCGGGTAAAGCAAATAATCATTTTGTCCAGCGCATCGTTGGCGTTATGGATATCATACCAGTCAAAGGATATAACGCTGGCGTCACGAAAAGATTCAAATTTATTGACCTGCCCATTTCGAATGTACGTCAGCAGGTGCGGGTCCATTGAAGCCGAAAGCTCGTCCAGCTGTGAATCCAACAGGAATTTAATCATGGTTACTCCTCCCGCAAAACAGATCGGATGGCATCAATGCTGCTTTCGATTATATATCAGAAACAGATAAATAAAAGAAATAACAGCCGGTATTATTGTTTTACCCGGCGAGTTTTGATACGATATGAAAGGAAGAACTCGGACATCATCCTCTGGTGGATCAATGATGTTAAGGACGTTCTTATAGTGATCAGCTAAAACATAGACAATTACATCTGAAAGGTGTTGCGAACATGCCCCAGTTTTTTGAAGCCGCCATGATTATCTGTTTCGGGCTTTCCTGGCCGATCTCCGTCTCAAAATCGTGGAAGTCGCGGACGACAAAGGGAAAAAGCCTTCTCTTTGAGGTTTTTATCCTGATTGGCTATTTGTGCGGGATTGCCGGAAAAGTCATTACGCATAATATTTCATATGTTCTGGTCTTTTACATCATCAATACGATCATGGTTATCATCGACATTACCCTCTATTACCGAAACAGCAGGCTCGACAAAAAAGCACTATAAAGGAATATAATGGTGCATCATTGACTTTATGGAACCACGATGTTAACATCATTAGTAAAATCTTTGCGAACCGGGGGCGCATGTTATGGAGCGCAGTGAAAATGGCAATGTCGGATATACGGCGTCGGACGCTTTGACGGACTCACTGGTCGCCGCGGGCGTGACGCATATTTTTATCAATTCCGGGACGGACTATCCGCCGATCATAGAGAGTTGGGCAAAATATGAAGCGGCCGGGAAGAAGAAACCGGAGATTATTATCAGTCCCCATGAATACGCGGCGCTCTCAGCCGCACACGGGTACGCACAGCTGACCGGAAGAGCAGCGGCGGTTTTCGTCCATGTGGACGTGGGAACGCAAAACCTGGGCGGTGCCATACACAATGCCTCCCGATGCCGGGTACCGGTCTATATTTTTGCGGGCGTCTCGCCGTACACCATGGAGAACGAGCTTATGGGCGGGCGCAACGCTCAGATTCAGTTTCTGCAGGATGTGGGTGATCAGGCCGGTATTGTCAGAAGCTACACGAAAATGAATTTTGAACTGCGCAGCGGCAAAAACGTACAGCAGTTGGTTTACAGAGGGCTCCAGATGGCGCAGAGCGAGCCGAAAGGACCTGTTTATACAGTGGCGTCGAGAGAGGTACTGGAGGAGGAGGGCAGGGACATCGGGGCCGATCTGAGCGCCTGGGCGTCCATCGCACCCTCCGGACTTGACGACGAATCATCAGAGCGCATAATCGACGCGCTGCTCAGCGCGAAGGCGCCGCTCATCGTCACCTCGTACCTCGGAAGGAACACCGACAGCGTCAACGAACTTGTCAAGCTTAGCCGGCGCCTTTCCGTCCCCGTTGTGGAGATGAATCAATATACGATGAATTTCCCCGATGACAACGACATGCATCTCGGGTTCGACTCCCACATTCTGATTGGGGAAGCGGATCTGATACTTGTTATCGACAGCGATGTCCCCTGGGTGCCGGCCATTGCGCAGCCAAAGAAAGGGTGCCGCGTATTTTATATTGACTGCGACCCGATTAAAGAGCATATACCGTTGTGGTATATCCCTTCGGAGCGCTTTATGAAAGCCGACTCCTGCACGGCTTTAAAGCAGCTGAATAAATGCCTTGACAATAAGCGCCTTGAGGATATGCAGGGCACTATTGAAAGCCGGCGGGAGAAAGTCACTGCGCGGCATAAGGACATGAAAGACCGGCACGCCGCCGCAGAGGAGGATGTCGGACGGTTATCCTCTGAATATATTGTTAAATGCATCCGCGAGATCATAGACGACGATACGATTGTCCTGAACGAAACAATATCAGCCCACGCGGCTGTTCAGAGCCATCTGCCGCGCAATAAACCCGGTACGCTGTTCTGGAGCGGCGGCAGTTCCCTGGGCTGGTTCGGTGGTGCGGCTGTCGGCATGAAGCTGGCGTGCCCCGATAAGGACATTATCGCCCTGACAGGCGACGGGACATATATCTTCTCCTGCCCAACGGCCGTTTACTGGATGGCAGGGAGGTATCAGGCGCCCTTTATGACGGTGATTTTCAACAATCAGGGCTGGAACGCGCCGAAGCGTATTACGAAAAACGAGCATCCCAACGGGTACGCGGCAGACGGAAACACCTTCTGGACAAGGTTTGATCCGCCCGCGCAGCTGGACGCGATTGCTGCGGCTGCAGGCGGCGCCTTTGCCCGAACGGTCACGGAACCGGGGGAGCTGAAAGCGGCGCTTCTGGAGGGGCGGCAGGCCGTCAAAGACGGGCGGTGCGCCGTCATCAATGTGATGATGGATCCGGTCTGAACGCAATAGAAAAATCCGGGTGAAAACCCGGATTTTTATTATGGCAATTACATATACATGCTCTGCACCGATTGCATCAGCTGCTTCATTTTATCAACGATGCTTTCGGGGGACAATATCTTCGCTTCATCTCCGAAGCTGGCAACCCAGGCCAGAAACTGCTGACTGACAGCGACGCTGACGCTGATGACAAAATGCGCGTCATCGGATTTAACGACGATCACATCCTTCCCGAACCGGTCAATAACAACGCCGATCAGGCGGTTATCGAATTCGATCCGGACAGTTTCTTCCTCACCGCTGAACATGGAAAAGAGTTTTTTTGAGTAGACAGCGATATCAAGGTCTTGAAAATACTGCTGGCCGTCGCGCTTTTCCTCTGTTATCTGAATATCCATCATTTTGTCGACTCTGTAATGCTTGATCATCCCGGCGTCGGCGTCATACCCGATCATGTAGTAGTTCTCGTCGTCCCAGGTCAGCGCGTAAGGGCTTATGAGATAGTGTGCACCGTTGCGCTTTAAAACCTTTTCTTTCGTGACGGAATACTCAAAATACTGAAAACTGATTTTTTTATTGTCGCTGATGCCGTTATGTATGCTGTCAACGTTGTAATAAATACTCTCGTTCATCGTCTTGATCCGGTTGGCGACGTAGACCTGCCGTTGCAGAGACTGGCCCTCATAAATGCTGCAGAGGCTCTCTATTTTCCGGATCAGCTGCATCGATTTTTTATGCGTGATAAATTTCGAGGACTGCACGCTGTCAACCAACAGCTTCAGCTCCGGCAGCTCGAAGATTTTGCTGGCCAGATAATAACCGGTTGTCTTTGAGCGAACGCTCTCAATGTCAAGCCCGAAGAACCGAAGCGCCTCCAGATCGTCGTAGATGCTTTTCCGCTCGGCCTTAATATCGTAGCGCCCAAGCTCAGCAATAAGCGCCGGCACGGACAGCGCGTGCTGCTCGTCCGTCTTTTCCTGCAGGATTTTCATCAGGTACAGGAGCTTGAGCTTCTGGTTTGAAGATTTCGGCATAAGGTCACATCCCGTCGTTTTTCTATAAATTGGCTATGTGGACGCTTGGCGCCCACGGCCTTAAATCAGCGCGTGTGCGCGGAGCGCACACAGGCGCATAATACTAATATCCCTTTTTCAAAGGGATATTAGTATTATATCAGTGCAGAAAGAGACAGACAAGAACAGACAGGCAAAGCGCGGAAAATATGACATTCCAAAAAACCTCGGAGCTGCCGGTATTTCGCCGCCGGCGGCTGCGGCTCCTTCTGCGGTCGTGAGCTTGGCGGTCCCGCAGGTAAATAATTTCGTTTGCGCGGGCTGCGTCGTTCCATGTATCATAGAGCTGTGTCTCGGCTGCTTTCATATTACTCTCTCCTTAATGCAAGTCACTCGTTTTAAGCGGCTTCAATGGCGCTGAGCTCGCATCGCGCCTCATATTCACTGTCGGCTGAGAAGAGGAATTCGCCGTGCTCGTCAAGCACTTCCACATGGCCGCCGGCGTATCTGATCTTGTAATTCATCTCAACACTTCCTTTCGTTATCTTCATTATAGAGCGTTGAGTGTCCAAAAAAACGGTCTATAAACGAAAGAAACGCAGTTACAACTGCGCTTCTTTCGTTTATAGACCGTTTAATGTTTAATGTCAGGCTGCTTCAGGCCGCTGTGGATATCAGTTGTCGGCCAGATTTGCCCACGTATGGGCTTCTATGCAGAGGGTGACCATTTTCTGCGGGGTTATTTTACTCAGCGGATATTTCCCCTCGATTTTCTGCCAGTCGGCCTGCTCATAGCTGATGACAAAAGTGAGCAGGGACTTCAGGGTGTTGCTCTCACCCCGCAGCGCGCTCTTCACGTCTTCCGAAAACGGCAGGCCAATCAGCAGGTCGTTAATATCCCTGTTCAGGATAACGTCTATCAGTGAAAACAAGCCTGCAAAAAAGGGCTCCGAACCGATGTCTCTGAGACCCAGCTCCTGAGCGGCCAGCGCCATCAGCTTACCTCTGATAAGAGACATCTTAATAAGCTCGGAATTCTCAGAATTCTTGACGCTGCTGAACATTAGCATGGAAATCCACTGATACAGCTCGCGCGTACCCAGATATGTAAGCGCGTGGGATATGGATTTGATCCTGTATTTCGGAGCCATATAGGCCGAATTCACCAGCCGCAGGAGCTTATAGGACAGTCCCAGGTCGTGTTCAATAATCTCTGATATATTTTTGAAATCCGGTTCGGCTCTGTCCAGCTCGGCTATTATGCTGACCAGATTAACGTCAAGGGCTTTAATCTCTCTCTGCTGCAGGCTGCCTGACGGCCACAGGAAGAAGTATCCCTGAAACAGAGCATATCCCATATCCTTCGAAACCTTGTAATCACTCCAGGTTTCGATTTTGTCGGCAAGAAAAATCACGTTATTTTTATACTTTTTAATCAGTTCGGTCTGCACGGCCAAGCTGACCTTTGTAAATTCAATAATCATGATGTCCGCAAACTCCGCAGCAGCGGCGCCGTCGATAAAGAAGGAGCTGTCAAAAGCCAGCTTGAAACCCCTGGACTTCAGTTTACCGCAGACAGCGGCGTTCGCGGTTATACCCCTGGTGAACAATATAACGACATCAGCAGGTTCTTTGATCATGGCGCAGTTATCTGCTATACCGGCAAGCCCTTCGGTAAAATCAAGATAAACTGCCGTATGATCGACTAATTCGCCGATCGTATCAAAAAACAGCGACTGAGTCACCGGACCGAATTCAGTATACCCGGTGACGGTTTCGTTGAGGAGGTTTTCGGTGTTATGACCGTATATCAGACGATACCCGCAGACCATGGCTTTTTTGTCCGTAATCGGTCTCCTTGCAATATAATCCTGCATATCAGCCTCCAAGAACTTGAACTTTCCGGTTATATTATTTATCGGCTCTTAAACCAAAAAATGAAGTATGTTTGTGAAAATTCAAATACAGACGGACATGGTATGGGCGAACTGGCCTTTGTCACAGGGATTTTCTCTTTCTCATAGTATACATTGAATCCGCAATCGCCGTATATTTGCCGGGGGTTTACGGAACGTATAACAAGTGAGGTGAACAAATGTGTTCGGCAACGATATTACAGGCCTGAATGTCGTCGTCATTGCAATTGCAGCCGTGGTAATTCTCAGCTTAATAGGGTGCTGCTGCTGCGGATGCCGGGATTAAGCATGATGGTTTTTATACTACATAGTTAATGCAGATGAAAGTACCCGATGACAGCAGTCTGAACCTATATGGCACAGTCTGTTTGAAATCGGGTACTTTGTTACAGTGCGGCGGGGGTCAGTTTCTTCCTGTTGGCGGTATTCATGTAAGCCTGATACAGCTCCTCAGTGGCCAGCGCCATTTTTGTCACGGAAAACGCGCCGCCGCTCGGGTAGATGTACCATGTGTCGGTGAGGGTGTTGAGATCTACGCAGTCGCCGTGCTTTCCGAGATAATTGTATTCGATGTGGCATGAATAAAGTGACGGGACCGTCTTTGTCATTTCAAAAGCCTCGCCGTTCTCCGTCTTGCCGCAGACGTAAAAGCCGTTCATGTTATGCGTCATGTAGCCTTCGCCCAGTCTTATAAAACGTTCCGCGTTGGGCAGGGAATCGATAGTGACCGGCCCGCTGTAGCTGTATGTACCGGACTGCACCTCGGCTCTGACCTGACGGCGCTCCCACTCATACCAATCGGGTATATGGGAAAATTCGGTCTCGCCGCTGTCGGCCGACAGCTCACCGTAGATTCCAAGCGTCCACGTCCTGCCGCAGGCATCACAGCGCAGCTTCTTGCCGCTGGAAGACATTTTATACTCCGTCAGGCAATGGGGGCATTGGTAGAGGACCTTGTGCAGCCCTTCGGCTCGCCTGTGGTATGGGGTTTTGATATTCCTCTCCTTTTGCCACGCGAAATCGTCGTAGACAAACGCCTCCCTAATCTTTTCGTTGACCTCGTCAGCATCTGTTTTCGACAGGGCTTCTGCCGTAAACAACTGGGTCAGCGTGGCCTCTGTCGGCCTGACGCCGCGTTTTTTCAGGCTCCAGAAGGGAGAGTTGATATGGTGGCCGTGAATAATCAGCGTCACAACCGGAACCTTGAGAAATTTGCACAGCTTACCGATTGAATCCGGGAGAATGGCCGTTGTGCCGCAGAGAGAATACCGGGCTTCGGGATAAATAACAAGAATATCACCGTTTTTTATGACCTTTTGCAGATGCTTGATCATAACGATGTCGTTTGTGAATTTGCGCTTGCAAATACAGCCGACGTTGCGCAGGAGGTTTTCCCGGCCGATGAAACCATCGATGGCGACGATAAAGTTTGACCGGTGGGGGAACATCGCCGCGACAGCGACTTTAAAATCCAGAAACGCATTGTGATTGCTCAGCAGGATATAGGGCGGCTTCAAGCCGGAGGTGTTGATACGTTTGATTCGTGTACCGCGCAGCCAGACTTCCGGATAGCTCAAAAGCCAAGTCAGCGGCCGTAAATACCATTTCTGGCGCCGGGGCGGTTCCTGCATGTTGAATCTTTCTGTCGGTTGGCTCATACCTAACCCTTTCTTAACAAAAAACTTCACCCGGGAGCGGCGGGGTGATATAGTGATAACGCGCAAAAATATAACAGAGGGTGGAGACGGTGGTACTCGAATTTGTAATCCTTTATATTGTACTGATAAACCTTGCGGGGTTTGTGAGCATGGGCCGGGACAAGCGCAGGGCAATCGCCCGACGGCCCAGGACGCCTGAAAGCAGGCTTTTTACATACGCGATACTGGGCGGCAGCGTGGGCTGCATCCTGGGTATGCTGGCATTCCGGCATAAAACAAGGCATCTGAAGTTCACATTGGGAATGCCGGTGATTCTGGTGGTCCAGGCGGCGGCCGCCGCTGTAATATTGTATTGTTTTTAACCGTGTGCGTCAGTTCAGATGATACCGGTCAATAAGTTCGGCGGCCGATCGGACGATATATGCCGTAATACCCCAGATATACTGTTCCTGATAATTGTAAAAGAGAACGTCGTATGAGCCGCTGGCCCAGGGGTAATTCTCGCCGCCGGGAATGCGCTCGAAGGGAAAATCGGCAGACCGCCTGCTGAGAACTGTACTGTGATATTTTTCGGGAGGGTTTTCCAGGAAAAAGCTTATGGGGACAGAGAGGATCTCCGAAACCTCATCGGGGTTGTATGTAAACCGGTAGTCTTGGAGTTCACCAATAAAAGGATATATGATGATATCAAACGGAGAGACGAATATATCCCCGGGGCCGAGGATGCTGATCTGGCTTTCCGCGATACAGAGTTCTTCTGTTGTTTCACGTATGGCACATGCCTGGGGCTGTTCCCCCTGCTCAAGCTTACCGCCCGGAAAACAAATCTCGCCCGGCTGACGCCTCAGGCTGCCGGATCTCTTTTCAAAAATCAGAGACCGTCCGTCCGGTGTGTCGACAACAGGCACCAGGACGGCGTATTTTTTAAACCTGTCCTCACTGATCATACCCGGCCGGCGGGCGGCGAAATCAACCCTGTCCATTCAGTCGTCCTCACCCTCGCTGTCATCTGCATAATCCCTGCCGGTTCGATAATCGGCGATGTACTTTTTGTCGATGCGCTCCAGGTCGTCGGTACCGGCCAGAGATTCCATGTGATGGCGGAATTCGTGCCGGACGGTGCGCCTCAGCTTCTCCTTGATTTTGCCGCTGGGAAGATGGCCGTAAACCTTCATAAACGAGCCGAAATAGATGGTGATATAGCGGCCCATACTGCCGCCCCTGCGATAATCCCCCAGAATAAAAAGGTCTCCGCCAAGGCTGCTGTCGTGCCGCTTTGCTTCGGGTAACAGGATAATGCCGCCGTTGAGCTCCTCAAAAAACTGCGGCGGGAACTCTACGGCAATATCGTCCAGCATATTCTGCATTTCCTCAATCGTCATCATGGCACGCTTCCTATGCAAAATTTTTATCAGTATATCATAAAAGTGCCGGGATGAATAATTTTCTTTTTATGAAATGTTTTGGATTACTTCTATTCCATTTCCAGCTTTGCTTTCATGCTGATTTTGCGCGGGGTGGGGAGCGTGTCGAACTTGACGAGGTAGGCGTTACTGTCGCGGTCGATATCCATGATTTCACCCGCGCCCATAATGCTGTGAATGATCCTGTCGCCGGGACCGAAGGCAGGCCCGCGGGAGTGGAGTTCCAGCATTTTTTCGTTTGTTTCCACGGCGAGGCGGCTGTCGGAAATAAGGCGGGGGTCCAGTTCGTTGGTGTAGGTTAAAAGGGACCTGTCCACGTTGAAGATGAAGCGCGAGGGGTAGCGGTAGGAGCCGTCCAGATTGCGGCCTTCGGCGTCAGTGAGATATAATGCTTTCTCAGCACGGGTAAAAGCCACGAAGGCGAGGCGGCGCTCCTCCTCCATACCCTCTTGGGTCAGTGTCTTTTTCGACGGGAAGACGCCCTCGCTTAAGCCGCAGAGGAAGACGTAGGGGAATTCCAAGCCCTTGGCTGTGTGGACGGTCATCATCTTAACGGCGTTCCGGCCGGAGTCACTGTCGGAATTCGTCATCAGCGCCACGTGGGCAAGATAGCTCTCAAGAGTCGTCTCCTCGCCGCACATGGTCTCGTATTCGTAAACCGACTGCTTCAGCTCCGCAAGATTGTCCAGCCGCTCCTGGCTCCCTTCCGTGCGGAGCATTTCCTCATAGCCGCTCTCGTCCAGAAGCTTGCTGAACAGCTCCGAGACGGGCATCTCCTGATGGAAGGCGGAAAAGCGCTCAACAAGAGCTAAAAGCTTTTTAGCCTTCGTGTTCTTGAAAACATCGTCTTCAATCGTCCGCTCCAGTGCGTTATACAGGGAGCATCCGTTTTTCAAGGCAAACTCCTGTAAAAACCGCATCCGCCGCTCGCCCAGGTTCCGTTTGGGCGCGTTGGCGACCCGCATAAAGGACAGATCGTCCCGAAAGGCGATGAGCCGAAGATAGGAGAGGGCGTCTTTGATCTCCCGGCGTCCGTAGAACTGGACGCCGCTGAAAATCGTGTAGGGCAGCTCTTCTTTCAAAAACACCTCTTCCAGCGTGCGGGAGACAAAGTGGGCCCGGTATAAAATCGTTATATCACAGAGGCTTGCACCTTTGTCTGTCAGTTCCTTGATTTGAAAGGCGATCCAGCGGGCTTCGGCTTCCGTGGTTTTGGCGTGATGATATATGGCGGGCTCGCCATCGGGGAGAATGGGGAGGAGGTCTTTTTTCATGCGGACTTTATTGTTGTCAATGAGGGAGTTGGCGGCGGATAAAATCTGCGGGGTGGAGCGGTAGTTTTTCATCATCATGATGGTCCGGACGTTGGGGAATTCCTTGTCAAAATCCAAAAGATACCGGACGCTGGCACCGCGCCAGGTGTAGATGGTCTGGTCCGGGTCGCCTACGATGAAGAGGTTTTTGTGGTAGCCGCAGAGGACCTTCATGAGCCGGTACTGCAGCTCGTCAATGTCCTGGAACTCGTCGATCATGATGTACGCGAGCCGCTGCTGCCATTTGAGCCGGATACCGTCGTCGATTTGAAAGATATACAGCACGTATTTGATAAGGTCGTTGTAGTCCAGGGCAAAGCACTTTTTCTCCTGATAGAGATAACCCCAGAAGATGATGTCTTGCGGCATTTCGGCGTCCAGATACTTTTGGCGGAGGGCGTCCAGGGGCATGGCGATCATGTATTCGTAATATTCCGGCTCCTTGAAGACCTTGCGTATTTCAATCATGTCCCGGGCTTTTGAAAACGTCATGTCCCGGAGGGTCAGACCGCGCTCCTCGTAGATGATTTTCAGCATCGCGTCAATATCGGCGTTGTCCAGGACGAGAAAGCTCTTTGGATACTGGACGGCGCTGATATCCTCCTGGAGGACGGACACGCAGAAGCTGTGAAATGTGGAGATGTATCCCGTGTCGTTGTCACCCGTCAGGCGCCGGATGCGGCTTTTCATCTCATTAGCCGATTTGTTCGTAAATGTGACGCAGAGGATATTCGAGGGCAGGACGCCGATTTCGTTCACCAGATAAGCAAACCGGTGGGACAGCGCCCGGGTTTTGCCGGAGCCTGCCCCGGCGATGACCCGGAAAAAGCCCTCTGTCGCCGTGACGGCCTGCCGCTGCTCCATATTGAGGTTATCGAGTATGTTGTCCATTTTTTCGCCGCCCCTAATTCATCTGAAATCATAATTTTCCACGATATCATTATAGCATCGGCACTGACCTATACAAAGGACTTGTTAATTGAAAAAGTCAGTGCGAAAAGGCGTGAAATTGTTCGTCATGGATGTCGTATTTTTTGAAAAGGCCTGTATAAATCCGCGTTTTGCGATAAAAACACGCGATATTTCGCAGAAAAGTCGTTGCGAATCATGTCAAAAGTGTTGATAAACCGGCAGCGGCGCGGATGAAAACCGTTGCAAATACAGGGAATTTGATTTTTCTTTGTGAATAATTACATATGGTGTATATATATTTTTTTCGCGATTTCATGGGGGAGGTTCGCGCAAAGCTTCTTTTACTCCCTACGGCGCAAGCATTCTTTGCGCCACCTCCCTCGAGAGGGAGGCTTTTTAACAGGGTTATTATACCACAGTGCGGTGTATATTTGGGTGATACGATGACCGTCTGCCCAGCCTGCCACCGCGAGGGGGGAGCCCCTCATCCGTCAAGAGACTACTTCGAAGTCTCTTGACACCTTCCCCTTGGGGGGAAGGTTTTGAGGACGTGAGGGCGGCTGTTGGTTCCGCGCTATATTTAGCGCGGTGTTGAAAAATGGCGGGTGAGGGAATATAATCCAATAAGGATTCAAAAACTAAGGAGATTGAATATAAGTGAAAACTAAAGGGCTGCTTATTTGTGTAAAAAAACATTCGGCCGTATTATCGAACAGCCGAATGCCTTTATTATTGCCGCGAGTTGTTAGGGGCGTATTTTAGAGATTAATATTTACCAAAGCCGGTGGCATCTAACGAGATGCCTGTCTTTGGAGCTCCAATACTTTTACGTGCAGGTGCCGCGCCTGCTGATTTGTGCTGATGGGTATCGGCGCCCGGCATATATGGTGATTTATTAGCAATCTCGTTTAGTTTAAAAATACTGACAGAGCTCTTGAGCTGCTGTGCCTGGCCCGAAAGCTCTTCGCTTGCCGCCGCAGTCTCCTCGGCAGTAGCGGCGTTCGTCTGGACGACCTGAGATATTTGACTTACTCCCAGACTGATTTGTTCTATCCCAAGAGCTTGTTCCTGTGAAGCCACAGATATTGAGTCGACAAGACTTGCCGCATTTTCAACTTTAGAAACAATGTTACTGAGGGCTTCTGCTGTTTGATTTGCAATATTCGTACCTACTTCAACTTTTGTTATAGAGCCTTCTATCATGGCTGTGGTTTCTTTAGCCGCACTGGCTGATTTTGCTGCTAACGTCCTGACCTCCTCCGCGACGACGGCGAAGCCCTTACCGTGCTGTCCGGCTCTGGCAGCTTCAACGGCAGCGTTCAAGGCGAGGATGTTTGTCTGGAAAGCGATATCGTCGATAACCTTGATGATTTTGCTGATATTTTCGGACGACTCATTAATATCATCCATTGCCTTCAGCATCTCGGTCATCTGCTGATTTCCGTTCGCGGCGTCGGACTTAGCGTCGTTTGCGAGGTCGGTGGCTTTTTTCGCATTGCTCGCAGTCTGGGTTGTCTGGGCTGATATTTCTTCAAGCGACGCGGTGAGCTCCTGGATTGCGCTTGCCTGTTCTGTGGCTCCTTGGGAGAGGGCCATACTTGAATTCGATATCATCGCCGAACCGTCGTTTACCTGATTGGATGCCGCGTTAATGCCGGCCATGATTTCATTCAAGGAGGTTGTTATATCTTGCATAGATGTTTTGATACCCGTAAAATCACCTGCGTATTCCTGGTCTGTTTTCACAGTCAGGTTTCCGGCGGAAATACTGGAGAGTGTAAAATCAATGTCCTGGATATATGATTTCAGGCTTTTTACCGTATTTTCTAGTGATGTAGCTAACGTGTGTATTTCGTCTTTGGACCTGACAGTCGGTACGTCAGATTTTAAGTCGCCCTTACTGAGCAGCTCCAGTCTTTTTGAAACGAGTGAAATTGGTTTTCCAATAGATTTTGATACCGAAAAGATAACGATAAACGAAATCACAAATAAGACTGCGGAGAAGACAATGGAGTTTTTGAGTGCTGAATAATAAGAAGCCAGCATTTCATTTTGGTCTGCCGCCATATTCAGGACCCACCCGTCAGTATTTTTTACGGGAGCATATGCAATATATTGCGGAGAACCACTTACGTTTAATGTTAATGTTCCGCTCTGGTTTTTTAGAGATTCTGACGTTGCGTCAGCGAAAGCTTTGAAAGCCGGGTCTTCCTCGCCAAGAGCAATATAATTTGTAAAAGACTCTACAATAGAAGCGTCGGGGTGCGCGACAACCGTCCCTGTTTTATCGACTATAAAGCCAATACCTTTTTCGCCGATGGTGACGTCGCTTATTATTTGACTGATATATTTATAATCAAATTCTGCAAATACAACACCTTCGAACCCAGTACTGTTATTGATTTTCGTAGCAATAAATAGAGAAACCGACTTATCTTTTTGATTTATAGTCGGACTCGCAAGATATGTTTTTCCGGCCATCGCCTCTTTGAAAAAAGTTTCGCTTGAAGCGTTATATGGTGTCTCAAAAAGCATAGAGCCATCGCTTCTTGTTATGACAACCTGCTCAAAATTATATTGACTGGCAAGAGACTGTTGCACAACCAGCAAATCCTCAACGGGAGTGGTTGGCGAAATGCGGCCATCGCGAGCAATAGCTTCTATTGATGCTTTATACGCATTTATTGCATTTGAAACACCTTCCGCATAAGCCTTTGCCGCCGTCGTAACACTCCTGTCCATTCCTTCCATGGCCGTCTTTTTTAGCTGTACTAAATTTACAGCTGCTATTGCGACGCTGATTGCAAGTGATAATAAACACACTATTACCGTAAGCTTGAACCTTATTGTTTTCATTGCTTATTTCCTTTCTTTATTCATTTTACTGCCTGATATAGCAGGTTAATCTTTGGCTAAGAGTTTTTCGCAATCCAGGATGAGTATTGTTCCGCTTTCAGTTTTTCCGATGTTGCTTATATAGTGCTCTTCGTATTCCTTACTGACGGTTTGGAGCGGCACAATTTCCTCATCTGATATTGACATTACCTCTGAAACGCAATCGACAATAAGACCTGTGCGGGAGCCATCGAAATCAATGACGATAATGCAAGTCCGGTCATCATACTCTTTTGCCGACATACCAAAGCGAAGTCGTATGTCCATAAGAGGGATGATGATTCCTCTTAAATTTGTGATGCCTTTTATGTATGAAGGCATATCTGGTATTTCTGTGATTTGCTGTAGGCCAATAATCTCTGCGACGTTTCTTATTGGCAGGCCATACATCTCGGTGCCGATTTGAAATGTTATATATTTGCCTGCCTGGTCGTCATCCTTAATGTCAACCGAGTAGTCTAATTGTTTTTCCATATATCCTCCTTTTATGGTTATTGTTGAAATCTCTTCATAGAGATTATATCGGAACATTTGGAATTTTGTTTAATTTGTATAATTTAACATAGTTAAATTAGTCATAGTTTACATTTTTTAGTATCGCTTCTTCGCGATTTCGATAATAAGCATGACGCTTTTTCATGTTGGTATATATTTAGACCTCTCGGAGTAACTTTCTGCGCATATCGGGTCATTTTAAGCAAAAAACGATCACTTGTAATCGCCCTCGTCATAGTACAATTTTTTTTGTAAATCCAAAAACCAAGTAAACGGGAATTTGAAATGGAGGCAATGCTTTGGCGAAACATGAATTTGGTTTGATTGATCAATTTGCAGAAAACAAATGGTACTCCGAATACAGCCCCGAGTGTTTTCGTTGTGTTTCAGTGGATATGGACATTATGGACCAAGTTTTCGAGACCAGCCTGGAAGAATTGTTACAGATCAAAACCTTTGCACAAATCACCACGCAGCCAATGCGGGGGCTTGATGAAGCCGGAATCACGCTCATACCGCCTGAATCCCTGAAACCATTCTGCGATGTCATTATGAAAGCAAATAGCCGGCTTAAAGAGCCGCAGCTTTATGCGCTGCTTGAAAAAGTGCAGGAAGCAATAGAAAAAAGCAAATACCTGATACATTTTGGCATCTGATTCCCACACGCAAGAGCCCTGACCCTACGGTGTCACAGCAGGAGTGCGGTGGCGTGGGGGATGGCGCGGAGGAGCAGCTAAGATCGTTCCCTACATGGGGGTGCTGCTGTTTTGTGTTTCGATGTTGTTTGTTCTATCCGGCTGTGAAAAGTCAAGCTCTGCCGGAGTAAGGCTATATGTATATGGAAGATCGTTAACATGAATTTATCGAGGTGTATGACGAAATGAAAAGATTTATATTCGGACTAATTGTTTTTCTTTTGGGCGCAGTAGTTTCGGTGTTCAATTATATTAATGCTGTCTTAAATCCTTGTATATATAATGGAATTGGAGGCCTTCAAGGAGCTTTTCTTAATAGAGGAACTATAGGCCTTACGATTGTTTTCGTTATTATTATGCTGATCGGCCTTGGCATTTGTGGATTCGAAGCATACGGAAAGAAATAGTTAAATTCTAATTTGTCTTTTTGATTTTGCATAATGATACAGTCTTTATTTTTGTTGAAGAGAGGCGTTTGCATGAAGGCGTGGGAGAAGCTTATTGACGAGATTAAAAGACTCATCGGCGAGCAGCACGAATATTTCATGATGTACGCGGTGTGAGCGGGTGCGGCATGTTTTGTTGCGGTGTTACGCGACACAGGTGACAATCCTCAGTCACCCTTCGGGTGACAGCTCCTTTCAAAAGGAGCCTTTGGCTGCCATTATTTTATTTGCATAAGCTTTGTCACAAACACATTGCATATGTATGTGAGACAATGCTATAATTGAAAAAATAAAGAAAACAGCAGACAGGAAGAAAGGAATTCGCTTATGTATTCGAAATACGAACACGTATTTAACCCGATTAAAATCAGAGGCATCGACTTCAAGAACCGTGTGACGCTGGCGCCGCCGTCTCCCAACGTGGCCTCGCATCACGGCGAGATGACACGGGACTTCGTGGACTGGATGCGTCCCTTCGCTCGCGGCGGCACGTCCATCCTCTATGTGGGCAACGCCACCGTCGACAAAAATGAGTGCCATGATGAGGAAACACAGATCGACCTGGGCACGGACCGTTGCGTCCTGCCGCTTTCCTGGTACGCCGAAATGGCAGCTCAGTACAACTGCCACGCGTCCTTTGAGGTCAACCACAACGGTAAGGACACCGCGTTTGAAACCGTCGGCCACGCGCCGTACAGCGCCTCCGCCATCATAACCTCCTCTGAAATCAGCCGCGCCAAAAAGCTGGGCCGCGCGCCGATCCCCTCCATTGAGATGACCCATGAAAAGATCGCCGAGACGGTGGACAAGTTCGCCATGGCGTGCTCCCGTATGCAGCAGGCGGGCATGGATATCGCCCTCATTCACGGCGGCCACGGCAACCTGATCAGCCAGTTTATGAGCCCCCTGTACAACAAGCGGCAGGACGAGTACGGCGGCACCACGGAGAAACGGGCGCGCTTCGCCATAGAAGTCTGCGATGCCATACGCAAAAAGGTCGGCCCCAACTTCGTTATCGAGTTCCGCATCTCCGCCGACGAGATCGCCCCCGAGGGCATGCATTTCGACGAGACCCTGAAGATGATCGAGTACCTGCAGGACCATATCGATATCCTCCACGTTTCCGCCGGCTTACATAGTGATTTTGACTTTAAATACTACCGCAACTGGTGCCAGAACTTCCTGATGCCGAGAGGCTTTAATGTCCACTACGCGCGGGACGTCAAGAAGGCCTTCCCGAACCTTCTTGTTACAACCGTCGGCTCCATCACGAGCCTCGACATCGGCGAGGAAATACTCGCCAACGGCTGGGCCGATTTCGTGGCAATGTGCCGCCCGCTGATGGCGGACCCGGAGATGCCCAGAAAGTACGCCCAGAACCGTCCCGAGGACAGACGCCCCTGCCTGCGCTGCGACGCCTGTGCCCGTTTCTTCCCCCCGCGGCCTTTAAACTGCGCCGTCAATCCCTGGTCCGGCGTGTTCTCCGAGATCAAGGACGGCATCATTCCGAAAGCGCCCGTCAAGAAAAAGGTCGCCGTCGTCGGCGGCGGACCGGCCGGCCTCTACGCCATGATGGCGCTTTGTGACCGCGGCCACGATGTGACCCTCTATGAAAAAACAAATCAGCTGGGCGGCCTTGTGATACCGGCGGCCGTGGCGCCCTTCAAGATCGACTGCCAGGATTACCTGAAATGGCTCCTCCGGGAGGTAAAAAAGTACCCGGCGAAGATCCTCGTGAACACGGAAGCGACAAAGGAACTCCTCGATAAGGAAGCCTACGAAGCCATTATTCTCGCTGTTGGGTCCAAGCCCATTATCCCGTCGAAAATCCCCGGTATTGACAAGCCCCACGTCCACTGGGCACCGGATGCCGAGATGGGCAACGCCCCCGTCGGCGACAAGATCGTCATCGTGGGCGGCGGCGCTGTCGGACTGGAGGCGGCCATCGACTTCAAGCAGCTGGGCAAGGACGTGACCGTTGTTGAAATGCTCGACGGCGATAAGCATCACGCGGCACTCCGGGCGAGCTCCAAGCACGCCGGCGACGAGATGCTGGCTATTGCCGGCGATCTGAAGATACCGCTTCACCTGAACAACCGGCTTGAGGAAGTTCGGGACGATAAGGTCATATGCAAGGATCTGACCACCGGTGAGCTGAAGGAATATCCGTGCGACACCGTCCTCCTGGCGCTGGGCATGACGCCGCTCCATGATGTGGTCGCGGAGCTCCGCCGCTGCGCGCCGGAAACGGAAGTGTTTATCGTCGGCGACGCCCTCGCCGTCGGCAACATCTCCACAGCCACCAACGGCGGCTTCCAGGCGGGTATCCATATCTAAAATCGAACAAAAACATCAAAAGCTGTCTCTGCCGGTCTTACGACGCCGGCGGGACAGCTTCTGTTTTGTGAGAATTTCGTTTATCTGAGCTTCTTCGGGAGCTTTTTCGGTATGACAGGTTCCGGCGCATCCGGGGGGATTGTAAACCGCATGATCTGGCCGGTTGTCTCCGGGTCGGACGCATCCTTATTGGAAAAGGGAAAGCCGGAGGCGTTGAGCAGGATGACCGCCGTCCCCGGCTCAAGGGCGGAAAAGTCAACCAGGACATCGGCGCACGCACCGGGCGCCAGGCGAAGGGAGTCCACAATCCCGGGTTCGGGGAGGAATCCGGCGCCTGTTCCGATTTGTGTAAAGGCCATGCCATTTGACATACGCAGATTGTAAACCCGCGTTTCGGAGCCGTTGAGCAGGCGGAACCTGTACTGCCGTCTTTCCGCGTTGAGGTTCGGCCAGACCTTCCCGTTGACTGTAATAGCATCGCCGAGAAAGCCGGTGCCCCTTTTGAACGGATTGACGCCGTCACGCGAAAACGACAGCGAACCGTCCGTATTAAATGACCGGTCCTGAATAATGAGCGGTATCTCGTACCGGCCTTTTGGAAGGGCGCCGTCTCTCTGCCAGGTGAATTCGGCCCCGCTGCGCAGCAGATAAAAACCGGCAAGGCCGGCGTAGATATTAGCCCGGGAGATATCCCCGGCGTTATCGTGGTACCATAATGTGGCCGCGTCCCGGCGGTTGGGGTATGTGTTTAACAGAGTGCGGTGTGCGGAGCCTGTTTCTGTGTTGCATACAGACCACGCGTCGGGTTGACCGCTGGCAGCCATCGCGGCACCGTTCAGACGCGTGACCACGGGCGCGGCTCTCCCGTCACCCTCCGTGTCCGCCCCTCTGTCCGCCGGGGCGTCATCCATCAGGTGCGCTCCGCTCAGCTTGTTGACCCACCTGACGCTGACCGGCATATTTCTGACGGCTTCAATAGTGGCTCCGGGTGTACCGGTGAAGCGGCGCAGCCGGCGTGTCTCTTCGTCCATCACGCTGCCGCAGTAACCCCAGACGGTCGTCTCGGGGAAGCCCTCCGGCAGCATCTGCTGCTTGAACCGGGTGATATCAATCACATACAGGTACTCGTCATTCCCGGGATTGACAGGGCTGAAAACAGGCGGCTTTGTCAGCTGATTGACAAACTTCGGAATAGACGCCGGGTCCAGGGGCTGCGCCGCCGCGGGGGGTTCCTGTGTGGCTGCCGTCTCTTCAGGCGGTACCGGGAGGCCGTATATCGTAACGGCCGGATCAGCCTCCGGCTCGGAAAGCGGCGCCTGTACGCCGGCTGACGGTTCTGCCGCGATGGCGGTCTGTTCGGTTTCGTACGGCATTGCGCGATTCCCGGATTCAGGCGGGAAATCAAAGTCCCGTATCACCGGAGTATCGAAGCGCTGGATGTACTGCTTCTCCTCTTCGGAAAGCGCTTGACTCATAAAATGACCTCCAAACATACGTGTATCCTGTGTATAGCGTCCCATATACACAGGATACTGATATTATAAACTATGAAAATCGATGTTCAGAGGTGACGCTTTTAATGCAATCCGTCGTCAGGCCGCTGTCAGATACGCTGCGCTGCAGTATGCAGGACTGTCGTTGTATGAGAACTTGATCCAGCCGCCCAGCACGACGCCTTTGATCTCCGTGCCTTTTTCCAGCGTTCCCAGGGAGGAATACGTCGTCCCGGGACCGCTTCTGATCAGCAGGTTATCGGTGGTTTTGTATGTCTTCGCTTCACTGGAATCCGGGACTCCTGCGGGTCCGTCAGAGACTTCAATGTATTCGGCGCTGCTGTAAGCTGTCTGCCCGTCGTATGTATATTGGATCCAACCGTTCGAGACGATCCCGGTTATCCTTGAGCCCGTGTCGAGAACACCCAGGACGGAATGCTCGGTTCCGGGGCCGCTCCTGACTTTCAATCCGTCTGTAATAACGGTGTAAGTCGCAGGTTCGCTGGTATCGGGGATGCCTTGGGTGGGTTCAGCTCCGCTGTCAGTCGGGCTGACGCCCGGCTGTACGGGTTCGGTGCCCGTATCGGAAGCCTCGGCACGTCCGGCGTCGATGACGGTGACAACAGTATCGCCCTGCAGCACGACAATCAGAAAATGTCCGGCTTTAACATCACCCAGTGAGCCGGCAGTGAAGCCCTGATTGGCGAGCATGACGGATGTATCGGCATCCGGGGTAAGGGTTTTTGTGTCGCCGGTGGTCACATAAACAGCAGTGCCGACAGTGATGATTTCAGCACCTTCGGAGGTTTGCGCGTCGTCCTGGCTGACAAGCTCCAGTGTTAACGTTTCATTGTCAACATAACGCACAATTCCCCTAACTGCCGCCGCGGCTGCAGTATTGCTGCCCGATGGACTGCTGTCGGAGCCGGTCTTTGTGGTTTCGGAATCGTCCGGCATTTTCAAACCGCAGCCGGAGAAGGCGAACAACGTGAGACAGGCACAGAGAACAAACGCTAACACCTTATTTTTCATAATTCTACCTCCTGAGCAGATTATAACAATTTTCGCGCTTTCAATCAAGGATTATGTGCGAATTGCCGGAATCGGCGGGACTTTTTTCGGCAATAACTTGTTTATTCTGCGCTTTTGCCTTATATTAAAAAAATAAAGCAGATAAGGCGGGAGTGTTGGTTTTGTTTCAGGATATCGAACCCCATCGTTACCACGTGGAATACAGGCAAAAGACGCCGACGGAAAAAGATTATGTCTTCATGTTGCATAAGGACAGGGTGCTGCTGGAGGAGCGGAACGGAGAGCTGTCATTTCCGCGCATCGCGGCAGTGCGGGACGCCTTTCCAGAGGCAGCCGCTGAGCTGATTTATCTCTTTTCACTTGATGAGGAGGCCTTTTTCCTGTCACTGAAGGAGGTCGATGAAACGGGAAGCTTCCGTTTTCACCCGATCTTCGCATTTCGTGATATGTCGCCGTCCTGGCTGGCATTTGCCGGCGCAACCGCTTTCCACCTGACGCTCTGGTACGACGCGCGGCGTTTCTGCGGCAGGTGCACAACGGCGATGCTCCACAAGGAAAACGAGCGGGCTGTATTCTGCCCAAGCTGCGGTGTGGTCGAATACCCGAAGATCGCACCGGTGGTCATTGTCGCTATTATCGACGGCGACCGGATACTGCTGACCAAATACTCCGCCGGCTATAACAGATATGCCCTTGTGGCGGGTTTTGTGGAAATCGGCGAGACGCTGGAAGACGCCGTGCGGCGTGAGGTGATGGAGGAGGTCGGCCTGCGGGTAAAAAACATACGCTATTACAAAAGCCAGCCCTGGGCCTTTTCCGGGTCGGTGCTGGCAGGCTTTTTCGCCGAGCTGGACGGCAGCGATCAAATCAGGCTCGATACAAACGAGCTGTCAGAAGGCGTCTGGGTTCACCGTCGGGACATACCCTCAGGCGATTCCACACTCAGCCTGACATGGACAATGGTCGAAGCGTTTCGGGCAGCAATCTAAAATAAATAACAAAAACAATTAAGCACAAATCTCGAAATTCTAAGTTTTAAAGCATTGCTTAATAGGGCGTTTCAATGTAGAATACTAAAAACACGTCGAATATCGGAGAAGTTGAAGGAGTTATCATGAGGCTTCTGGAGGAGCGTATCCGCGCGGACGGAAAGGTTAAGGACGGGGGTATCCTAAAGGTGGACAGCTTTCTGAACCACCAGATGGATATCGGGCTTTTTGAAGAGATCGCCAAAGAATTCCGGCGGCTATTCGGCCACTGCGGCGTATCAAAAATTCTCACGATCGAGGCATCGGGGATCGGGATCGCCTGCCTCACTGCCCGGGAATTCAAATGCCCAGTGATATTTGCCAAGAAAACGAAGACAAAGAACATAGAAGGCGAGGTCTATACCTCCAGGGTGGAATCCTACACCCACGGCCGGGTTTATGACATTATCGTTTCAAAGGAATTCCTGCGGGCTGAGGACAGAGTCTTGATTATCGACGACTTTCTCGCCAACGGCGCGGCCTTGTCCGGTCTTGTTGAACTTGTCAATGCGGCTGGCGCGACACTTGTGGGCGCCGGTATCGCTATTGAAAAGGCATTCCAGCCCGGCGGCGAGATGCTGCGGGCGCGGGGTATCCGGATCGAGTCGCTTGCTCGTATCAAAGCCATGGGCAAGGACGGTTCCATCGAGTTCTGCTGAACACAAGAGTTTATTAACAACGGCGATACGCCGTTCAGATAAAAAATTTGGAGGAATGAATATGAAAAAAGTCCTTGCGCTGATCCTGAGCCTTGTCATGCTTCTCGCCCTGGTAGCCTGCGGCGGCGGCAAACCTAAAACGGATGACCTAAAAATCGGCTTTATCCACATCTCAGATCCGTCCGATATGGGCTACACCTACAACCATGACCTCGGCACGCAGAATATGATAAAAGCGCTTTCTCTTAAGGAAGATCAGGTCATCAACAAGTACAACATCGGCGAGGATGAGACCTGCTCCACCGCAATCAATGAGCTCATCGAAGCCGGCTGCCGGATCATCTTTGCCACCAGCTTCGGCCACGGCGATTACATGCAGGAAGCCGCTGCCGCCAATCCCGACATTCAGTTCTGCCATGCCACAGGCGCGGGCGCAGCTCCGTCAGGACTCAAGAATTTTCATAATTACTTTGTTTCTATTTATGAAGCCAGATACCTCGCGGGCATCGCCGCCGGTCTGAAGCTCAATGAGCTCGGCGAGACGAAGCTCGGCTATGTGGCCGCTTTCCCGTTTGCGGAAGTCATTTCCGGCTACACCGCCTTCTACCTCGGCGCGAAATCCGTCAGCCCTGAAGCAACCATGGACGTCATCTATACCAACTCCTGGCACGATCCCGTCCTTGAAGCGCAGGTTGCCAAGACGCTTATCGACGGCGGCTGCAAGGTTATCAGCCAGCATTCCGACTCCACTGCGCCCGCGACAACAGCCGGCAATAACGGCGCTTTCCAGGTCGGTTACAATGCCGATATGATCGCTGCGGCACCCAACGCGTCCATCATATCCGCCCGCGCGGACTGGAGCATCTATCTGAAATATGCCGTACAGGCTGTTATTGACGGTAAGGAAATCCCCACCGACTGGTGCCAGGGCCTTGCCGAAAAGGCCGTTTTCCTGAGCCCCCTGAACACGGAAATCGCCGCTCCCGGCACCCAGGAAGCCATTGATAAGGCCGCCAAGGGCATCATCGATGGTTCGATCCATGTCTTCGCGGGGCCGCTTAGCGGAGAAGGCGTTAATTTCGACGGTTCAAAAGCTGCAATTAACCTCAAAGAGGGCGAGTGGTTTGATGAATCCAAGGATCAGTCCGCCCCCTACTGGAACTACGTTATCCCCGGCGTCAATGTCATCGGTGACTAACCACACCACCTTTTAAATCAAATACAGCTTGCCCGTGCTCCTCGCTGAGACGGGCAAGTTTGTAATTTAACTCGCTGATATGCCAAACGGATTGCTCATTTGGTATTTATATGCTAAGATAATTCAATTAAATTGTCATGAAAGGGTGGGCCCGCTTGAGCGCTGAAACAGCGGTAGAAATGAGAGATATTACAAAGCTTTTCGGCAGCGTCGCGGCGAACAGCGGCGTGAGCCTGAAGGCATACCGCGGAGAGGTTTTGTCCCTTCTCGGTGAAAACGGCAGCGGCAAGACCACATTGATGAATATACTGGCGGGTATCTATTTCCCCGACAACGGTCAGATTTATGTCGGCGGAAAAGAGGTAACCATCCGCTCGCCGAAAGACGCCATCGATTTGGGAATTGGCATGGTGCATCAGCATTTTAAGCTGGTGGACAACCTGACAGCGGCGGAAAATATCGTCCTGGGTCTGCGTGAGAAGGGGCGGCTTGACAGAAAGAAAATATCCGCCAAGGTCAGCGCCCTCAGTGAGCGCTATGGCTTCAATATCAATCCGGACCGGAAAATCCATGATATGTCCGTCTCTGAAAAGCAGACCGTGGAAATCATCAAGGTACTCTACCGCGGCGCGAATATCCTAATACTCGATGAGCCGACGGCTGTTCTGACGATTCAGGAGAGCGAAAAGCTGTTTGATATCCTGCGCAGCATGCGGGACGACGGCAAGTCAATCATTATCATTACCCACAAGCTGCACGAGGTGCTGGCCATTTCCGACCGGGTGACCGTATTGCGCAAGGGCGAAACCGCCGGGACAGTCATAACAGCCGACGCTACCGCCCAGTCCCTGACGGAGCTGATGGTGGGACGGGCAGTCAGCCTGAACATTGAAAGGCCGGAGCCGGTCAACCCGACGCCGCGGCTCATCATCAAAAACTTCAGCTGTATTGACGACGAAGGCCGCACTGTCCTCGACAAAATCAGCTTTACGGTAAGCTCCGGCGAGATTCTCGGCATCGCCGGCATCTCCGGCAACGGTCAAAAGGAGCTGCTGGAGGGCATTGCGGGACTTTATCCGCTCTCGCCGGGCAGCAGCGTTCTGTATTACCCGGATGATACGGGGGAATCCACCGAGCTTGTAGGCAAGCGCCCCATGCAAATAAGAAAGCTCGGCGTGGCGCTGTCCTTTGTCCCTGAGGACCGGCTCGGCATGGGCCTTGTGGGGAGCATGGATCTGGCGGACAACATGCTGCTGCGCAGCTATTCAAAGGGCCGGCTCGGCTTTGCCGACAGGAGGGAGCCGCGCAAGCTCGCCCAGACGGTTGTTGAGCA
Organism: uncultured Papillibacter sp.; assembly: GCA_964628265.1. Taxonomy (GTDB): domain Bacteria; phylum Bacillota; class Clostridia; order Oscillospirales; family Oscillospiraceae; genus Sporobacter. The sequence goes on from CAZVLO010000013.1 coordinate 35,498, forward strand.
GCTCGGCGTAGCGACACCCGGCATCAGTACGCCGGTCAGCAGGCTGTCGGGCGGGAATGTGCAGAAGGTCCTCGTGGGACGTGAGATTTCGTCGGCGCCGAAGGTGCTGATGACGGCTTACGCCGTGCGCGGCCTAGATATCAACACCTCATATACGATTTACGGGCTCCTGAATGAGCAGAAGAAAAAGGGCGTCGCCGTTATCTACGTGGGTGAGGATCTTGATGTACTGCTGGAGCTTTGTGACAGGATACTGGTTTTGTGCGACGGCAAGGTCAGCGGCATCGTTGATGGACGAAAGACGACGAAAGAGGAAGTCGGGCTGCTGATGACAAGCTTCAGAGGGGAGGGGATGAAGTGAACGTTAACAGCAGTCATGTTGCGGGAGAGCCTTTTGCCCGCATCGTCAAGCGCGCGGACATCTCCCGATGGAAAGCGTGGAGCATACGCGTCGCCAGTGTGATTTTGGCGCTCTGCGCCGGCGGGCTTTTGATTCTCGCGCTGGGGCACAATCCCTTCGCCGTTTACGCCGATATGGTAAGCGGTTCCCTCTCCACAAGAACAGCCTTGCTGGCCACGGCGAAAATCGCCGTTCCGCTGCTGGGCACCGCGCTGGCGCTTGCCCCGGCCTTCCGAATGAGATTCTGGAACATCGGCGCCGAGGGGCAGATTATGGCCGGCGCCATTGCCGCGACATACTTCGCGCTGTACCAATATCAAAATATGTCCCGGCCTGTACTGCTGCTTGTAATGTTTCTGTCGGCGCTGCTGGCCGGCGGGCTCTGGGGGCTGATCCCCGCAATCTTCAAGGCCAGGTGGGGCACAAACGAGACACTGTTCACCCTGATGCTCAACTATATTGCCATCGGCTTTGTCAAATATCTGCGTATGGGACCCTGGAAAAGCCCGACAAGCGCCGGCTTTCCGAAGATCGGCATGTTCGACGGCACTGCCAGACTTCCGAATATTTTCGGCCTCAACATCGGCTGGATCATCGTTTTAGTGCTTGTTTTGGTGATGTTCATCTATCTGAAATATTCGCAGCACGGCTATGAGCTCTCCGTCGTCGGCGAAAGCGAGCGGACAGCAAAATACATCGGTATGGATGTACCGAAGATTATCATGCGCACCGTCTTTATATCCGGCGCCATCGCGGGTGTGGTCGGCTTTATGATCGTCTCCGGCTCCAGTTATACGCTCAGCGATACCACCTCCGGCGGATACGGCTTTACAGCGATTACTGTGGCGTGGCTTTCCAAGCTCAATCCCTTTTCCATGATCATCATTTCGTCGTTCCTGGCCGTTTTGACAAAGGGCTCCAACACAATCCAGACGAACTTCAAGATCCCGGCCTCGGCTGCCGAGGTGCTGACCGGCCTGATACTTTTCTTTATGCTGGGCTGCGAATTTTTCATCAATTACCGTGTGATATTCCGCAGCAAAAAAAGAATTGAGGTGCCGAATGACTGACCTTATGAACTTTTTTGTAGCCGCGGTACTGGCTTCCTGCCCGCTGCTGTTCGGTACTCTGGGCGAATCCCTGACGGAAAAGTCCGGCAACCTGAATCTGGGCGTTGAGGGCATGATGTTTATGGGCGGCATCGTGGGCCTTGCCGGAGCGTTTTATTATGAACGGGCTGCCGCCGTACCGGTCGCCTGGGTCGCCGTCGTCATTGCCGTTGTCTGCGCGTTCCTCTGCGCCACGCTGGGCGCTCTGATATACAGCTTTATTACCATAACCCTTCGCGCAAACCAAAATGTCACCGGCCTTGCCCTGACGATTTTCGGCACGGGATTCGGTAACTTTTTCGGCGAGCTGATCGGCAACACCGCCGGGGGTTATCTGGCTGTCAGCGAAGCGACAAAGGCCGGCTTCAACAATACAATCTTCGGCGGGCTTGCCAATATACCGGTTATCGGAAAGCTCCTGTTCTCGTATAACTTCATGGTTTATCTCAGTATCGTCATCGCCATCGTCATGGCGTACTTCTTAAGCCGCACGCGGCGCGGGCTGAATCTGACCGCCGTCGGCGAGCACCACGCGGCGGCCGACGCCGCCGGTGTCAATGTGACGCGGTACAAATATTTTGCCACCTGTATCGGCGGCGGCATCTCCGGTCTCGGCGGGCTTTATATCGTCATGAATTCCTCAAGCGGCGTGGGCGGCGTCTGGGTCCACAACTGTATCAGCGGCTACGGCTGGCTGTCTGTCGCCCTTGTCATTTTCGCGACATGGCGGCCGTCCCGGGCGATACTCTGCGCCCTCATCTTCGGCGCTCTGTCCGTCATGCGCTACTACTTCCCGGTCAGCTTTATTCCGGCGGCACTTTATGAAATCCTGCCGTACGTGGCAACGGTCGTTGTCCTCATCACCGTGAGTCTGCGCAAGCGGCGTAAGAACCAGCCCCCGGCCAGTCTGGGCCTCGCGTATTTCCGGGAGGAACGTTAAAAAGTCTAGAAAAACGGAGCCGAAAGGCTCCGTTTTGGTTTGTTATGGGGAACTTCGCCTGCTTCTCTATAAGGTAACGAACCGTCCCTCTGCTTTACGTTGTCTCGAATACCCGAGCTGCTTGCTTCATTCTGTCGATCACATTGACGTTAAATGGACACCGCTGCATACACACGCCGCATTGGACGCAAGCTGACGCTTTGACGGTTAATGCCTGGTATTTTTCCCGTACACTGCCGGCGTCTGACTGCGTATCATATGAAACGGCATCAAGCAATCTGTTGACATAACCGATGTTAATTTCCATGTCACACGGCAGGCAGTGGTTGCAATATAAGCAATTCTCCGTCACCGACCACCGGGATTTTTTAACCGCGCCGCTGTAGCTCCGCGCCTCGTCTGCACAGGTATAATACGTGAGAATTTCTTCAATTTCCCTTGGCTGTGTGCAGCCTGGAACGACGGTTGATACCCCATTCTGAGCCAGCGCATAGGAAATAAGCTTTATCGGCGTGAAGCCGGCATCTTTTTCTATCCCGAAGATAAACCCACCGGCAAAAGGCTTCATAGCCACCAAGCCGATCCCTCTGCGTTCGCATTCGCTGTAAACGTTCTTGCGGGGCTGCGCGCCTCTTTTACCCTCGGAGCTGAAAGCATGGGCCGCATCCCATAAAGTAGCGAGATCATCGGTCTTGTACCGCTCCTCGTCGGTTACAACGTCGAATGCCGGGTTAATTGGATACATCAAAACATCAAACGCACCGCTGCCGATGGCTTTATAGGCGATATCCGAGCTGTGGGTGCTGATGCCGATGAATCGGACCCGACCCGCGGCGCGGAGCTGCCGTGCGTAAGAAAGCAAACCTGTTTCGCCTGTCACCTGCTCGTATTCCGCAGTCGTATCACAGAATTGAATGATATAAACGTCCGTATGATCAGTGCCAAGCGCCCGGAGGTAGCCCTCAAAGCAGATCCGCGCAAGGCTGGGCTCGCGCTCCCGGCAGGATGCGATGTATGTCAGGGTCAGCTTGTCCCGGACACCCTTGATGGCCTGACCGAGCTTAATATACCCGTCATAAACACCGGGCTCGGCGCGGTTGTCGTAATCATGTCCCGGGTGACAGTCAAGATAGCTGACGCCGCCGTTGACTGCCGCTTTAATAGTATCAATGACAATCTGTACATCTTTATCAAGAAGATGCTCAAGTCCCATGCCAATCTCGCTGACCTCAATTCCGGTGCGTCCCAGTTTGCGGTATTTCATTTGATTACTCCTCTCTGCTTTGAAGCTGATTGACAAAGCATACGATATTGCCATCCGGATCGCGGAAATGCATGGAACGGGCGCCCCAGGGGTATGTCGTCGGAACGGTAACAAACTCAACATTCAGGTTTAAGGACTTTAGCCTTTCATACTCGGCGTCGACATCCTCAACGAAAAACGTGAATTTTGTCATGCCGGTCCCATGATATTTATTGAAATCAAAACCCATATCCCTTTCAGCGGCGGCTTTCGAATAAAGTGTGATACCGCCGCCTTCAACTGTTATTTCAACATGAACATCATTGATATCGACATTCGTCTGCAAAACCTTCTGATAAAACTCCGCAAGCTTCCGGACATCTCCTGTAATAAGGCAAACACCATTGGCTAAATTCATGACAGCTCCTTATTTGCAATAAATTACAAATTTGCGTTGTAATATTGTTTATATCTGTTAATCGGAACATCGCTCCAAACCTGTACCTCGACATAAGTCGGCTTCCACCACGGGGCATAAATAATTTTCCTGGCTTCCTCATCTGATAAATCCGACAAGCTCACAAAGGGTCCCGTTTCCTTTTCGAAATAATGACAGAAGCTCAAATACCTGTTCAATATCAGTCTCCTTATTTCCGGATTTAAATCGGTATTATTTTATCACAATTGGTAAAATTATGCAACATATAGAATAAAGCAGGAGAGAAACCCCTGCATTAACATCAAGACAAATGAACCGTCCACTTGTCTTACTTTTCCAATTCGAGAAGGACGCGCTTCATATCCAGACCGCCGCCGTAGCCGGTGAGGCTGCCGTCGGCACCGACGACCCGGTGGCAGGGGATGATGACTGAAATGGGGTTTCTGTTGTTGGCTGAACCAACGGCCCGACACGCCGTCGGTTTTCCGACGGCGCATGCGATATCCTTGTAAGACCGTGTTTCGCCGTAGGGGATATCCCGAAGTGCTGACCAGACGGCTTTTTGAAAAGCGGTTCCCTGCGCTTCCAGCGGCAGGTCGAACGCACGGCGTTTGCCGCTGAAATATTCGGCGAGCTGTATGGCGGCGCGCTTTAAAAGCGGCGTCTCCCGTTCCTCGGCATTCGGGATGGGTCGGAAGCGGAGGTCGGTGAGGGCGCCGTTCTCCTCGGCGAGATAGAGCTTGCCGACGGGCGAGTTGTATGTATAAGCGTATTTCATGTCAACAGCCTCCCGAACGAATGGGTGCGACGGAAAAAAAGAGGACCGACACAGGGGCCGGTCCCTACACCATGTCGCTTGATTTTGCCTTCAAGTATAGATCGCTTAGAATCCCAGGTTTAAACCGCCGGTCAGTTTTGACATGTTCTCGCCCATGGCGGTATCGGCCGTGCGCATTGCCTCGTTGACGGCTGCCATGACCATGTCGCACAGCATGTCAACATCTTCGGGGTCAACAGCCTCGGGCTGAATGTCCAGGGAGATGAGCTCGTGCTTTCCGTTGACGACTGCCGTGACGGCACCGCCGCCGGCTTTGGCTGTGTATGTCTTCTCCTCCATCTCGGCCTGCATTTTCATCATGTCAGCCTGCATCTTCTGTGCCTGCTTGAGCATGTTCATGTTCATACCGCCGCCGCCGCCGAAGCCGCCGCCGCGAAATCCACCCTTTGCCAATATGGTCACTCCTTTTTATTCTTCTACTTTAACAACATCGGGAAACCGGTCTGTCAGTGCGTCAAGCTTGCTGCCGCTGGCGCCGCCGTTCCCACCCTCCAGGGAGGCGCGGACGACAACGGGCTTTTTCATCACTTCCGCTGCGGCTCCTTTTAAAGCCGAAATGACAGCGGGGACATTGATTCTATTTAAGGCAAACGGATTTTTTGCCTTGATTGCCAAGGTGCCGTTCTCAAATGAAGCGCATGTCTGCGCCGGGTCATCCAGGAAGGTATGCAGCGGGATATCGATTTTTGGCTTGGCGAGCTTTAAAATTTCTTTCCATATAGCTTCATCTTTTGAAGCATCAGACGGCGCCGTCATTTCCGGCTCGGGCTGTCCGGCTGTCTTTTCCTGGGGGCTGTCCGGCTGCGGAGGTGTTTCCGGCGGTGTTACGACAGGCGTGTCCGCAGCGGGCTGTTGGGGCTTCTGCGGCTGAGATATGCTTTCGGCGGGTGCCGACGGCGTCAATGTCAGGCCGCTTTCAATTTTCTTCTCAAGCCGGGAAAGCCGTGAGAGGACGGAGGCCATATCGCCCGTCAGGCGCGCGTCGCATAAACGCATGAGACAAAGCTCGATCACAATCCGACCGCCGGCGTTCTTCGTCAAATCCAGGGACGCATCTCTAAGTATATCAAGCATCGACAGCAGCTTTTCGGTTGAAAAGCGCGTTGTAAAATCCTGCAGGACTGACTTGTCAAAAGTGCCGCTTATAAGTCCGACGCCGCCTTTTGGCATCAGAGCAGTGACGAGGACATCACGGATGAGCTGCGTCAGCTCCTCAAGCACCGACGCCATGGTCTTTCCGTCGAGATAGAAGCTGTCAGACAGACTGAGCGCCGCAGCGATGTCGTTTTCGGCGACAGCGCGGAGGAGACCGGTTGTCCCGATGCCGCCCACAAGGCCGATGGCTGACACCACGCGGTCATAATCGACAACGTCCTCTCCGGCGCACTGGTCCAAAAGTGACAGCGCGTCCCGCAGTGACCCGTCGGATAGTCTTGCAAGCAGCGCCGCGGCGTCGTCTGTCAGCGTGAGGCCCTCCTGTCCGGCGACGTAACGGAGCCTTTTCTCAATGATTTCAGGCAGAATGCGCTTGAATGTAAAGCGCTGGCAGCGGGACAGTATTGTCGCGGGGACCTTGTGGATATCCGTCGTTGCCAGGATAAACATCAGATGCTCGGGCGGTTCTTCGAGAATCTTCAAAAGCGCGTTGAAAGCCGCGGTGGAGAGCATGTGCACCTCGTCGACGATATAAACGCGCATTTTAACATTCACGGGAGTAAACACAGCCTCATCCCGGAGCGCGCGGAAGTTGTCCACGCCGCTGTTTGACGCGGCGTCCAGCTCAAGGACGTCAAGGATACTGCCGTTATCGATCCCGACGCAGGAGGCGCATTTGTTGCATGGATTGCCGTTTTCGGGCTGCGTGCAGTTGACTGCTTTTGAGAGAATTTTCGCGCACGTCGTCTTGCCGGTGCCCCGGGTGCCCACAAACAAATACGCATGGGACAGCCGCCCGCCGGCGATCTGCCTCTTCAGCGTCTGGGTGATATGCTCCTGACCCACAACGTCGTCAAAAGCTTTTGGGCGCCATTTTCTGTATAATGCCTGATACATAAAGTACGCTCTCCTCAACAAACAGTAACACGATTATAGTATGCACCGAGAAAAAAATCAAACATGAAAAAGTGCCGCCGGAAAATTAAGACGGC
>CAZVLO010000013.1:42673-46614 GCA_964628265.1 uncultured Papillibacter sp.
GATGAGACATCGGGCCCTGCAATATACTTACGTTTCCGGTATGAAGCCCGGTGAAACGGGTTCATACCGGAGAGGAGGGGCGACAAAGCGCGCGCGTTCGCGTTTACGCGGACGTGAGACCTAGCACAGTCCGCTCTGACGATGCGGCGCGGGGCAAGACCGCACACCGGCTTTTGAATGATGTGATATGTCCGTTACTCAGGCAGCCGGCTCGGAGCCGGCGACCCCGCGGCACACGCAAAGCTTCGCTTAATGCTGCTCGGTTCCCCGCCTGACATGGTTCACGAATTTACGTTGCGCGAGACCGACTCGTCAACGCCGCTTACCTGAGGCTGACGACACATTACATATCCGGGAGCCGGAATTCATCCCTGCTGTAGCGGGTTGCAGGTGACAGGGCACCGCTGACTCCCCGACTAGTGCGGCCTTGCCCCGCGCCGTATAAGGCTTGGGGAATTGTTTGTTATTATACTATGCCCAAGGTGATTTATCAATATGATTATCGCGATGAATTGTTGGAGCGTCGGGCAAAATATGTCTGGCGTATTCCAAGCGCCTGTTTTACGGATGAAAATATGTAAGCCGGCTGGCCGTAAAGCCACCCGGCGTATTAGATTCAACACGCGGAAACCAATGCCGCTGAAGTGAATCGCTCTATCATCCATCTAACCCGGGATGCTCCGCGTATCCGTTATGGCCGGTTCCGGCCGGATTCAGCATACCTAGGAGGTTATTCCGTCAGGGCTTGCTGTATATAACATATCAGCAGCGTTGTATCAGCCTTTCGACTGTGTCATGGCATAGCCGTGACTTTAAGGTCGTCGATTAGCAGCCGCTGCCGAACAGACTGTTATTGCAGCAGCAAAGGATGACGATGATAATTATGACCCAGATCCAGCAGTTATTGCCGAAAAATCCGCAATTACTCATGGTGCACCTCCTTGAATGATACTCCAAACAGAAAGGAGTTCGGTTTATATTATTCAGAAGGTTTGCAAACGTTACCGGTCAGGTGTATCAGGTTCCGAAGATGCCGTCGTTGCAGCAGCAGAAAAGAATGACGATTATGATGATGACCCAGATCCAGGAGTTGTTACCGAAAATTCCACGATCGCAGCTCATAAGTCAATTCCTCCAAATATATGATGACCCTGAGAAGGGCTCACTTCATATTATTCAGAAGTCAGGCTGCTGTTACATTCCCGGAAGCCGGTTTATTGGTATTTACTGCAAAAATTCATAATTATCTGTGCCACTTGGGCTCTAGTAGCCGTATTGCCCGGCAGGAGCTTTCCGTCCGAGCCGTTTATAATCTGGTTAGATGTCGCCCACTTGACGGCCTCGGTCGCGTATGGCGACACGCTGCCGCTGTCGGGGAAGGAATCGAACACGGCGGTGTTGGCGTATGCGGCGCCGTATCCGGCGTAAACAGCGTAACGGTACATGATGACGGCCATCTGCTCGCGGCTGATGTTCGTATCCGGCTGGAATTTGCCGTCATATCCCGTGACGATGTTATTGGCGTTTGCCCAGCTCACCGCGCTGCTGTAATATTGGGAAGACGGCACGTCTGAAAATGCGGCGCTGAACGCGGCGGCCGGTTCTCCGGCAAACCTGTGCAGTACGGTAACGAACATGCCTCTTGTCATGGACATCTGCGGGGAGAAGATCGTCGGCTGCGTGCCCTTGAAGAGATTGTTGTCTCTGGCGAACAGGACGGCACCGTAAAACCAGTCGGTTGTTCTGACATCGGTGAAAATAACCGGATTGACGATGACGGTGCCGCCTGACTGATAATACCCGTCAATCAGGCAGGTCGAAGCCGAAGCCGCGTCAACCCTGGCAACGGTGTCCTCGGCGCAGAAATACCGCTGGTTCAGTGCCGGCGAGGAGCCGCCCGCCACCTCGTCGCCTGTTGAGATATTAATGACAGTGCCTTTTTCAATCTGAAGGACCGCCGTTCCGGATGTGAGGACAAAGGTGCTGCCGGTGATGAGTCTTGTCGATGTCCCGGCCGGGAGACTGAGCGGCGTAAAGGCGGCGGCAAAGATATAGCCTTCAGCACCGCCCAGACGGAGCATATATCCGTCATAAGCACTCTGAAGCTCCTTCATGGTGTCACCGTATGACGTCCCGATGGCGCTGCTGATGAGGTTTTTTGTGTCGCTGCGCACGGACGGCAGAAACGAGCTGTTAAGGTGGCTGAGAGAGATGAGCGGGTCGCCGGGGGAGCCGGGTGCCGCGGCGTTGGCTGCTGTTATACAAAACAGAAGCAGCAAAACGAGCGCGATTGCGGTAAATCGTTTCATTTTGCACCTCCAAAATTATCAAAATATAGCGCTGCCGGTCCGGAACATCATATCATGAGCGGGGTATAATATCAATTAATTATGTATATCTGCCCATATAAAAAAAGCGTGTGTTGACAAACCCATCACTGTAGTATACAGTGATGATACGGTAACCTACTAATTTAGTATGACTGGAGAATACCATGGCAAAAAGACGAGTTTATGCGGATAATGCCGGTACGACAGCAATGTCGAAGACGGCGCTGGATGCAATGATGCCTTACCTGACGGAGAGCTACGGCAATCCTTCGGCAATATACAGCCTTGGCAGAGAAGCGAAAAGAGGCCTTGAGTCGGCACGCGCAAAGGTGGCGGCAGCCATCGGGGCAAAGCCCGAGGAGATATACTTCACCGGCAGCGGAACCGAAGCCGACAACTGGGCGCTCCGGGGCACTGCGGAAATAAAAAGCAAAAAAGGGAAGCACATAATCACATCGGCAATAGAGCACCACGCCGTTTTACACACGCTGGAGTATCTGGAAAAACAGGGTTATGAAGTGACGTATATTCCTGTAAACAGCACCGGTATGGTCTCGCCCGACGATGTAAAAAACGCGATACGCGACGATACGATTCTTATTACGGTTATGACGGCAAATAATGAGATCGGCACGATTCAGCCTGTTGCGGAAATCGGAGCTATTGCAAGGGAGAAAGGGATATTATTCCACACGGACGCCGTACAGGCTGCAGGGCATATCCCGATCAATGCCACCGAGATGAACATCGACATGATGTCCATTGCCGCCCATAAGTTCAGAGGACCCAAGGGCGTCGGCGCACTGTACATCAGGAAAGGCGTTTATATTCCACCGCTTTTATTCGGCGGCGGGCAGGAGAACAAACGGCGCTCCTCAACGGAAAACGTGGCCGGCGCCGTCGGTATGGCGGCAGCACTTGAGGAAGCGGCCGCGAATATGAGCGCTAATATCGAAAAAGTCACCGTGATGCGGGACAGGCTTATAAGAGAGCTGTTGAAAGTACCCTTTTCCCAGTTGACGGGCGATCCGGTCAGCCGGCTGCCGGGTACGGCTTCATTTGTTTTCGAATGCGTCGAGGGTGAAGCGATGATCCTGACGCTTGACAACGCGGGCATTTGCGCATCCTCGGGTTCGGCCTGCTCCTCGGCTTCCCTGGATCCGTCCCACGTGCTGCTGGGGATCGGTCTGAAGCACGAGGTTGCCCATGGCTCCGTCCGGCTGTCCATCAACGAAACGACGACCGACGCGGACATCGACTATATCATCGAGACCCTGCCCCCGATCATAAACAAGCTCAGAGCCATGTCGCCACTCTGGGAGGATAAGATTAATGGAAAACTATAACGACATTCAGAAACAAATACTGAAACTAAAGGAAGAGAAGGACGCCCTCATTCTCGCTCATTACTACGTCCCCATGGATGTGCAGGATATCGCCGACCATGTCTGCGATTCCTTTGAAATGGCCAAGCGCGCCAAGGAAGCAAAAGAAAAGCTCATCATCATCTGCGGCGTCCGGTTTATGGGTGAGAGCGCCAAGCTCCTGTCTCCCGACAAGAAGGTGCTCATCCCCGCAGCAGACGCCGGCTGCCGTGATGGAGACGGTCGA
>CAZVLO010000014.1:0-8080 GCA_964628265.1 uncultured Papillibacter sp.
TTGCCGGTGATGGCCACAAGCGGCACGCTGTCCAGGTAGGCATTGGCAATACCGGTCACAAGGTTCGTGGCGCCGGGGCCGGAGGTTGCAATCACCACGCCCGGCTTTCCGGTTACACGGGCGTAACCGTCCGCCGCGTGGCAGGCGCCTTGCTCGTGGCAGGTGGTATAATGCGTGATTTTGTCTCTGTTTTTATAAAGCTCGTCATAAATATTGATGACATAGCCGCCGGGATAACCGAATACGGCGTCGACACCTTGCTCGATGAGTGCTTTAATAATGATCTGCGCGCCTGTTAATAACACGGGCATCTCCTCCTTCGCCGCTTTAATGTGCTATCTCTTGAAATCGGTGATTCGATACAAACTAAAAGAGCCCTGCAGTTTTCACTGCAGGGCTCCATTTGTTTACGAATTTGGAGTCTTTAGGCTTTGCCCCTATTTACAGCGAACATATTATTAACATGACGAGTAACCCGGACAATAATAAGCCCGAGTACAAGAACGCTAATAATTATGATAGCGGTGTTAAATATAGCGGCCAAGCTCATAACTCCTTACCTATAAGATGATTGCGCTAAGTCTAACATGCTGAAAATGGAAAGTCAATAGTTAATTTAGTACAGAAACGGCGGCGCCCGACGCACGCGATTTTGGAAGATAAGTAAAAATATGACTTAACCGAAAACACCTTTGCTGCAGACAATGCTGCCGCCCTTTGATTTTCCGGCTATAGCGATATAGTTGTTCAGGTTGCGTATCGTATCCTCAAGAGAGCCGCGGAACTCCTCAATACCGATGTTCAGCGTCGCGGTGTACTTCCTTCGTCCGACGGACAGGGTTTCCGTTTTGAGAATCTTCCTGATTTTTTTAGCAGCCTTGATGCAGCCGGCCAGCCTTGTTTCCGGCAGGAGAGCGATAAAGCCCGTTTCGCCCCAGCGGCCGAGGATGTCGAGCTTTCGGAAGCTGTCTTTGAGAATTCTGCCCGCCCATTCAGCCATATGCAGAAGCTCCAGATTTTTACCGCGGATATCGCCCCTCCCAAGTCGGACCTCAATCAGCATGACGGAAAAGGTATTCCCGTAGCGCTCATACCTCAGCACCTCACGCTGGGCCGCTTCGGAGAAACCTTTTCTGTTGTAGAGGCCCGTACCGCTGTCCATGATGCTGTAATGCTCCGCCATGTCGCTGATAACGGATTTTGCAGTCAGCAGGCCGCTCAGTTCCTCAAAACGCGCGATATACGGCTGAATATCATCAAAACCGACATAGATACGCCAGGCCATATCTTCAAGGACAACTTTTTTGCTGATCGTGTCATTTTCAAGTCGTCCCATCACGGAATTCTGTTCAACTGTCGTGACGGAAAATTCGACGGCCTGACTGAAAACACATCCACCTATTTTGAGATTGGAATGGAGCTTGTCCGCCTTGAAGGAATAATTCTGCAGCGCGTATACCCGCGCAACGCCGCTCTGCCATTTAATAAAGTCATCAGGCGGTATCTTCTTTTTGTCCATTTCCGTGATAAGTTCGTAAGCGCTCTGGAAATCCCTGCTTTTGATACAGTTGAAATACTGCCTGAGAGCGTACACGGCGGCATCGGGGCAGGTGATTTCAGCCTCTCTGGCATCCCGTCGCGGTCCGTTCTCGGGTGCGCGGCGCGGCATCTCAGGTCGCCTGATGTGCTGTGCGTCATAGGCGCGCCTTTTATTGGTGTCACTCAGCGTCTCGTACGCCTCGTTGATTTTCTTCATTCGGGCGTCGGCGCCGGACGCCTTGTTCACGTCCGGGTGGTATTTCTTCGCCAGCCGCTTGTACGCGCTCTCGATAACCTCTTGCTCAGCAAGAAAATGCACCTGAAGGATCGCATAATAATCATTGAGAATTGCCATATGTAACCTACCTCGATAACAGACATCAATTATATTATCGGCATAAATCACCGGGGTAGTAATACCCCGGTGTTATTTTTATGAACACTTCTGCTCCGGCATCTCCGAACACCAGGCAAAACCCCATGGAACCAAGGCTCCTTTTGAAAGGAGCTGGCGCCGCTTGCGGCGACTGAGGATTGTTTCCGCGCCGTGCCGCGCCGCACACAATCGGCTGATACGCACAACCTCGTAGGGGCGATCTGTGATCGCCCGTCAGCCTTGTACCCCCGTCCCCATACGGCACGCAGTCGTGTCCTTTCAAAGGAATGCTACTAAAAGCAGCACCGTCATGGCGGGATGAAGACATCCTGCCCTACGGTTCTGTATCTCGGGCAATAAGGCAGCTAAAGTATGCATGCAATGTTGATTATTGTAGGAAAAGGTAAAATAATCCAAGGTGAGGGTTGTGGTTTGATATGACAGCAAGAAAGGGGTGCATGCATGCTCGATGTCCTTATGAAATTCTGGTACATATGGATACTTGTATTAGTAGCAGCTATTTATCGGGTTTTTAAGCCGACGATTAAGGGATGGCTCGGTGAAAAGAAGGTGGCACGGTACCTGCACCGATTATCTGAGGAATATATTATTCTGAACGGCGTGGTTCTGCCGACGAATACCGGCACAACGCAGATTGATCATGTCGTGGTATCACCGTTCGGCGTGTTTGTTATAGAGACAAAAAACTATAAAGGCTGGATTTTTGGGGGAGAGAGATCAACGCAGTGGACACAAAATATTTATGGCCAGAAGAGCAGTTTCATGAACCCCCTAAGACAGAATTATGCTCACGTAAAGGCTGTGGAGGCCTTGCTTTCGCAATTCCCCTCGCTGCCGGTGATTCCCATTGTTACGTTTTCACCGAAATGCGATCTGAAAGTCAACACCGTTAGCCATGTGGTGTATTTCCGCCAGGTCCCTGCGGTTATTCGTCAATATACAAATAGGGTGCTGCAATATGACGATTGTGTTGTCGCCGCCGGTTTGCTCCAGAGCGCTGACATCAAGTCGTCGGCTGTGAAAAAAGAGCATGTCGCCGCTGCATCTGCCAAGAAAATTGCTTTTGAGAATATATCAGCAGGAGACACTTGTATCCGCTGCGGTGGTACAGTCGTCCTGCGGTGTGGGAGAAATGGTTACTTCCTCGGTTGCTCCAGCTTTCCCAGGTGCCGATTCACAAAAGCTCTATAAAATATGATTAAGAATTATAACATTCCGTTTATTAAATCAACTCTTGTAATATCCGCTTGATTGGAGCAGTGCGGGCATTGAGTAATAGAATGTCTTATATGATTTGCTTGTTTTACTTTCAAAACAGAATAATATATTATGCAGCTTGATTCAGAAAGGATACCCTCAATGAAAAGGAAACTGGTTATCGCAGGAATCATCATAATTATCATCATTGCTGTTGCCTTATTTCTCTCACAACCGAAAAACATTATAGACGATGTAAACGGTTACAACATTGGCGTCGTCATTTATAACGGTGTGGATGTTACCGAGCGGGTGGATTGTAAAGCGTTGGCATCTATAATCAGCAAATATGAACGCAGCCGAGTGCCGCATGATTTTTCGTCTTATCAATTATCGCAGGTCGTCGTTGAAATCTTTGGCATTAACGAACATAAGCCACTACATATTTTTTTAGGTGATATTAATGTTGCTTACGAAGTGACTAAGTATGGCGGATTTTCAATTAAAAACAGCGACGCACTTTTAAATGAAATCCTGAGCATTATGCCCCATCAAACAGATGAAGAGCGGGGGTTGAAGGAGAAAAACGTTATGACCTTCTCCGATGGTGAGCGCGTCAGCATGTGGAAAAGAGATTACAGCAGAGATAACGTCTATAAGCTGTCGGATGAAACGACGCTGCTGACCATCCAGGACACTAGCGGCCCGGGCAATGCTTACGTGGTCGGAAAGGAGAGTTACGATGATCTCAGCGAGACTGCCCAAAAGGCGGTCAGTGCTTATTATGAGGAGCAGGGCCTGCTCTACGATATACAAGCAGAACTGGAAAAAGCCTACGCAGAGTATCTGGCCTGTAAAGAAAGCGGAACGGAATACCATGCCCGTCTCATCTCTCAGGATATTACACCCACAGCCTCCAACGATAAAATCATGTGCTTTTTAACCTCAGTGTACCTGCCTGTGGATGAACAGACAGTACAGGAGCTTCGGTTTGCCGCGGTGTTTGACCGGGAGACCGGAGAGGTGCTGAGTATCTGGGATTTGTTTACACTGCCTGAGGCGGAGGCCAGGCAGTGGCTTTTGGATGCGTTTGATGTGGAAGCTGCGTTGCGAGCTGAAATGGAAGCTGCGCTGAAACCGGAATACATCAGCCTGTCACCTGAAAATCTATTCGTAACGTTTCCTCAGGGATCCCTGCCGAGTCAGCAATACAGCTATGGTTTTGGTTTTGAGTATAAAAAGCTCAAGGAAGTTCTTCAACCTTGGGCTATACCGAGCAAATCCAGATGAAAAGCGTGATTATAGAGGATTTTTTCAATACACAGATTAACGATAAGACATTGAATCGATAGTACCGTCTTATTATGACGGAGAAGTTGAAGGAGGCTTGCAGAGTAAGAAATACGGTCATGATAGCCGCTGTCTCTTGCATACTAATTATCTTGTCAGGATGTTCAAACAACGATAAGAGCAAGCTTGTAGAATGGCTGCACGAACTGGCTGCGGAACAGGTTGAAATATACATTTGGAATCTGCAGGATAATTTAACAGAAATGAAAGTAGAATTGACAGCTGAAGAGGAACAGGTGCTCATATCTATTCTGAATGAATTGACCACAGAAGACATTACCTGGAATAAACAACTTGCTGGGATAACGCCGGAATATGGTTTTCATCTGATTACCGGAGATGATGAGTATTATATTAACCAGGCGGAGGCTCCACACGGGCAAACCGAAATTAGTTTTAGAGGAAAGCTATGGTGGCTAGATAGCACGGAATTAGATGAATATATGAAATTCATCCTTTATAATTACACGGAGTTATAGTCGAGAAATTTCCAAACACACACGCGGGGCGCTGATTTCTCAGCGCCCCGCATAATATAGATAAACCTGAAATTTACTATTCTGAGACAGCAGTTAATCCTGATAGTTTAATCCTGTATCTGGTATCCGGAAGCCCAAATTCCAGATACATTGACAAAAGCATAATTTTCCCAACCATAATGGCATATCAATCCATTCGCATTGTAACCATAAACAAGTACAGCATGTGAAATTGAACCGGTTCCATTTGGTCTAACCAAACTACCAAAAAGAATATATGGTCTATTGTAAGTATATAGGTCAGACTTAATCATTGATGTTAGAGGTAAAACATCAATAATTGATGAGTTAATCGAAATTCCTCTAGTTGCAGTATAATCTTCAAGAACATTAGCAATATCATAAGCCCATGTCTGTGCTGGATATCCAAAAGAAAGTAAATATGAAGTAAAGGAACTACCGGAAAAACAAGGATAGTTGGATGAATTCTTGTTTATATAGGAGCTAGCAAGGTAGTTAGAACTGACATTTGTTCTATACCAAAGCATCAATAAACCAGCTGCGATATAGCCACACACATTACCGGTCCTATATCCCATTTGAGATTCTGTTGTTAATGTGCTTAAAGGAGTTGCACCCGTTACATAATACGAACTTGGTATTGATGCAGTCATTTGAGAGGATTCTGTGGCAGAACTAAGCATGCTTTCTACAGAATTTTTAGAATTTGGCAATATTCCCTTTTGAATATAGTTTAGTACATCTTGGTTTGCAGTGCTCTTATAATAATCTTTAAGTTTGTCGGTCGATTTAGACAAATCGTCCGCTTCTGAAAGAGCATATGTTTCATCTAATACTGTATGTACATACGAATTATTCTTCATAATAAAATACTGCGTTGGCCCGCCATAAAACATGCTGCTGTTAAATCGTTGATACGGTGAAGGTGAATCAACACTATACTCAACAAATAGGCCAGAATCATTACTATAAATCATGTATCCAATCGGTGAGCATTCAACTAATGTATATAGGTTTCCGGAGAAATCCTGGAGTTGCTTTGTCTTATCGATGACCCTGTCAGAATTTGAAATTTCATTAAGTTTTGCCGAAAATACCTTCTGTAACCGTTGCTCTTGCGCAGCCGACGGTTTTGAACTGGCTGCTAATGCGGCTGATTGTGAAATAAAAGTAAAAACAATAACAAGTGCTATGATAATTCTAAGCTTTCTTTTCATAGTTTATTCTCCTTTTTCAATTATCAGATATGTAATTCCTACATGTGTTTCAAATCGGAATATTAAAGGATGCGGAACTTGAAATAGTTTGTTATTAGAGATTTTTCCAGAAGCAATTAATGATTTCAGAATGAGAGTGCCATTTTTTACTTCCATATCGAACCAATTTGAATCATTAAAAAACTCCGCAAACTCATTAATACCCACATCCGGAGCCAGTTCATACTGCACTCCCTCATAGAAACTGGGGGATAAATCGGCTTTGTCTATCCGCTTATCATTTATTAGAAATAAAGGCAGCAATAAATAATTACCTTCTCCGGTGGTGTCATAACCTTCGAAATATATGTTGGCTCTTAATGTACTAATGATGTATTGTTTATGATTAATCCTGGAAAACAAAAAATAATCCAGATTGCCATCGTTCTGCTTAAACATCATTAAGATTTGGTCATCATAGGATGTTACGTAGCCTGAATTTTCTTCTGTATACCGCTCTATGATTGACTTGATTTCCGTGTAATCTCTTGCTGTCGTAAAAAAACTACCGGGGCTATCCGGGGTTGCATAGGCACCTTCTTGTTGACATTTTATCGGGAGATCAAGCACAGTGTCGCCATAAAGAGCGTTAAGGGTTATGCTATCAAGCAGTATGCTGCCATCGCAACCAGACAGCAGTAATAATAAAGTCATCATAATGAGTAACCGCTTACGGCCCATTGGAATCAGCCCCCCTATGTTGAGCAAATATATATACATATAGTCCTTTTTAGGTTATCATTATTGCCAAATAATGTCAACGTGTATGCCGTAAGATGCACTTTCTGCATCGTGAAATGCATTAAGCGCAGAGACCCCCACAAAAACCTCGGGGCGCTGAGAAATCAGCGCCCCGCATTTTCTTGATTGTATGCTTTTCACTTAAACAGGCTTATAAACCGATCCCAGATCGTCTCTTTATGCACTGGTTCCGGCGCGGTGGCGGGCGGCTCGGGTTTTTCGATTTTATCGGTTTTCATGACGAACTGGACCGACGCGGTGTTGAGGTTTTTGGGTGACGCGAAGGAGACGGGTTTGACGTCCGATTTATCGTAGTCGTCCATCAGCTTTTGAATCTCCTTATCGGTTTTTTGCGGCAGGTCTTTCACACCGTCGTTGAGCGCCGAGACGCCGTCCGCCGCCTGACCGAGTCCGTCCGACAGGGCGTCCGCACCGTCCGCCAGACCCGAGATACCGCCGTCCAGGGACCCGTAGTTTTTATTCAGCTTTGAAATGCCGCCGGTGAACATCATCAAGCCCTCGTGGAAATCGCCGTATTTCGCCGAGAGCGCCTGCAGGCCTGCCGACAGCTGACCGAGTTGATTGAAAGCATCGCTGTTCTCGAGAGCGCCCTTGATCTGCGCAGCGGTATCCTTGAGCGCGGAGGAAATCTGGTCCGCAGAACCACTCAGCTGATCGAGGGCCGCGTCCATGGAATCGAAGAGCGGCCGGACATTCGCATAGACGGCTTTTGTTTTGACACCGGCAGCGTAGTAAGCGGCCAGCTTGTCGAGGGTGTCCTTCATAGCCGGGTTAACCTGATAAAGCTGCCCCAGCTCCGCCTCGGTGATGACCGCGTCGGGTATCTCCAATATTGCCGATTTCAGAGCGCCGTAGGACGCGGCGAAGCCTGCTTTCAGCTCCGACAGGCCTGACGAAATCCCGTCGATACCGGCTGCCAGCTGTAAAAGCCCGTCGGGCAGCTGCAAAAGACCGGTGATATCAAAGCCGTCCGCAGTCGGAGCGCCGCTCATGGAGCCGACAATCGTGTCCAGCGCGTCTTTAATCTGCGCCGAGCCGCCATAGAGGCCCGCGGCGCTGCCATTCAGCTCCCGGAGGCC
>CAZVLO010000014.1:8225-14038 GCA_964628265.1 uncultured Papillibacter sp.
TTTTATGGCGCCGGTGTCCGGCGGGTCGAACTGCATGGACAGGGGGACGGCGGAGAACTCGATGCCGTTCATTGAGAAATCTGATGCGTCTGTTTCAACGGTCATATCACCCTCCTTTACCGGCATGACGGTAAAGGCCACAAGCTTGTTGATACCGGCATTGGCGAGCGTCCCTCCCGGGGCAGTGATGTTCGCGCATTTGGACGTGTCGAGCGTGACTGAGAGCTGAAGCAGATAGTTTTCAAAATACACCGGGTCGACAGCGTCGTTCCTGGTGGTCTTGATACTAATCTTCACATGGCCGCTTTTCCCGGCCAGGGCATCCGCCGGCAGCTCGGTGCCGTCAAGTTCATAAGTGACGTCAATCCTCCAGGGCAGGTCGGTGCTTTTAAGCGTTCCCTGATAATAAAAGTCGCCTTTTGGTGCGCTGAAAGTAACCTGATCATCTATCAGCGTGACAGGCCCTGTATCCGTGAGGTTTTTGACAGACGCGTAATTGCCGTAGCCGGTAACTGTTCCAGCCTCGGCGCTGCGCAGGGCTGAAACGATGTAGATATCTTTTGTTACACCGGCCGCTGTGAGATTGACGTAGACGACCTCCTCCCGTGAGACAGGTGTTCCGGCCGGTGGATCCACGGATACGGGGGATTGGCCGAGGGCGGTGCCGGGCAGCAAAACAAACAGCAATACGGCGGCGGCCGTCACTGTCATGGTAAAAGCTTTGGTTATTTTTTTCATAATATAAACTTTCCTTTCCGGGGAATTGCGCCGTGCCCGGCTTTGCCGGACTTCGGATCATAAGACCCGAAAGGCACAAAACCCAGTTTGAAAGATTTTTCTTTCAAACTTCACTCCTTGAGAAAATTGGCGCGGAGGGTGGTTTTTTGAATCAGCCGATCGAAGACTGTCAGCACAGCCGGCAAGAAGAAGACGACCAGCAGCATGGACAGGATTGTGCCGCGTCCAAGCAGAAGCCCCAGCTCGGAGACAATTTGATTGGACGAGGTCACCCACAGGGCGAAGCCGGACAGGGACAGGATGGCTCCCGAGACGAGGATCGAGCCGAAAACCTCCCGAATTGTGGTTTTTAAAGCCTCTTTCTTTTTCATCGTTCGGCGGTTTTCAGTATAGTGGGTTGTCAGAAGGATGGCGTAGTCCACGGTCGCTCCCAGCTGCACGGTATTGATGATGAGAAAACCGATATAACACAGCGGATTGCCTGTAAAATATGGGAAGGCTAGGTTAATCCAGATGGCCGTTTCAATGGTGACAGTCAGGAGAATCGGCAATGTCAAAGACCGGAAGGTGACCAGAAGAACCAGGAGTATTGCGCCTATGGCAATCATGTTGACAAGTGTGTTGTCCTGCTGGATGGTGTTTTTCATATCGTACATGATGACGCTCTGCCCGGTGGACCAGACGCTGTCTCCGTAATAAGCACGCCCTTTGGCCTGTACCTCTTCCACCGTACGGAAGGCGTCCTCACCCTCATCGGCCGTGTCGGTGTAGACGATAATTCGGCTGAAATTTTCGGAATAAAACCTTTCAGTTACATCGCCGTCCAGATACTCGGGGGGAATTTCCGGCCCAACGAGTGCTGCGTAGGAGACAACTTCTGTGACATGGGGGAGTGTGTTCAGGTCATCGCTCAAAAGTTTTTCCTTTGCCGCATCGCCTTTTGGAACCAAAAGCACGATGGCGTTGGATTCGCCGAATTCGGCGTTGATTGCGGTCTTATCATGCCCGATTCTGCTGTCGGCGCCCAGATTACCGATACCGTAGGTGAAGTCATTTTTTCCTTGGGCAAGAAAACTTGGGACAAGTAACAGCAGTACGAGAATAAGAGCCGGCACACGCACCTTTGTAACAACCTTGCCCATACGCTTGAATTCCGGCATAATCGCCCTGTGTTTTGTTCGGTCAAGGAGCTTATAAACGCTGAGTGTCAAGGCTGGCAGGAAAACCATGACCGACAAAAAGCTGAGCAGGACACCCTTAAATAAGACAAGTCCCAAGTCGGCACCGATGCCGAATTTCATGAACACCAGCGCCAGAAAACCGAACACAGTTGTGGCGGCACTGGCGGCAACGGCGGAAAAAGCCCGTTTCATCGCAAGGCGCATAGCCACTCCGACGTCCTCAGTCTGTTTTCTGTATTCCGCAAAGCTCCTGAGCAGGAATATGGCGTAATCCATCGACACGGCCAGCTGCAGTATCGGGCTGACGGCGTTCGTGACAAAGGAGATCTCACCGAAAATCAGATTGGTTCCCATGTTTACGATGATTGACAAGCCGATTGCTCCGAGGTAGAGGAGCGGTTCCAGCCAGGAGGTGGTGGAAACCAGAAGTATCAGGATGATGACGGGAACTAAAATCAGCGTTGCTGTACGTGTTTCACTCCCGGTCAGGGTTTGTGAGTTGGCAACATCGACGGCGTTGCCCGACAGGGCGTTATCAGGGCCGATCAGATCATATACGGCCTCCGTCGCCGCAACTTCGTCACCGCTTCGAATCGTCAGCGAGATCAGGGCATTACCGTCTTTGTAGTACGCTTCGACCGCTTTGCTGTCCACCGTCTCCAGAGGAATTTTCAGGTCCACAACATCGTCCAGCCACAGGACGCCGGAGATACCATCGATATTCTCCAGCTTTTCTTTGTAATTAAGTGCTTCCTGCAGACTAACGTCCCTGAGCATAACCCGGGCATTGGGGACAGTGTCTTTAAACTCGTCGCCAAGCACGGCCAGTGCTTGTGTGGACTGCGCGCTTTCGGGCAGATAATCCGAAATATTGTAATTGACCCCGACGCCGGGGGATAAGAGTGCACAGACAGCGGCGATGGCTATAAATAGGATCAGCACGGCTTTTCTGTGCCGTATTATAAACATGAATACAGACTGCATGAGATCTCCTTATTAACGACATTTCGTTACAAAATCATCAATACGTATTATAATAAACACGGTGTCGGATTACAACGAACAAAAAGAAGTCGATTGACTGATGGCCGACAGCGCTGACCCATCCTGTCTGTTATCTGACATTTCAAAATGTAAACTTATTATGAACGGTCAGAATAAGAATACCGCCCGGGGTTATACCCCGGGCGGAGAATGAATTACATGCGTATAAAACTATTGTTGGGTATTATCGAACAGTCCCGCGTTTTTCTCCTCCAAAGTCCTGATGCCGTTGTACAGCAGCCGGTTGACGGGCGTCTCCACGCCCAGCTTTTCGCCCAGCGCGACGATCTTGCCGGAGAACATGCCCACCTCTGTCGGGCGTCTGTTTTCGATGTCCTGCAGGGTAGAGGGTTTATTTGAAAAGGGCAGTTTTTTAATATTGGTCTCCTGGGTGTCGATTTCCGCCTGCCCCAGATCGATACCGAGCCTGTTGGCGATTTTGACGACTTCATACATGGCCTCGCGCCGGAGGGTGTTGGCGTGTTCGCTGATATGGAAGGCGCCAAAGGGGACGCCCAGCAGGGCGCAGGTCATGTTTTCACCCACGTTGCACATGAACTTAAACCAAATGCCCTTGATCATGTTCCTGTCAATTTCGTATGGAATCTTGCAGGCGTCGAATAACGCTTTGACGGCTTTAACCCTGTTGGATAAGACATCGTTTTCTGCCTCGCCGAAGTGAACTTTTCCCGCGTTGGGGTTGAAATCAGCAGCGCCGTCCTGCATGACGATGGAGATGCGCATGTAGGAGTACAGGACATGGTCCCAACCGTAGACAGCCGCGACCTGCTCCTCGCTGTCCACGCCGTTTAATACGCTGAGGATGAGCGTATTTGGCCCAACCTGGTTTTTGATATCTTGAATGGCCTGCTTCAGCCCCGTGTCCTTCACGGCGATGATAACGAGATCGGCGGGATCCGTTTGCTCGTCCGGAGCAATGACATTGAAACGGTGATTGACGCCGTTAATGGTGACGCCTTTTGCTTCAAGGCGTTTTTTTCGTTCGCCGCCGGCGAGTACCCGGAAGCTGTTTCCCAGATGTGCGTTCAGCCTCGGTGCAAAAAAAGAACCCATTGCTCCGAGACCGATCAGGGTGACGGTGTTGATTGTCATAGATATCCTCCGTAAGTTTTGTTATGTACATTGTAGGGGTAGATCTTGTCTGCCCTACACCCCCTTCGCTCCCCCAAAAGGGACAGGCACTGGCGGGGGTTCACCTGAATCCCCTGTATAATACATAGTCCTGCATTTCTCTTGTGAAGCCGGCGCGTACCAGCGCATCCTCCGCGTCCTTAGGGTAGTCTTTGACTGTTATCCGGTTGGACTGGGGGAAGAGCCGCCGGCGGTTAAAATCGTTTTTGAAGGCTGGCAGTGCATCGTATAGAGCAATTTGGTCAAAGACCCGAAGCGTTCTGCCCTGACGCTCGAGGACGGCAACCGGGACGCCGCCACGCAGCGCAACGGCGGTGCCGGGCACGTTTATAAATGGCCGGTCATCAAGGTGCTTCAGGCTCTTGCCCCAGGGCTGCGCGGGATCAACGGCGGGCAGCCATCGAAGCCTGTTGTCGGGCTCCGCCAAAGCCGCTGTGATACCGGCAAACTCCTTGTCCCGGATAAACTGCATACCGGAAAGGCCTTCAACAAAATAACCGCGGCGGACGCGGCCGGTGAATTCCCAGACGCGCAGAATTTTCAGGGCGGCGGACCAGTCAATAACGCCCTGCGCCGTCTCCCGGCAGGCGATGATGAACCGGTCAAACAGCCGCTCAAGCTGATTCTCGATTGTGTGTGTTTTCAGAGGTCGTGTCAGCTCCCACCGGCCGGAGGTGACCGTCATGACCCGGGCCTTGATCCGCCGCTTCACCGGTAAGCTTTCATATTTTTCTCTGTCGACAAGCTGGCGCACCGGCATAAAGCTGTCGGCGGTTATGAGGCCTTTTTCGGTAAGGCTTAAGAGAGCCTCGTAAGGCGATGCGCCTTCCGTCAGGTCGACAAGCTGCTGGGCGAAGCTGGCACCACGTTTCACCAGGGCTTCAAAAACATTTTTCATTGCCGTCAAGACCGTCACCGGTGCAACTCAAATCGACGTCCCAATCGATATCATCGTAGGGGTGGAAGCTGAGTCCGTCGGAGCTGATGCGCCAGAAGTATTTGCCGAGACCTAAAAGCGCGTCCAGAATCTCCGGGCGGTAGTTGTCCACCCGAGTGGGCAAAAGCACGCTTTCCCAAACGGACGGCGGATAGGGGAGGCTGCAGAGCGTCTTCAGCGCCGTTTCAAGCTTTTCCGCCGTCGTACCGACGGAATGGGAGCGGCTTACCAAAAGGCTTGCGTAGCGTTCCGGTGACTGCGTCGTGATCATCCGGCGGCGGGCTTTGATGGTTTCCATCCGGGCTTTATCGAAGAGCTTCGCGTGGTAATAGAGTTTGTCATATAAAGCGGCCTCCCCGCTGCTGACAAGCGCCGTCAGCACGGCCAACGCTTCCTGTTCCGTCCAAAGGTAGCGCTCGGCGACGGATTCCGGTGACTGGGCGCCGCGATAACGTAAAAGCCGCCGGACAAGCCGCGCCCGCGCCGCCGCGTCCTTATTCGCAAATGCGTCCTCATATTCCTGCGCCTGCTCGGCGGCAATCCACAAGCCGGGTTCGATATACCTGACGAGCTCCCGGCGCTCCAGCGCTTCAAGCCATTCGTACAGCACGCCCGGTCCTACGGCTTCCGCCCCGGCAATGCCGGAATCTGATCTGCTTGTGAGACCGGCAGTTATCAAATCATCGGATATGAGATCGCCTTCGATCATCAGCAGAGTGTGGAGCTGGTTCTCGTCTACAGGCAGTTTTGTCCGGGCCTGG
>CAZVLO010000014.1:14088-25169 GCA_964628265.1 uncultured Papillibacter sp.
CCGCGTCAGGCGCTACGAGTGCCGGGGCGATCATCGACGCGTGCTTTAAATCCTCCTCAACGGCGGCCGTCAAGCCCCGGGACGTCGGCGAATAGTCGTACATCATCGCTGCTTCCGTCTGCCGCCGGAGCAAAAACGACATGGGTGACGGGATCTCAAGATCCATCTCCCGCACGCGGATCGTCCCGGCACGTATGGCGTTTAACAGGCGCTCCACGCCCGGAAGGTCCCAGTAATCCTCCAGGCACTCGCGGCGCGTTTCGCGCATGAGGGGATGGTTTTCGTGTCGGATGAGGGAATCCAACATTTCAGCTCCACGCATACGCTGAACCCAGAGGGGCTGGCGTCCCTGCTTGCGGACGCCCATCATCAGGGCGCGGGCGGCGTTATAGCGGAAGGTCATGTTAAATGCGGTCGTGACGGGCAGGATTGCCGACAGAATAGGCTTTGCCGCTTCAGGCGCGATATCGAACAGCAGTCCCCGGGGAAATTCGCAGTCGTTATAAGGGAAAAGCAGGAGGCCGTCGTCGTCGGCCACAAAGCTGATGTTCGTGTTTAAAAGGCGCTTGGCTTCCTCCGTCAAAAGGATGGCCAGGGGTTCGTTCACCGGTTTACCGAAGACGGAGTGGACCATCATCTGGTGATTACCCGTCTCGTCGCGGAAATGCTCCACAAGCAGCGTCCTGTCGTCGGGAAGCGATCCTGTGGCGGCAATTTGCCGCCTGATCAAGTCCTCCGAGGCTTCGGCAGACTTGTCGTCGAGGCCGAGACGACGCAGCGCGTCAAGGAGAGTATCGTTGTCGTGAGCTTCACTGAGCCGGCGGAATATCTCGCCGTAGGAAGCACCCGTCATAGCCCGGCGGCCCTGAATATCGCCCTTCCAGAAGGGGCCCCGGAAGCCGCCCGGGGCTGTCTGGGAGACGACAACGGTGTCCTTTGTGATCTCCCGGATCCGCCAGGTAAAGCTGCCCAGCAGGAGCTTATCGCCCACCCGGGCTTCAAAGACGAATTCCTCGTCCAGCTCGCCTATAAGGATGCCGGTTTCCGTCCGGCAGGCGTAGAGGCCCCTGTCGGGGATTGTACCGCCGCTGGAAACAGCCAGCATACGGCTGTATGAATCGCCCTCCACCCGGTCGTGGATACGGTCGTATAAGACCCGGGGGCGGACGGGGATATCCTTTTGATGCTCCCAGTCGCCGGCCAGCATTTTCAGCACGTCGCGGACATCGTCAATAGTAATCTCGCGGAAGGGATAGGCGCGCTTTAAAACAGGCAGGACGTCAGGGACATTGTACCCCTCGTCCGTTGCCATGGAGACGAGGTGCTGCGCCAACACGTCCAGGCACAGCCGCGGCGGGCGGACGTGCTCGATGCCGCCCATCCGGACGACCTCGGCGGCCAGTCCGCTGTAGAGGGCCTCCGAAGCGACCCGGGGGAACATGGTCATGGCGCTTGTCCTGTCCGGGTTGTGGCCGGCGCGGCCCAGTCGCTGCATGGTGCTGGAGATGGAGCGTGGAGCGCCGACTTGAAAAACCTCATCGATCTCGCCCACGTCGATGCCCAGTTCCATGGACGAGGTGGCAATCAGCAGTCGCAGGGTGCCGCTCCGGAGCGCTGTTTCCACCTCAAAGCGCTGCTCCTTCGACAAGCTGCCGTGGTGGGTGCGGGCAAAATCCGCTCCGCCCAGCTGGTTGACGAAGTACGCGAGCTTTTCGGCATAGGTCCGGCCCTCGACGAAGGCGATGACGCTGCGCGTGCCCTCGCAATGCTTATAAACGGCAGCCGCCAGCGCCTGCCAAACGGGGTCCTTTTTGGGCGTGTGCGGCTCAGCGAAGGGGCTTGTGATCTCAAGCCTCACATCCTTGCGCATTTTCGGTGCGGCCAGTGTCACGGGGTCGGGGGATAAGTATTCGGCGGCCTTGTCCAGCGGTTCAATCGTCGCTGACAGACCGATGCGCTGCAGGGGAGCCTCACAAAGCGTATCCAGCCGTGCCACCGACAGCATCAGGTGCGCGCCGCGCTTGGTATCAATCATGGCGTGGAGCTCGTCCAGTATGATCCACCGTGCTGTTTTCAGCATAGCCCGGCCGGATTTTGCCGTCAGCAATAAGTACAGCGATTCCGGAGTCGTGATAAGGATGTGCGGTGGCTTTTTGAGCATCTGCCGCCGCTCGCTCTGACTTGTGTCGCCTGTCCGGATGGCGACCGACAGCGGAGGCTCGAAGCCTCCCGGTTTCTGCGGCGGCAGCAGATCGGCAGCACGTAAATCGTTTGTGATGCCGTCCAGCGGGCGGCGTAAGTTTTCCCGGATATCACCCGCCAATGACTTGAGCGGTGATATGTAGATCAGCTGCAGCTCCCGCTTTAGGGTACCGTTCCGCGCCTCCGCCATGAGCCGGTCGATGAACACGAGAAACGACGCCAGTGTTTTGCCTGTCCCCGTCGGCGCGGACACCAGCGTGTGATCTCCCGCCGCGATGGCCGGCCACGCTGCATCCTGCACCGCCGTGGGCGTGCCGATACACCGCGCAAACCATTGCGCGGTGATGGGGTCGAAAATCTGGAGTGCGTTTTTCATTATACAATCCCCGATTTAGAATTGCCTTGAGTAATTTCCAAATAAGCGCCGATGGCAAAGCTCAGGCTGCTCTCGCCGGTCTTTTTATATCCCGGATTATTATCACAACATACCCCGTGCTGGCGGCGATGCACGCCTTCACATCAATCCTCCAGCAGCGCCTTTAGCCTCTCCTCGTCCTTAATACTGATCAGGTCCCCGTAAAAATCAATGATTCCGCTGTCGCGCATATTGCCCAGTTCCCTTGACATGGAGGGTCTTGATACGTTCAGGAAGTCCGCGAGTTTTTCCCTGTTCAGCGGCAGCTTGAAGGTCAGTTTACCGCTCCCGGTTCTTTGGTCCAGCAGATATTTGCTCAGCTTGGGTATATGCCTTTTTAGAGATGAGGCGGACCAGGTTTGTCAACAAAACCTTATGGCGCGAACAGACATTATCACAAACGTTGATAATCTTTTCGGGATTGATAAACACAACGCTGCAGGCCGTCAGCGCCTGAACCGTCATTGACCACCGGGTTTGCTGGCTGAGCATCAGCACCTCGCCAAACATATCCCCCGCATGGAAAGTAAAGGGGACGACTCTGTTGCCCCTGGCGGTTTCCTTAACGAAGGCGGCTTCTCCCCGAAGGATGATGCCGACGCCGTCAAGCTCCTGCTGTAAAAGAACAATATACTTATTATTTTCATACTGGGTGATTCTGCAATTCAGGCAATGAAGAATTTGCTTGATGTCCTCTTCCTCAATGCCGTCGAACAGGGCGCACTTCTTCAGCGCGTCCAGATAACGCTCACAATCCTGACCCATGGCATGCTCCTTTTGTATCTTGGGATACGAGATTTATTCCTACTCTTATCGTATAATTACCCAGTTCGAAAATTGATAAACAAAAATTTAACGAAATTGCGCCGTTTGCAATTGAATTAACATAAGATCACAGCCAATTTATCACGAAAGCAGTTTTGTTGCGTATTAGTCCTAATTATACACTGTCATTATTGTGTATTCAATTTAATTGTTAACAAGCGTTATGTCTGGGAAACGATTTTTAGCTAAAGGGGTTAAGGAGAATGGAAAAGCAGATCGTCATCGTCGGGGCGGGATACGCGGGCGTCCTGACAGCAAAAAAACTGGCTAAACACCTGAAAAAAACAGACGGCGTCCGCATCACGCTTATTGATAAAAATCCTTATCATACGATGCTGACCGAGCTCCACGAGGTGGCGGCTAACCGCGTTCCGGAGGATCATGTCCGCATCAGTCTTAAAAAAATATTCGCGGGACGCCGCGTCGAGGTGAAGCTCGATGCCGTCACCGCTGTCGATTACGATAAAAAAATCGTGCTCGGGAAGACTAGCTCATACAGTTACGATTACCTCGTCATGGCGGCCGGGTCCAAGCCGACGTATTTCGGTACGCCGGGCGCGGAAGCGTATTCCTTCAAGCTGTGGTCCTACGACGACGCCGTTAAGCTGAAGCACCATATCATCGATGTTTTTAAGAACGCCGCCTCTGAGACGGACCCGGAGCAGAAGCGCCGCCTTTTGACCTTCTATATTGTCGGTGCCGGCTTCACGGGCGCTGAGATGGCCGGCGAGCTGGCTGAATGGATCCCGTACCTCTGCGACGAATATGAGATCAACCGGCATGATGTCCGCGTCGTCAATGTTGACATGATGGACCGCGTCGTCCCCACTTTTCCGGAGCACGTCTCCGCTAAGGCGGACAGGCGGCTTCGGAAAATGGGCGTCGACGTCGTATTGAAGACAGGTGTCTCAGCCTTGGGTGAGGGCTATATTGAGCTGAAGCAGGGTGATAAAATCATCCGCGAAAATACGGCGACTGTCATATGGACGGCAGGTATTGAGGGCAGCAATGTCGTGAATCAGGCGGAATGCCTGAAGAAGGCCGGTCGCTGCCGGCTGCAGACCGACGCGTACCTTCGGGCAGAGGGCAGGACTGATATTTACGTTGCCGGGGATAATATATTCTATATTCCAGAAAATAAGACAGTGCCGGTACCGCAGATGGTTGAAAACGCGGAGCAGAGCGCCCATACAGTCTCCCACAACATCATTGCGGAGATTACCGGAGAAGGCGAGCTGGAAAAATACAACCCCAAATTCCACGGCGCGATGCTCTGCATCGGCGGGCGCTACGGTGCCGCCCATGTGGGCACCGATAAGAAAAAGCTGTCTCTGGCATCGTTCTTTGCCATGTTCGCCAAGCATTTTATCAATCTTGTTTACTTTATACAGGTAGCAGGCTGGAATAAAATCGCCCATTACCTGAAAAACGAATTCTTTACGATCCGGAACCGCCGGAGCTTTGTGGGCGGGCATTTTTCAAATAGAACGCCCAGCTTCATGTTGGTTCTCTTCCGTATATGGCTTGGCGCCGTCTGGGTCTTCGAGGGTGTGATGAAAATCGTCGGGGGCTGGCTGAAGACACCCAAGCTGGAGGGTTTCTTCGGCGGCGCGACAGGCTGGTTTAACGCCATCCTCGGGACTGCCGGCGGCACCGGGGCAACCACGCCGGCAGACGCCGTATCGAGTGCCACAGGCGCGGCGACAGCAGTCGCTGACGCCGTCTCCAGTGCCACAGGTGCGGCGACAGCAGTCGCAGACGCCGTATCGAGTGCCACCGGGGCCGCAGCTGGCGGCGGCGAGGCGGCGGCATCCGTGGGCCGCGTGCTGTTCAATATTGATTTTCTCGGCCTCTTCAAAGCAATATTCGTTAGCGGCAAGCCACTGGCCCAATCCACAATTTCTGATTATGCCTTCAAGCTGGATATTCCGCTGATGAACTGGTTTGTGAATACTGTGATCCTTCCAAATCCGGGCATTGCCCTTGCCATGCAGATTTTCATTGTGGTCGCCGAGATTCTTATCGGCCTGTCCATGATGGGCGGACTTCTCACGACGCTCTCCAGCCTTGTGTCGCTCGTTCTTTTATTTATGTTCTCAGCCACTACCGGTCTTTTCCTGTCGAGCTTCTGGATGTTCTTCGGTGCGCTCGCCCTGATGTTCGGCGCCGGCAAGGTCTTCGGACTTGATTACTATGTCTCACCGCTCCTCAAGAAAGGCTGGCGCAATATCGGCTGGGTAAGGCGGTTGTATATCTATCATGACTGACGATTTAATAGAAAAATCATCGGAGCTCAGATTCGGCTACGAGGAAGCCGTGGCCAGAACGGGGGAGGAGGTCGGCCGGCTTCTGAAAAGCGCGCCGACGGTTCTCCGGAGCATGACGTCGCATCTGGCGAAGGCATCCGGGAAGATGATCCGCGCGCGGGCGCTTCTGGCCTGCGCGCTTCAGAAAGACGGCCTCATGGAACCTGATGCCGTAAAAGCTGCGGCGGCGGTTGAGCTGCTGCATCTTGCGACGCTTGTTCACGACGATATTATAGACGATGCCGACACGAGGCGCGGCATCACCGCGCTCCATAAGAAATTTGGAGAGAAATACGCCGTCTTGTGCGGCGACTGGCTCTTCTGCACGGCGCTGGAGTTTGTTTCCGCATGTAATCTTGCCGACCGCAGGTCGGACGAGCTTGACCGGGTCTTTCCCCGGTATCTGACGGAGGTCTTAACCGGAGAGATACACCAGAACCGGAATAATTACAATTACCGGCTGACCGAGCGCGAGTATTTCAGAATCATCCGGGGCAAAACAGCGGCGCTGTTTGAAGCCTGCTTTTATGCCGGCTTCAAGCTGTCGGGCGAGGAAGAGCCTTTCCTTGATGTGTACAAGGAAATCGGCGGCAATATCGGTCTTATATTTCAACTGGCCGATGACTGCGCCGATTACGAGGCTACCCGCAAAATGACAAAAAAGCCCGTCCTGTCCGATTACAGCAGGGGCGTCGTCACACTGCCTCTGATTTACGCGCTGAAGACAGACAAGACGCTTGCGGAGAAAATAGCTGCGGGACTTCCGCCGGTTGAGCTCAAGGCGGCTGTGCAGGCATCCGGTGGGTTAATTTACACCCACGATAAAATCGATAAATTGTTCAAAAAAACGCAATCGATGATTCAATTCCTGGATATCAGTACCGGCAAAGCAGAGCTTTTAACGAAACTTCTGAAAACAGCTGCCGGTAAAGCGGACCGAGTCAAATGACGGGGTACGGTGACGTATGGTAAAACGGTTTTTGAGCTACGTTGAGATCAAAACGAAAATAACAAGCATTTTTCCGTTTTTTATGACGCTGGCGTATCTGTTTTTTAACGGCATAGATATCCATCCGCTCCGTACAGCTGTGTTCTTCTGCGGAATGTTTCTGTTCGATTTGACAGCCACGACCATCAACAATTATGAGGATACGAAAAAGAACCGTCAGACACTGCAGTTTAACCGTCGTACGGCTTTTTACATCACCGCGGTTCTGTTTCTCATCAGCGCGGCGCTGGGGATTTATCTGGTCAGCCTGACCGACATTGTTGTGCTTCTGCTCGGGGGAATCTGTTTCCTCTTCGGCGTTCTATATTCCTGGGGTCCATTCCCGCTGACTCACAGCCCGCTTGGTGAGGCTGCTTCCGGTTTTTTCTACGGCTTTGTGATTCCGTTCATCCTATACTATATCAATGCGCCGAAGGATTTGTTCACTTACTCTGTTTCGATGGAAAGAATCTCGGCGGAAATCAATGTATCACCCGCCATTGGGCTTTTGCTTCTGTCGATAATGCCGTTTTGCCTGACGGCCGGTATCATGCTGGCCAACAATATCTGCGATGTTGAACGTGACGTGAAGGTCGGGCGGTATACGCTGGCTTATTATCTGAAGAGACGCGCGGTATATGTTTTTGCGCTCTTGTACTACACAGCCTACGCGTCGGTTATCGTGATGGTCATCGCCGGATTCCTGTCACCGCTGAGCCTGCTTGTTTTGATTACCCTGATACCTGTTCAAAAAAACATCACTGTTTTTCTGAAAAAACAAGTCAAGGAAGAGACGTTCATCGTTTCGATTAAAAACTTTATTCTGATCATATCCGTTCACATCATTCTGATTGCCGCCGGCAGGCTTCTGTCCGGTAGGGGACTTTGAAGGTTTCTGTGACGGAGCTTATAACATCACAGGTTATGCGACCTCAATTCAACTGAAACCCGCAGAGGTTTTGAGATTGCACCTCAAATAAAAACAAAAAATCAGGAGGAAATTTATGAAAAAAACCCTTGCATTGTTGCTGGTCGTTGTTCTGGCCGTCGCCTTGTTTGCTGGCTGCGGCACAGGTAACGTGACCCCGTCCGCATCTCCTTCCGCATCCCCGGCCGCATCAGCCCCCGCATCGACAAAACCGTCTCCGTCGGCAGAGCCTTCCGCCGCCGCGCCGGAAACTGTCAAGACCGGTTTTGCAGCTATCACATCCATCGAGAAATCTAAAGATGCCGGTGAAGAAGACGGCCTGGCACAAGCTGATTCCGTCCTCGTGGGCGTCATCGATACGGCACAGTCGAAAGCCAACTTTAACGCCAAGGGTGAAGTTGTGACGCCGCTTGACGCCACCTTCAAGACAAAGAATGAGCTTGGCGCCGAATATGGTATGGCGAAGGCTTCTTCCATCGGCAAGGATTGGTTTGAGCAGGCTGCCGTGCTGGCTGACTACTTCGTCGGCAAGACGGTTGAGGAAATCAAGGGTATCGCCGTTGACGAAGAAGGCCATGCGACCGGTTCCGACCTGACGGCCTCTGTGACGATCAAAATCCCCGGCTATATCGCAACCGTTGAGAAGGCTGTTGCCAATGCCAAGCAGCTTGGCGCGACCGCAGGCGATACAATCGGCATCGGCACAACCACAAACATCGGAAAATCCAAGAATGTCAGCGATAAAGACGGCCTTGTGCAGTTCTATTCCACATACACGGCAGTCACAAAGGATGCTTCCGGCAAGATCACCAGCTGCATCATCGACGCGTCGCAGTCCAATATCAATTTTGATGCCGCAGGCAAGATCACAACCGATCTGACGGTTGCCCCGCAGACGAAAGACGAGCTTGGCGACGCTTACGGTATGAAGAAGGCGTCTGCCATCGGCAAGGAGTGGAACGAGCAGGCCGCCGCGTTTGCCGCCTATGTCACCGGTAAAACAGCAGCCGAAGTTGCAGGCATTGCTGTTTCGGAAGGCTACGCCGGGGATGAGGACCTGAAAGCCTCGGTCACCGTCCATATCACAGACTTCCTGGCCATCATCGCGAAGGCCGCAGCATAAGAATACCGGATTTTCCGGAACTATCGGAGAGGCAAGTCTCTTGCCTCTCCGATTTGTCTGTTGTATACTCCGTAGTAGGTGAGCGTCATATGAAAAAAATCATAACAATATGCCTGTGCCTGACAGTGCTGCTGCTTTCGGGCTGCGCCCGGACAGAAACGAAGCGTTATCAGGCGGAGTTCCTGTCGCTTTTTGATACGGTCACGACGATAGTGGGCTATTCGGACAGCGAGGAGCATTTCAAGGAGTTTGCCGAACAGGCACGCGCTAAGATTGAAGAGTACCACCAGCTTTATGACATCTATAACAAATATGAGGGAATAAACAACGTTAAAACCATCAATGACAACGCCGGAAAAGCCCCCGTCGAAGTCGACCGGCGGATCATTGACATGCTGAAGTTTGCCCGGGACGAATACGAGGCGACAAGCGGCGCCGTCAATGTGGCACTGGGCGCCGTCTTAAGCATCTGGCACGATTACCGCGAGGCGGGTCTCAATGACCCGGAGAACGCCGAGCTGCCGCCGATGGAGCTCTTGAAGGAAGCGGCGACCCATACGGACCCCGATGATGTCGTGATCGATGAAGCGGCCTCAACGGTTTTTTTGAAGGACCCCGAGATGAGCCTGGATGTGGGCGCCGTCGCCAAGGGCTATGCCGTCGAGCAGGTCGCGCGCTATTTTGAGAGCCGGGGCGTGACGTCGCTCCTCTTAAGCGTCGGCGGGAATGTCCGGGCGATCGGCGAAAAGCTTATCGCAAGCCCGGACGGTAATAAAAGCTGGACGATCGGTGTGCAGAATCCCGATAAAGAGAGCGCCGAGACTGAGATTTTCTCGGTACTGGTCAACGGGTCCTCCGTCATATCCAGCGGCATTTATGAACGGTACTACACCGTGGGTGGGCAGCAGTACCACCATATTATCGATCCCGCGACGCTGATGCCGGCGGAATATATCGCGCAGGTAACGATTTTCTGCCCCGATTCCGGCCTTGGGGACGCCCTGTCCACAGCTGTTTTCAATATGCCTTTTGAGCGGGGGAGGGCTTATGTCGAAAGCCTGGAGAGCGCGGAGGCCGCCTGGGTCATGCTGGATGGCAGTATCAAATACTCGTCAGGTTTTCAGGAATACCTAAAAAATTAGCATACACGATGGTCTTGTACAATCGTGGCGAAAGTGCTATAAATAACTAATAACAAGATATCGGAGGGCATACCGTCGCCCCTGGTATGGTATGGGAGGATTTATGGAAACATTGCAGTCACTGTTTGTCGGTGTGTTTGAGTTTCACTGGGAGTTTCTCATCATGTACGCTATCGGCGGCGTTCTGATCTATCTGGCCATCGCCAAGGATTACGAGCCGATGCTTCTTTTGCCCATCGGCTTCGGTGCGATCCTTGCAAATCTGCCGCTCAACGCCGTCTGGATAGCGGGCGAAGGTCCGGGTGTGCTGAAGATACTGTATAATGCCGGCATACTCACCGAACTTTTCCCGGTGCTGATCTTCATCGGCATCGGTGCGATGACGGACTTCCGTCCGCTCTTTTCAACGCCGAAGATGATCTTTTTCGGCGCGGCTGCGCAGTTCGGTATCTTCGCGACGGTTATCGCCGTGCTGGGGCTGACGGCGCTCATCCCGGGCCTGAGGGACAACATTGTGAGCCTCGGACTCCAGGAGGAGATGTTCGCGAACGCGACACCTCTTGAGATTCTCCTCAAGGCGGCGGCCGCCATCGGGATCATCGGCGCGGCGGACGGGCCCACCTCCATCGTAGTGGCAAGCAAATTCGCGCCGCAGCTCCTGGGCCCCATTTCCGTGGCGGCTTATTCCTATATGGCGCTGGTGCCGATTATCCAGCCCCCCGTCATCCGGGCGCTGACCACGAAGAACGAACGCCAGATCAAGATGGAGTTCAATGAGAAAAAAGTCAGCAAGACAGCGATGATTCTCTTTCCCATTCTCGTCACCGTTATTGCCGCAATCATCGCGCCCATCAGCGCGCCGCTCATCGGGCTTCTGATGTTCGGCAATCTGATAAAAGAGAGCGGCGTGCTTGAGCGGCTGAACAAGGCGGCGCAGAACGAACTTTCCAACATCGTCACACTGCTGTTGGGAATCACCATCGGCGCGACAATGAATTACGCCGCTTTCCTTCAGCCGGTCACCATCCTCATCCTGTGCCTCGGCCTTGTGGCCTTCGTGTTCGATACGGCGGGCGGCGTGCTCTTCGCCAAGCTTTTGAACATCTTTTCCAAAAAGAAGGTCAACCCCATGATCGGTGCGGCCGGCGTTTC
>CAZVLO010000014.1:25179-44296 GCA_964628265.1 uncultured Papillibacter sp.
GGTATCTCCGCCTTCCCAATGTCGGCGAGGCTTGTTCAGAAGATGTACAGCAAGGAATCTCCGGGCAACTTTATCCTGATGCAGGCGGTTGGCGCCAATGTGGCGGGACAGATCGGCTCGGTTGTTGCCGGCGGCATCATCCTGTCAATTGTCCCCATGCTTCTCGGACAATAAAGGAGGTTAACAGATGGAAGGTATCATACTGGCTCTGGAACTGGCGGTCTATGGCCTCGGTGGCGTATTCCTCTCGCTGATATTACTTTATATATTGATTCGCGTCTTAGGCAGCGCTGTCAGTAAAAAAGATAAATAGGACATTATATCAGAAAACCGGCGGTTCAGGGAATTACCCTTAACCGCCGGCCTTTATTTACTGATCAGGATGACATCTGAGGTTTCGATGGCGACGACCGTACTAGGCCTGTATACGCTTTTGGATAAAATCCATAAAAGCATCTGCCTGTTTTTCCAGGTAGGGGTAGCTGGTTGTAAGTGTCAGCTTGCCCTGACCGTCAAGCTGCTGCCTGGCGTTGGGAATGGTGAGACGCGGCACATTCATGATGTCCATGTTCAAGAAGCTGATGAGTGTAACCAAATGATCCTGAGCCAGTCCGGTCCCGGACATACCGGGAGAAATACCGCTTATAGCCGCGGGCTTTCCTGCGAGAACCTGCGGCTCTTTATCGCTGATTGGGCGGGAGAGCCAGTCAATGAGGTTCTTCAGTACACCCGGGAAAAAGTGATTATATTCAGGAGTGAAGAACCATATCCCATCCGCCGACTTCACCGCATTACGGACGCGTTTGACAGCCTCGGGTGCGGGGTATTCAATATCCTGATTCATTAAAGGGATATCGTGATATTCAAGCAGTGTAAAACCGGCCCGATCCCCGATGAGTTTTTTTGCCTCCAAGGCCAATTGCCGGTTATATGAATCTTTTCGCAAAGAACCGACAACAGCTAATATATTAATCCTTTTCAAAATGACCGCCTCCTTTGCTATTCACACATTTTTATCAATATGAAATCTTATCCTGCAAAAATGTACCCTTTTTAATATCATCAAAGGCCTTATTCAATTCTTCCTTTGTGTTCATGACGATAGGACCGCCCCAAACGACCGGTTCAGCCAGGGGCGTCGAACTCATGAATAACACCTGAACATTATTATCCGCTGCCTTTATCTTTATATGGTCACCGGAGGTGAGTTTCACCGCTGTTTTTTCTTTAATCAGCTCGCCGCCGATATACGCATCCCCCAAGAGGGTGAACACCATAACAGAACGCTCACTATCGGTATTTACGACAACAGAAGCATGTGCATCAAGGTGAATATCATAATAGTCCAGGGGCAAATATTGACTTATATATCCTTTCCTTCCTTCAAATTCACCGGCGAGCA
The DNA here is from genome assembly GCA_964628265.1 of uncultured Papillibacter sp. Lineage (GTDB taxonomy): Bacteria > Bacillota > Clostridia > Oscillospirales > Oscillospiraceae > Sporobacter. The sequence continues at coordinate 26,582 of CAZVLO010000014.1, forward strand.
GTCTCAGCTTGCCGCTCTCAAGTTCAATTTCTTCAATTTCAGAGTTCTTGATACTGTGATAAGCCGGAGGGACCATTTTGTCCTTTGCCGGAAGATTCAGCCAAAGCTGCACACCGAGCAATCTTTCGGCTACCGGCAGCTTTTCTTCATGTAATATGCCGGAGCCTGCCGTCATCCACTGGACTTCTCCGTCTCCAATCGTATCTTCATTACCCAAACTGTCTTTATGGGTCATAAACCCACGATAAACATAACTGATTGTCTCGATACCTCTGTGCGGATGCATTGGGAACCCCGCCGTGTAATCATCGGGATTTGTGCTGTCAAAGGAATCGAGCATTAATATCGGGTCATATTCCTGAACAGTTCTATTACCTAAAACTCTGACCAAATTTACCCCTGCGCCATCCTGCGTTCTATATCCTCTGACCTGTTGACTGATTTTTCTTTCCATATTTAAAGCCCCTTTTCGAACGATTCACACTGCTTATTATTATACAATAAAGACGGATTCATTACCACACTTATAGCAGCGTTGACACCGCCTTAACCCATGTAACGACAAGACCACGGGTAACAACGAACAGGGGCACTCCGTGTTCAATCACGCAGAGTGCCCTCGCTTTATTATAATGCATGCAGTCATCCAGCTATGCTATACCTTCATGTAATGCAGATTTACTCACGTTCCTTAATGATTACTTTTACGGTATCACCTGTTTGTTTGCCGATTTTTGCACGGATGTCCTTGCGAAGTCCGATGATATAACAGACTGAGCCGTCGGCATTCTTGATGCCCATATTAACAATGCTCCCGTCATAAGACTCTCCGTCAAAAGTTGCCCGGACTTTAACTCTGCCCTTGCCGAACTCGGTTTTCACATCATATGGGAATTCAATGTATGCACCATCAATGTCAGGAACTCTCCGGATAACGGCTTCAAATTCGTATGTTTTGGTATTCATCGATTATCTCCTAACAATCGGATGCCTCATTACTGCTTTTTTCTTGTCGGCCGCCGTCTTGCACGGGTCGCCCAATATAAACTGCTTCTTTTTTGACACATTTTCCAAACACGGCTCCGCCGATAATCAGTGCTGCACCTGGAATAATAATCCAGATTTTACTTATCTCTCTTGTTGTTGAACATCATTTCATCTGCCTGATCTATTACTTCGCGTATGTTTCTGCCATCCAGAATAGAGTGTCCTGCTGCCAGTCCGGGGAATACAGAATCGTCTATCTGCATCTTTTTAATCTCGGAATCAAAAATATTCATATACTCACGCATTCGTTCCTCAGATTCCATATCAAGGAGTATGCAGAATTCATCGCCTCCAAAGCGAAATATTTTCGCTTTTTGCCCAAATGTTCTCCGTAAGACAGCAGCGATCTCCTTCAAATAGTAATCTCCAAAGGTATGACCCTTCTTGTCATTAATATTCTTAAAATTATTAATGTCCATCATGAACAGGACTGTTACACCACGCCGGCTCGGTCTTATCTTTGGCATCATCTTGTTAAAGCCTGTTCTGTTTATCAGCTTTGTCAATCCATCGACCATGCTTGCCGTTTCACACGATAATGTATAATTCAGCAACAGATAAATTGATACTGTCAGCCAGGTTATATGCATTTCAGGAATAAATACCTGGATTATTATTCCGCCCAGCAGGATAACATTTGTTACAATAATCCTTTGAGTAAAGTGATAAGGCATATTTCGGACAGATAATACCTTGTTATACATTGAAACTGCAACGGAAAAGAAAAAAGCAGTCAGGTAGATTGGGAAGAGAATTCCCCTGCTGTAAGTACTGTCCGCGGAAACATAAAATATAAACCCGGTCAGCGGCGATGATATGGTAAGTAATGCATTTACAGCCGCAGGAAGGTAGAGCCATAACCGATGAGCACGGTGTTCATTGCGGTTGGATTCAATCAGCAGGATAAACGGTGATATGGAAAAACCGATTACATTAAAAACCTGACTCCATATCCGATTGCCTGCTGTAGTATTATCGGTAAAACCGCAGCCTATTTCTGCAAAAATAACGACAATAGTAAAAATTATGCTCCATGCATATCGAATTCTGATGTTATCCTCCATCAGAATATCCGTTAAAACCCACCATAACAGTATACTTGTAATCACTAAATCGATGATATTGATTATCATTAATTTAACACCTCAATGATTATGCCCTCGTTATCAATGCGACGGATTCGTTATTGCAGGGGATATCGATCATCCTTGATTGAAAGTAGACAACATAACCATTAAGTGCTCGCTCCGAATCAAGAATTGGTGTTTTGAAGGTTTTGGAGAATCGCGACGCAGTAAGCAGAACCTTAGATCAGCATCCCGTCTGAAGCAAATGCCATCGGGACCGGACCGCTGATATAAGATATTCCTTCATAACCTCGAATGCTGTCGTACAGGGGTTTTGATACCTGCATCTCATTCATGCACAGTGTGTTTTTGATTCTGACAACGCGAGCCTTACTAAAATCACCTAGTCCGTGGCATGACTTGATGCTGAGCAGAACTGCCTCCCGGTCTGTGTTGACATACATTGGAATAGCCCCGGATGTCATAACACCGGTCGTCTGAACGTTAGCCCAGGTGACCACCCAATCCACATCACAAAGGCATTGCCTTGTTGTGATGTCTGCGCACGACAGGCCGCAGCCGCTGTGATGCGCCTCCTCAGTCAGTCCTCTGATAAACAACTTTTTAAGATTCAGGACATCCGTGAACGTGTTTGTCATGTTTCTGCCGACAATATTGGGATCATACCCGTTGCCGCTGATATTTTTCCCGATTTCGTCGATGATCAGGAGGTCTATGTCATTAAACAGAAATTTTGCCATTCTGGCTTTTGCAGTTTCAAGCAGCCTGGCATCTGTCTCCAGAAGCTGCTCAGGTTTGCAGACTTCAATACTGCAGATTTCATCATATGCGTTCTGCACGACGCCAACACCGAAAGCGACTTTGCACTTCTGAACAAAGATTTCAGCAACGCGCGGGATGAGCTCAGCGAAGCGGGAAAAACCGAAAGAATGGAACATCGTTGCACCTTTATGCTTAGCGATGCCGATTGCAATCATCTTCGCCAGGCCGCTCTCGTGCCTTCCCCTGAAATCGGTATGTGGTTTTACCTTATTGAATATTACAATACCGTCGGCCTCATAGGCGTATTTGTCACAGTAAAGCGGAATCCCATCAAGCTCACCGTATTGTACTGTCTCGAGTGATGATAGGATCGGGACGCCCATCGACTCAGCGGTGATGTTATACCCGGCCAGAATCTCCAGCTGACCCTCAGGGGTTGCACCGCCGTGGCTGCCCATTGCCGGGATGATAAAGGGAGACGCACCCCAGCCTTTTAGTACATCACACATTTCCCGAACCATGAGGTCAAGTGCCGGTATGCCCCTGCTGCCGACAGTGATACATATGCGCTTCCCTGAAAACTGCACCTTATTATCAATAACAGCCTCCATTTGTTTTTCCAGACAGTCGGCTACGTCATAGATCCTTTGTGAATCAAAGCTTTGCTGAATAGTTACCATCTCAGGTAACGGTACAGCGTCCATTCCCTGAACTGGGACATGGATCTCAGGGAAGCTTATAAACATAGTGTTTCATCCTTTCAGCCGAATGATCTCGCCGAAGGTTTCTAAAGCCGTTCGGATTTGGCCGTTGCTTGCGGCTTGCTGATCGGTCTCAATCAGAACGTTTGGAATACCTGCAGCGTCAAGCATTTCCTTCAGGGGTACGTAATCATATTCGTCAGGGTCACAGAACTTCGTCATAACATAAATCACGCCATCGGCGCTGTTCTTTTTCACAAGTTCGAGCAGCATTTTACCGCGTTGTTTTCCCGGGTCGTAAAGAAAGGTGCAGCCCTCTATTATACCCAGACGTTGAGCGAGCCCTACGATCGGGTCGATGGTCACCGGGACATCATCTTTAAATGCAAGAGATTCATGGGCAATCTGATCGTCGATAACAGCAATTTTATTATCTTCCAGAATACTCAGGAACTCCGGGTTGTCAGCGATAATACCGGTCGTTACAACCTTAATACCGCTCCAAGCTGTCGGCTTCAGCTCCGAGAGTAAAGAGACAAGCTTTTCGGCCATCCGAGTGTGTACAAGAACATCCGTAAACCATGCACTCTTAAATATAGCATTCCGAACAGCCGGTGTAAATATATCAAGATGCTCACCCATCAAAAATGATAGTTTACGCATGACGGAACGATGTTTGTTACAGTTGGCAACAGCAATTGCAATGTCCTCATCTGTGATATCGGTACCTGACAGCTCGGCAAGTTCGCCCTTGATTTTTCTGTATTGAGATGCTGTGAATTCAACACCCGCAGCAATTTTTCTATTCTGGGCGTGCGCGACGTTAATAACCGGAATGTCTTGAACACCGCTTTCCCAGTTTGCAGACATCCCCTTAAGGCTGTCACACGTGATCGGAATCATCACTGCCGACATCCCTTTGTAACTTCCCTTGATTCCGAGTTCAAGTACCGTCTGGAGTATGGAGCATATAAATGCGGGGAAATAACGCTTTGCTTCAAATACCTGTATCTGGGCTCCCCATAGGCCAAACGGAATCATGCCTGCGGCATAAACAAGCTCCTCCGGACAGTAGTAGGGCATGCACCCAATTATTTTTTTCCCGTCGTTCAGATATTTTTCAAACTGAGCGCCCGGGTTGTCCGCAATATTTCTGAATTCATTAATAAGAACAGTAAGCTCATTCATGAGTCGTTTCACCTTTCTTTCGCTTGTTCTCCGCCATAATTTCCACAAGGCCCTGGATTCTTGTGGCATATTGAGCCTCCGAAAAATTCCGGGGATCAGCCTGGTCGCCATCAAACACTACAGTAGGGATGCCGACCTGTTCGCGTAGCCGGCGTTCAAGCTCATACATATTGCCGCTCCAGTGCTTACAGCTCCGATTCATATGAATGATGGCGCCTTCCACATGGTTTTTAACAGCGTCCTTGACGCGCAGCTCCACTTCCTTTTCGAAGCAATTGGAGTTTGGAACGTAGGAATAAGCCGCCATCAATTCGTCCATATTATCGTAAAGGAAACTGAAAGCCGGGCCATAAATCGTTGAGGTCACATTGACGCCGAGATTCTTAAGTGTTTTAAACGTAAAACTCAGGTTTGCCCAGCAGGCTATACCCTCAAAAAGCACTCTGTATTCTTCCTGCGCTTTAAACGTTGAGGTGCCGGTTTTTACCGCCTCATCGTATTCCTCGGCCAGTTGTTCGAAAGCTTCTGCGGCTTCTTTCGTTCCTCTGGCAACGCAGGCGACAGCCATATGATTGAAAATATCAAATCCGCTGAGCGGGGATGGTGTGTATTTCATGTAATCAACGGCTTTAAGCCAGGCCTTTGAGCTCCGCTGCGAATTCGCCATGACCTCCTTGAATTTGTCCTCATCCCATTTTTTCCCTGTGATTTTTTCAAGCTGAACAATGCAGTCGTCAAACTGAGCACGGATATACTTAATTCTGTCAGCATCGCATTTAAACGCATCAAGATGCGGAATGTCGATCAGAAGGAGAGGTATGTCCAGCTGAAGCGCCAGGTTTTCATACCATTTGATCATACAGTTGCAGATATTGTTGCAGCAGAGTAGAAAATCGGGCTGGGGTATGTCCTGTTCCTCGCTTTTTTTCAGTTTGGCGAAAGCGAAATTGATGCGCGAGTAGGAGCATAAATCCCGGGAGTAACCCATACTTTCCGCCATTTCACACATTGGAAGAGCGCCGCCCTTTGCGGCGATTGCCGCACCCTGGTTCTCCGGAAAAACAACGGGGATACCCAGCGTTGTCGTAATCTCCTGTGGGAAATTTGAAGCGCACCAGCCGACCTTTTCCCCACGGGCTTTTGCGTCCCAGGCGTCCTGTGTTGCTTGTGCCGCCAGTTCGCGCAGAATAATCTTTGCTGGTTTCTTTTCTGTTTGTTCGGACATATATTTCACTCCCGTTAAATTATTTGCCTTCATATGCGTATACCGCTGCACCGATTGCACCGGCAAACTGTGACAGAGGCGATGTAGTGATCAGGATGTTGAGTTCCTTTTCGAGTGCATGCACGACTCCAAAATTCAAAGAAACGCCGCCGGTCATGACAACCTCCGGAACGATCGGAAGCCTCTTGGCCAGGCTTGCAGCTCTCACTGCAACCGAACGGTGGATTCCAGCCACAACATCGTGGATATCGGCATTTGCAGACAACTGCGATATGACCTCCGATTCGGCGAAAACCGTACAGGTAGAGCTGCTCGTCACTGAGTTTGCGGTGTCTGAAGCTCTGAAACATCGACTTCCAGGATGCGCGCCATAACTTCAAGAAATCTACCGGTACCGGCCGCGCATTTATCATTCATGACAAAGCTTAACAGACTCCCGCCTTCTGACAGCTGAAGCACTTTTGCGTCCTGCCCTCCGATATCAATAACGGTCCGGGCGTTTTTAAAAAGCACTCGGGCTCCTTTGGCGTGGCAGGAGAGTTCGCTGATTTGAAAATCCGCCTGCTGAAAGTTGTTACGGCCGTAACCTGTTGAAACGATTCGATGAATCTGCTGCCTGTCCAGGCCCGATTCAGCTAGAATGCCGCTGATTGCTCTGTCCGGACCGCTGGTGCCGATACCGGCTGATATGATCTGTTTTGAGACCAATTCCAGTCCGTTGCGCATAATTGCGCATTTAGATGTGGTCGAGCCGATATCTATGCCTAAGGTGTATATATTTCTTTCCATATATTTGTCCATTCCATTGTTTTATGGCATGTATCCATTCATATAAATAATGTATAGGGATTACAGCTGTGAGTCAATAACGTGAATACAAATATGTAGGTCTGTATTTTGATGTTTCATAAAACCGGTATCTTAGAATAAAGTACCGGAATTTAAAGATAAACAAATGTGTTCTTGTATAAAAAAACTTGTATGCCGTTTGTGTGAACAGATATTTTACAAAACGTAAATACTATTTCGATCTCTTTGTTGCCTTTGGGTCTTCGCTGTGCTAGTATGAATATTCTTAACTATGTTAACCACTGAAGAATCGAGGCGCTTTTATGAATTTTACGAAAAATATGATTCTTGAAGTTCTGCGGCCATATCGCGGGAAGAATTATATGGCGAAGGAAGATGACCGCACTTTCAGATGGGTTGCCATGCTGCCAACAGAAAAGGATGCGATGGAGCCGGATATGCTATATGTCTGCTACTTGTCAGAGGCACTCAAACGCAGATCAGAAACAGCCGGGTTTTACTATATTTGCATACAGGATCGTTTTTTCGGCGATGAGGAAGAAGATAGCAGCGCGAAGCTCCGGGGAACGATTGTGATCAATGAGAATAAGGAAGTATCCTGGCTCTTGAATATTGTTCAGGAAAGGCTGCTGCAGATCTCGGAATGGATGCTGAACATGCAAAGCGCTCTGGTAGGGGAGTGCGATTATCAGAAACTTATTGATCTGTGTGAGCCCATCCTGAATAATTTCGTTTCAGTCCTGGATTCCTCCTACAAGCTTCTGGCATATACAAAAAATATTTTGAGCGACGATCCGATCAATGTATCTCTCGTCGATAAAGGATATCACACGGAAGAAACGATAAAACTGCTTCAAAAGAACCGCCGATTTAAGTTTTACGACGAAAGCGAGAATCTTTACACAACGTCCGCCGGCGCAATTTCCCGTTATGAAACAGTCGGGAAATGGTGCCGGAGCGGCGGTACTCCACTGCTCCATGTTGTCATGGTTTGCAGCAGGACTCCGTTGAATTCGGGTATGGTCGATTTGTTTGATATGCTGATGGATGCGATAAACGTATGCTTCCAACGCGAACAGCAAAATCCCAATATTGTTCAGCCATACAGCTCGCTGTTATTGGATATCCTTTATAATGACCTTGACAACCCGGTCATCATAGCCGAACGCGCAAAATCCGCCAATATCCCTATGGCCGGCAGCTATAATGTTTTTCGGATTGTTTTTGAGGATAATGCGATCGTGCTTGTGAGCCGGGTTTTTCAGGAACTGCTGTCGCTTATGCCAGGGTCAAGAATCATTAGTCACCAATATGAGATCGTCGCTTTGAATATATACCCGAAGGGGAATGTCAGCGAGTCGACCGAAAAAATAGCTTCACTTATTCGTCCGGTTTTGGATAAATATCGTGCCGTTTGCGGTGTCAGTGCCGAATTTCATAAGCTCCCGGAGCTGAAAATTGCATATATCCAAGCATCCCGGGCCGAATTCGTGGGCAGCCGGCTTCGAGATCTGGGGAATTATTGGAATTTCGACAAGGGCTTATGGGAACAAATAGCACCCCCGAGCGAAAGGCAGATTTTCAATTATGACGACATGTACATTCACTTTATGCTGTATAAGTCCAAGCATAACATGTATGATGTCTTTGTAAACAACTACTACAATAAGGCGCTGCAGAAACTCGTTGATTATGACAAGGAACACAATTCAAATCTCGTTCAGATTCTGTATATTTACCTTTTAAGCGAAAGACGCGCAACTGCCGCGGGCAAACTGCTGCATATGCACCGTAATAACATTCTTTATCACATAGCCAATATTGAAGAAATGCTTGGCATTGATTTGTCAGACCATATGACCAGGCTCAAGATGATACTGACATTTTGCCTCTCTGAAATTGGGGATGCTGAATTGACCTGACCGGTTAATTAAAACCTTAAAATGAACAGACGCACCCGTTCATCATTCGGCGAGTGCGTCTGTTTGTTTTATTAGTCATCAATTTCTATTGAACGGGTATTGTCGTGGCCGTAATCCGGCTCTTTTCTATGAATAATAAAATAGGCGAGTTGAAATATGTACATTTCGTATTAAAACAAAGTAGTAAGGATGGCTATTACGACGAATTTCTATATATGTTTAAGGTCTTCGACTAGGCATTGAACCCGATGAAACCGGTTAGCAGCATATGAAACGTAAAATTACGGTTTGCAGGATTGTAGTAAGCATTCTTGACAGCAGGACCTCAGACTGGTATTATTGCATACAAACGCCGAAAATTGCAGCCGCTCTGTAAGGCAATATAAGAAAGACGGATAATACTATTTCCGAGAGGTGAACAGACCGTGTTAAACGGGCGAGAGAATTTGTTGAGACTGTTCCGGCATGTGAAGCCGGAACGCTTTCCGAGAAACAACGATACCCATTTTATGATGTTCCCCGGTGAATGGGGCGGCCCGTGGGCAAAGGGCGACGACAAGCAGACCGACTGGTTTGGAGTCCACTGGACACCGGTCCCCAATATGGGACAGATGGTCACAGAAACGGGCGACTACATGATAAAGGACCTCGAAAAATGGCGCGAGCAGGTCAAAATCCCTTTCGAAGAAATTGAGAGCTACGATTTTGGAGCCGATGCCGCCAGACAGACGGCAAACTGGGATAAGGAAAACCAGATGGGCTTCGTCATCCTCCTCGAGGGTCATTTTGAACGGCTGCATTCCCTCATGGGTTTCCAGGAAGCATTGATGGCGTTTCATCTCAACCCGGATGAGATGTGCGAATTTTATGAGGAGCTTACCGAGTATAAAATCCGCTGCCTTAGAAAAATCAAAGAATATTATAAAGCCGACGGCGTTGTTTATCACGATGACTGGGGTACGCAGCGCAGCATGTTTTTCAGCCCTGACCAATGGCGGCAATATATTAAGCCGTACTTCAAAGCCCTTGTGAATGAATGCCATGAGCTCGGAATGTACTTCGAACTGCACAGCTGCGGACACATTCTTCCGATACTGGGAGATGCCGTTGAAATAGGAATTGACTCGATTCAAACGCTCCAGTATCCCCAGAACGATATCGCTGTTGTAAAGGAGCTGTACGGAGATAAGCTGGTGACGCGCGGCGGCTACGATGGCCAGAAAATTATCGCACCGGGCACCACCGATGCTGAGATCCGTGAAACAGTGCGTTATAGTCTTGAGACACTGGCGCCGGGAGGATTTCATATCCCCTATGTCTATGTTATCGGGACGGCCTTCGATCATCCGATGACCGTGATGGAAGAAGAAGTTTCAAAATTTGAGAAGAAGATCTTTTAGGAAGTAGAAATATCAGTATGCTGACAAAAAAACAGAACTTTCTGGAGACAATAAAAAAAGGCGGAAAACCGGACAGGATTGTCAAGCAATTCGAAGGAACACATTTTCTTCCCGGAGACCCGGTTAATATGTTTGTCCGCGGTGAAAGATATCCTGGTATGCCGCCGATGAAGGACCGGTGGGGAACAACCATTCTGTGGCCCGAAGGCGAAGTTGCCAATATGCCGCTGGTGAACAATGAAACGAAGGTCATTAAGGATATCACCAGCTGGCGGGATTTTGCCAAAGTCCCGGATTTGATAGCAAACTGTTCACAGGACGAGATTTGGGAACCGTATCTGAAGCGCGCATCCGAAATCGATCGCAATGAAGAGCTCGTCATGGCATATGCGCCGACCGGTGTGTTCGAACGACTGCATTTTCTGATGGGTTTTGAGGACACATTCATTAACCTTATGACCGAACCGGAAGCGATGATGGATCTCTGCGAAGCTATCGGAGAATACCGTTATAAGGGTATGAAGCTGATTGCTGATCATGCCAAGCCGGACATCCTCCTTTCCCATGATGACTGGGGCAGTAAAACGAACTTGTTTATAAGGCCTGAAATATGGCGTGAGTTCATTAAGCCGCAATATATTAAGTCATATCAGTATCTACACGATAACGGCGTCATTATCATGCACCACTCGGATTCTTTTCTGGAACAGATCGTAGAAGATATGGTTGATTTGCATATCGATATCTGGCAGGGCGTGCTGCCTCAGAACGATATCGTGTCTTTACAAAAGCGCCTGAATGGACGAATGGCACTGATGGGCGGGCTGGACGCGGCGGTTGTTGACCGGCCCGATTCTACCGAAGAGGAAATCAGAACAGAAACCCGCCGTGCGCTCGAAACCTACTGCCCGAACGGTTACTTTATCCCCTGTATCACCTATGGCGGACCAGGTACGATCTACCCGAACGGCGATAAGTTTATTAATGATGAAATCGACAGATACAACAAGGAATACTGCAACTAGGTGTTCCATAATAATAATCATTAAGTGAAAGGGCTAAAATTATGAAAAAAATCGTAGCAATCCTATTGGCAATTATCCTGACCCTCGCATTATTCGCCTGCGGCGCAAAACCAGACACAACCCCGGCGGCTTCACCGTCTGAGGCGGCTCCTGCTGCCAGCGGCAGTACCACCAGCCCGGCGGCCAGCGAAGCACCCAGTGCTATAACAGACATTTCGGAAAACGAAAACTCCATTGGATACTTCAGCACCGGTATTGATCCCTTCTCCAGGGATAAATACAAAATCGTTTTCGTATACCCGAGAACGATGCAGCTGATGCAGAACCTTGCTGATGTGTTCACTCAGTGGGGCGAGAAACTCAACTACGATCTGATAGCGACAACCGGCGACGGCGATATCGACGCGTATATCCAGCAGATAGAGCTGTACGCGAACCAGGGTGTGGATGGCTATGTCGTGAACTTTGACCCCAACTCAAGATTCCGCATTAAAGAAGTTTTGGATGATATCGGCATACCCTACATGGCAATGCTCAACTCCGTCAGGGACGAAGAGGGCCACTCCATACTGCCCTGCGTTGCCTTGGACGGCTACGTGCTGGGTCAGGAAGTGATGCAGTGGTTCTATGATAATCAGGAGAAATACTGGGGTGTTAAACCCGACGCGTCTGAGGTTGGCTACCTTGGTCTCACCTGGTCGCAGAACATCGATCTGCATGAACGCTATACAGGTTCCGAGGCGAAGTTTAAGGAGCTTTACCCGGGCAACACCAATATCTATTTCTCCGATGGCGTTGTAGGCAGTATGACTGCCGATACCGGATACAATATGGCGGCGCCGATTTTCTCAGGACACCCCGAGGTCAAGTATTGGTTTGTCGTCGGCTCGCTTGAGTTTTATGCCCAGGGCGCTGCCCGCGCGGCAGAGGATCTCGGAATTGACGATAACGTCATGATCACCACTGTCGGCAGCGATATCTTGAGGTCAGAGTGGGATAGCGGATATGAGGGCTGCTTTGTATCTTGCGTTGCTATTTCAAACTACCTGTATACCACACCGACGATTTCAGCCCTTATCGCCCTTATCGAAGGGAAAGCAACTCATGACAGCCTGTGGCAAAGCAAAAGAGCTGAAGGCGACACCGGTACGCTCTACAACATGCCGACAAAAATCGTAACGAAGGATACGTACGAGGCGTACTTTGCAGAAATTCAGGCAGCCTTTGAAAACAGCGCAAAGTAGACGGAAAAAGCACTGTTGTTTTCGATGAGCTCTAAGAATTTCATCAAACACTACTTTTCTGAACGGGCGCAGCGCTGCATGCAGAATATGCATGCAGCGCTACGCAAGTAAACTTAGAATTATCGCATACATGAATTCACGCAAATCAAGAATTGTACCATTCTCTTACTGAACAAATCAGCAACCGAAAAAGATACACATAATCATCATTACGATATATGGTTGTATTTGGTTTATGAGCGTTTGGAAAGGAATGGTTATTAACGTTTTATCTGAAAACAGGGATATATACAGGAGGTGATTCGGTGGGACTGTCACTTGAATTCAGCAACGTCGTCAAGTCGTTCCCCGGCGTTAAGGCGCTTCAAAATGTAAGCTTTCGTGCAGAGGGGGGCAGGGTATGCGCTTTGATGGGCGAAAACGGAGCTGGAAAGAGCACATTACTGAAAATATTGAGCGGAGATTACCAGCCTGACGAGGGTTGTGTGAGGATAAACGGAGAGAAACAGCACTTCACATCACCGCATCAATCGATTAAAGCCAGTGTCAGCGTTATCTATCAGGAACGCCAGCTGGTACCCGCACTGAGCGTCATGGAAAACATATATCTTGAGGACATGCCTGCGGGCAAATTCGGGATTATTAATAGAACTCAACTTCTAAAGAAAACACAGGAAATCATCGACCTGTTTGGGCTGCCGATATCGCCAACGGACACTGTTGGCTGGCTTCCCGTGGCATATCAGCAGATGGTCGAAATCATGAAAGCATACAGGCGTGACTCCGATATTATCGCCTTTGATGAACCGACAGCACCACTCACCGACGCGGAGATCGCAATCCTGTTCAAGCTGATCCGACAGCTTAAGCAGCGAGGTAAAGTCATCCTATACGTTTCACACCGTATGGCTGAAATATTCCAAATATCGGATGACATCGTCGTTTTGAAAGACGGCAGCTTTGTGACAGCGCTAAAAACGGCGGAGACTAATGAGCCTGCGCTTGTGAAAGCGATGGTCGGACGTGACATTGGAGATACTTATGCAAATCTGAAAAGAAATGACAAGATCGGAGACGTTCTGCTCGAAGTCAACAACCTGGTGACAAATGATGTTAATAATGTCAGCTTTAAGCTGCACAGGGGAGAGGTTTTGGGCTTCGCGGGGCTGGTTGGTGCCGGACGGACAGAGGTAATGCGCGCGGTTTTCGGCGCAGATCCGATATTGTCGGGCGAGATCAAGATAGAAGGAAAGCCGGTACACTTTAAGTCGCCGAGCGATGCCATCGAAAGCGGTATTGCATTGTGCCCTGAGGACCGAAAAGAACAAGGTTTAGTGCTCAGGAAGTCAATTTTTGAAAATATCACCATTCCTGTATTGAAGAAGATCAAGCGCGGTTTATTCCTCAATCGAAAAACAGAGTACGAGCTGGCCAATGAAGCAGTCAAAAAATACGCAATCAAGACTCCAACGGTGGAAAAGAAGGTTATGCAGCTTTCGGGCGGCAATCAGCAGAAGGTCATCCTTGGTCGCTGGACATCAGAAAAAATGGTGACAAAGGTGTTGATTTTGGACGAACCGACCAAGGGTATCGACGTGGGAACAAAAGCAGAAGTGTATCAAATGGTATGTGATTTTGCGAAACAGGGCATAGGCGTTATTTTCATTTCGTCAGAGCTGACCGAAGTCCTTAACGTCAGCGATAGGATTATAGTCATGCATAATGGCCATATTACCGGCACGGTTACCCGAGAAGAGGCAACAGAAGAAAATGTCCTTCAGCTCGCAATGCAGGATTAAGGAGGGAACACCATGGAGAAAACAAATAGACTCCGGAAATTGATTACCTCTAAGGAATTTACCTTAGTAGTACTGCTTGCGGTTATCGTTATATTCTTTGGAGTTGTATCGCCGAATAATTCATTTTTAAAAAGCAGAAATATCAGGAGCATCTTTGACTCAATGACGCTGTACACGCTATTTGCAGTCGGGGGAGGCTTGGTGATTATCAGCGGGAAAATCGATTTGTCGCCGGGTTATGTCGGTGCTGTTACGGGTGTTCTGCTTGCAAAGCTGCTGAGTGTCGGAATGCCTTGGTATCTAGTTGTGGTTTTGTGCCTCCTTGTCGGTGTAGCTTTTGGAGTTCTTAACGCGGTACTTGTCAACAAATTCAAAATCCAAAGTTTTATTGCAACTCTGGCTACCGGAACTTTTATCGCACAAGGGTTAGTGTATCTTATACCGGCGGGTGATACCATCAGCATTAAGGATCCCGCAATCATATGGCTCTGCACGGGTAGACTGTTTGATTTTATTCCGATAACGATGATCATTTCACTGGCGATCATCCTGATTTTTGGTATCGTTTTGGCAAAAACGCAATTTGGCCGGAGCGTATATCTCTGCGGCGGCAACGAAACTGCTGCCCGCCTTGCCGGTCTGAAGCCGCAAAAACTCTCCTACATCGTCTTTGCGTATAGCGGTGCCCTCGGCGCTCTGGCCGGCATGCTTTATGCAGGCAGACTTAAATCAGGGAGCCTTGTCGGTACGGTCAATTACGGATTTCCGGCTGTCACTGCGGCCATTCTCGGAGGCATCTCCCTTGGCGGCGGAGAAGGCAATATGTTGGGATGCTTCTTGGGTCTTCTCATCATCAATGGCTTTAACAACGGATTACTGGTCATGGGAATCTCAACATACTGGCAGACCGTCGCATCTGGTGTTCTTTTGCTCATCACTCTGACGATTGACTACTTCTCGAACAGAGATGTCAAAAGGAGTAAGACATCAGCGAACGGTTCAGGGGAGGACGGGACAAAATGAGGAGTAAAAACCTAATCAAGAGAATCGCTGGAAAAACAGAATTTACATTGTTTATAACTTTTATCATTGTTTTAGCTGCATTTCAGATTATTAACAATAACTATCTGTCTCTCGGCAACATCCGGAACATCTTAAACCAGGCATTTATAATGGGTACGCTTGCGGTAGGCATAGGCACCCTTTTGATTTGCGGAAAACCGGATCTGTCAGCCGGCGCCATTGGAATGATGGGCGGTGTCATCATAACATACCTGTTAAATTGGGGCATTCCGTGGTTCCCCGCACTCCTCATCACATTGTGTGCCGGCGCTGTGATGGGTTCTCTTAACGCTTTTTTTACAAATGTGTTGAACATGATGCCCTTTATCGCAACACTGGGTGTGAGCACGGTACTTTCCGGACTGGGGCTTGTCCTGACGAACGCACAAAATATCGCAATCAGCAACCAATCGTTCTGGGCTCTCGGTTCTACAAACTTTTTTAACATCATCCCGTTGCCCTTTTTCATAACAGTTGTCCTGATAGCCGTATACGGCTTCATCCTGACAAGAACAAGATACGGACGGATTGTCTTTATCACAGGCGGAAACGCTAGCGCAGCGCGTTTAGCGGGCATCAGCCCGAAGAAGATATCAACAATCCTATACATTAACAGCGGTGCGATAGCGAGTCTGGCGGGGATACTGACAGCAGCCCGTATGCATATGGGTTCCCCGACAGCTGTTCTGGATTCTAACCTTGACGCTATTACAGTTGCCGTTCTGGGGGGGATTTCGTTCACGGGCGGCACCGGAAATATGTCCGGTGTGTTTATCGGATTACTGCTTCTCAACAGCTTTAAGAACGGCCTCGTTCTGGTCGGTTTTGACTCATATTATCAAATCGTTGCCAGCGGAATCCTTTTAGGTGCTGCGTTAATACTTGACTATTACCGGGAACAATCCAGAATAAAGAAAACTCTCAAGGCCAGTAAGAAATAAGAGCTTATCGTGAATGGCTGACTGCGAAGATGCAGCCGAGGGATAAATTCACCGTAGAATTCAAGTCCGGCATGACGGTGGATGTTGATGAATAAACCCCAAAATGATCAAGGCACTCTATGCGATTATGACGTAGAGTGCCTTGTTGCTTTAGTACGGGTTCCTTCTCAAAAAAATTTTTAAATTGTTTCGCGCTCTTAGCAAAATCATTTTGACTTTACTTTCGGAGTACCTGTGATCTGAAGCTATCTCTTTGATTGAACACATATACCAATAGCGTTGCATAAAAATAATGCGACTTTCATGTGAAATTATAGACAAAAACTTGTTCAAAGCATCTTTCAGGATAATCTCGTCAATTGCATTTTCTACACTACTACAGGACGGTACACACCCCTGGAGTTCATCTAAAACGAGTGGTATCTGTCCAGCCCCTCTCTTTTGGGTAGTATTTTTCTCGTACATATTCAAAGACAAATTGCGAGTTATCTTTCCAAGAAACGCAGAAAACTTGTTCGGCCGATGTGGTGGTATTGAATTCCATGCTCGTAAATATGTATCATTTACACACTCATCAGAATCCTCATAATTTTGCAAAATGTTGTGCGCTATGTAACGACAATATCTGCCGTATTTTGTAGATGTTTCAACTATAGCTGTTTCGGATCGTTCCCAATACAAATCCAAAATTTTGTTGTCATCCATCGTTTACCTCCTTTCAGGTTTCATTACCCTTTCATCCTAATACACCGGATATTATTCTACTACGTCACAATTATTTTAAATATTTCTTATAAGAAAAGCTGTTTACTATCCTTAATGGAATAACCCTCATAGTAAAACAAATGGATGGCGGTTCGATATTTCGATGGCAGCGTCATGATCTGCTCCAGTAATTCATGTTGCTCCGGCTCCGAAGCTGGGTAGGATTCAATAAGGGGAACTATTCGCTTACGCCAAGGGGATCGCAATCGGCTATTGCAGAGGTTTACGGTTACTCTTGTGAGCCAAGCTTTTTCATGCTCTTCCGATTCAAATTCAGGAGCTTTCTCATAAGCACGTAAAAATGCTTCTTGCACTATGTCCTCGGCATCGGACATGTTTCCTGTAATAGCAAGTGCAGTGCGATATAATCTATTTTCATGTTTTGTTACAACCGCTTCAAAGTCCTCCGGCCGATAGGACTTATATGCCATTTGCTTCACCTCCTTCAACCTATATACGCTTTAGACGATAAAAAGGCTGCAAAGTATTCTAAAAAAGCTTATGTTTAACATATTAATATAAAACCGAGCAGCCCCTCCATCTATACGGAAGCAGTCTGCTCGGCAAATCCTAATTTCAGTATACATCCAACCTGACCACACAAACTCAAAAAAATCCGAAAAAACATCTAAATCGACCACTCACAAACGCTGACATCTAACCCGACCACTCGCCGAGCTATGACATCTAACCTGACCACTTGACTATCAAATACTGCCTTTATGGACTTGTTTCC
>CAZVLO010000015.1:0-3852 GCA_964628265.1 uncultured Papillibacter sp.
ATTCTATCTCATTTGAGGGTGTTTCTCGACTGCACTTTTATCGTAGCACTCCAGGTTGAGAACCAAAAATATTAAATTTTTTCTATTATATTTTTAAGCTTGTCCAAAATTTTGTGCCGGCGCTTGTTGACGCCCTTTTGCGAAATCCCGAGAACGGCAGCATATTGGCGTTCATTTTGCTCCTGATAATATAGTGCTTCTATCAACTCCATTTCGTCTTTGGTGAGCTGCTTGAGCGCTTTGCGAAGCTTTGCAATCATGATACGAGTTATGGCATTCTGTTCTACATCAGTATAGATATCACGAATGAGTTCCTCCCCGTTCATCTCGTCACCGTCCAGTGAGTCGTAAGATACTTCACCGTTTCGCTTGGCTTCCTTGCGTAAATATTTGCGCCGGTCTTTATCCTGAATTTCTTTCTCGTAATACTCAAAGGGTACTTCCAACAGATAGCCATGGTACGGCAGAAAATACCTGTCCGCATATTGCGGATTGCGCTTCTTTTCAAAGAAAATCTCTGAATAAGGAATTTCCCGGTAGGAGCCATTGTCAAGGATAAAACAAATATTGATTTTAGCCATAAGGCTTGTCCTCCGATTTCTAAAATTTTGATGGTGAGTCAAAATGTCAGAAACGGAGGAGAGCGGCAGCGCAGATGGATATGACGAAATAAAAAAAGAGCATACCGACTTATATCTGAAAGTCGAATACGCTCAATTATTGTCGAAAATAAATGGCTCGCAATCTGCCTATAACAAATCGCGGGCCATCGGTCCGTATTAATGTTAGTTATATAGCCTTGGTATGTATTTGCTTCGTCTTTATTTCAGTCTCCCGATTTTCATGAATATAAGCACCTCTTCCGCCGGGAGCAAAGAGCGAAAGCCATGCCCATAATAGCCTTAAAAATATCCAACAAAAGTTGCAAAAGGTCCATTTATACACACACGCCTGCCCCAAAGGAGGGCAGGCGTGTGCTTGCAACGATTGGCAACCAGGCTATCATAGCGCTTAATAAAGCGCTTTAGACCCTTGGCTTTGCGTCCCTGCCTTTAGGCAGGTTTGCCCTTAACTCTATTTTGTTGTAAGAGTCTTTGACCATAAGACAGTTGGAATTTAATGACATTCTCATATTGTATTGCTCATAATGTGCGTATGCCTGTTGCCTGCATCAGCATTTATGGTGTCAAGTTGGTTTTTGTAATCATTCGATCAGCCCATATTTCACCTTGATCCTATCAAGTTTTTCAAGCATGGGTCGGGAAATAAACCAGAGGAAGAGCACGGTGGCGGAGGCATGAACAAGGTCGAACGGGAAACCCAGGAGATACGCGCTAAGGAACATCGGCCACGTTGGATTTTCGTTGTACATAATGACAGTTGCGGGATTCATCAGTCCTCCGTATATGATTAGCGTGGCAAGGCCCCCGAATACGCACAGCGGCAACCGGCTGCGGCGGAGGAACCCTTTGCGGAACAGCACCCCCGCGAGGAAACCGATGATGCCCATGGCGAACATCTGCCACGGCGTCCAAGGCCCCTGACTGAACATGATGTTCGATACCAGCATTGTCACCGCCCCGACGAGGAAGCCCGTTTCACCCCCGAAGGCCACGCCCGATATGATTACCATCGCCGCCACGGGTTTGAACTCAGGCAGCATGAAAAAAGCCGCCCGTCCAGCAACGCCGATGGCGCATAAAACGGAGATGATAATGAGCTCCCGCGCCTGCGGCTTCCTTCCCTCAAAAACGAAAAAGAACGGAAGCATCGTCTCGAGGATGATCAGGAGCGATATGAAGTAGTATTTTCTGTCGCCGAAATAATACACACCTATATAAATAGTGAGCGGTATGACTAAAAGGATCATGGCGGCAGCCGCAGCCGTTCGTTTGGAAAGCTTTCGCTTTCCTTTCGGCACCTGCTCATATTCAATAGGCTTGTCGTTCTTACGGTTCACTGCCAGCTCAAGCACAACGGCGGCTGCTATGAGAACGATGTCAAGCCAAATATGGTTGTTTCCGGTCAGCCAGGGTATGTCCGGCTCTTTGAGCGCTATAACCGCCGCTGCAAGGAGGACTGCACCGGCCACGGCTGCGGTGAGTTTCCGCCACAGCGGGAGCTTTTTTTGTTCTTCTTTGGCCATCTGTGGCTCATCCTCCTGCAAAGGATAATCATCTGACGGAAGCGGGGGCGGGTCAGGGACATGGCCACCGCAGGCGATGATGACATCCTCCGCCGTGACCGCATCAGGCAGAAGATGCCTTGCCATGCGGTTTGCCGAGGTGGTGTAGAAGCTGTTGCCGGAGAAAAACGCGTGCGGCGTATCCTCCGTAACGATGCTGCCGTCAAAAAACATGGCGCAGCGGTGGGCGTATTTCGCGCAGAACTCGATGTCATGGCTGACCATGACGATTGTCACGCCGCAGTGCAGAAGGCTTTCAAGTATTTCCGCAAAAACCTGCTTGAATTCCGCGTCGAGCCCCTTCGTCGGCTCATCAAGCAGCAGTATCTTCGGTTCAAGCAATAAAACCTTCGCCAGCGCCGCCCGCTGCTGCTCGCCGCCCGACAGGTCGTAGGGATGGCGCTCCATCAGCTCTTCAAGGCGGCAGAGCCGCGACACAGAGGCGATTTTTTTGTCCTTTTCCTCTTTTGAAAGCTTCTTCTTTTTTAATATCTCCAACAAGTCCTCGCGGACCGTCTTTTTTACGAAAAGAGCCTGCGGATTCTGCGGAAGCACGCCGAGAAGGTTATCAAACAAACCATCGTGCTCCGAGAACTCCTTCCCCCCGAGGCAGACCTTCCCGCGGTATGGCTTGTTGATGCCGGATATAATCGACAGCGTCGTTGTCTTGCCCGTGCCGTTGCCGCCGAGGATTGCCAGAAACTCGCCGCGATAAGCTTTGAATGAAAGGCCCCTTATCACGTCCGGCAGGTCTTTATCATATTTGAACCAAACGTCGTCGAGCTCGATTTCCGGTATGCCGTCGGGCAGCCTCTGCTTTCCATCCGGTTCTTCGCCGTCGGTGATGCGCAGCGCGTGCTTTGAGGCGAATTTATCCAGCCAGAGCCGGCCGTCACGCACCGTTATAGGGCATTCCTGCACGTTCGGTATGGCGGCGTAGATACGCATAGGCGCGGGCATGGACAAAAACATGCTGTGCCCGCTTCTTGTCAGTTCTTCCCCGGCTCTGCGCGGCGGTCCGTCGCAAATAATGCGCCCTCCGTCCATGACGAGCACGCGGTCGCTCATGGGGAAGACCTCCTCGAGCCGGTGCTCAGTCATGATGACGGTCGTACCCAGCTCGCGGTTAATTTTCCCCACCGTGGCCAGAAAATCCGCCGCCGCGATGGGGTCGAGCTGGCTTGTCGGTTCGTCGAGAATGAGGACTGACGGCTGCATCGCCATGATGGAAGCGAGATTCAATAATTGTTTCTGACCGCCTGAGAGCTCGCTGACATTTTTGTAAAACCATGTCTGTATGCCGAAAAAGCTCGTCATCTCGGCAACGCGCCCCCTGATCGTCGGCGTGTCGCAGCCGAGGCTCTCAAGCCCGAAGGCCAGTTCGTGCCAAACCTTATCCGTTACTATCTGGTTGTCCGGGTTTTGCAGCACGAAGCCGATTTTCGCGCTTTGCTCTCGCTGCTCAATTTCTGAAAGAGGCTTTCCTTCAAACAGGATTTCGCCGTGCAGCGTCCCATGAGAGGCGAGTACCGTTTTGAGCTGCCGCAGCAGAGTGGTCTTGCCGCAGCCGGACGGACCGACAAGAGCGATGAATTCGCCATGCCTGACGGAGAAGGTCAGATCGTCAAGCGTCTTTTTCGTTTGCTCGGGATAGGAGAAGGTCAGCC
>CAZVLO010000015.1:4001-27112 GCA_964628265.1 uncultured Papillibacter sp.
AGCGGGAACGCGCCGGCGGCAACGCCCTTCATTGTCGGAAAGTACCTCCAGTAAACTCCGCCGAAACAGGCTCCGGTTATGATATATGCTCCGCAGAAGAGCAGCCATAAAATCGCGGCCCGGTCGCGTTTGTCAAACCGGTAGATGGAAAATGCCGTGCGGCCTTTCAGGCCATAGCCGCGGCTCTTCATGCTGTCGGCCGTCTCGATGGCGTTTTCAAGCGCCCATGTGATCATAACAGAGAGTATCGTGAGGCCGTTTTTTGCCCGTTCGAGGACGCCGCCGTTCGATATGTCTCTGCCGACGCATTTCTGCGCGTCCGAGACTACCTTTATCTGCGCCTTGAATTTCGGCACGAACCGGAGCGTCATCGACAGGATCAGCGACATTGCCGGTATGATACGCCCAAAGAGATACACGAACTTGTCCGAGGTCATGATCTCGTTGTAGCAGGAAAACCACGTTATCACCGAAATCAGCATGGCCGCCGCCGCGATGCCGTATGTGATGGATTCAAGCGTCAAAGGGTTCCCGCTGGGGAGATACGTCAGGATCGTTTTCCCCGCGTGGCTGAAGGCGGGATTTATGAGCGCTGCCACGATGAACATAGGCAGCATATATTTCAGATTGAATTTCACGGCTTTTTTCCCGCTTAAATATACGGAGTACGCGACGGCGCAGGCGAGCGATATCCCGAGGCAGACAGGGTGCATGAACGTCATGGAAAATACAAGTACGAACCCGAAGTACAGGAAATTGACGATCGGATGATAGCTTGAAAATGTATCTCTGTTCTTCATGCGGCATCACGACCCCGTCGAGTAGTAGCCGCCCACGTCCTTGCCCAGATCGCAGGTATAGACCCATTCGACAACGTCGCCGTCCTGCAGCTGATATCGGGAGCACCCGTAATTGGGAAACCAGTCATTTACCTCATACATCCAACCCGACAGCTCGCCCACGTCGAATTCGTACAGGTTGTTGATCCCCTCTATGTACGCCGAATTGTAAATAGGAGTGTTTTCAAACTCCATCTGAATGCCGGCTTTCTTCATCTCGCGCTGAAGCACGTTGAACACGCTTTCGCCCTCGTAAAACGTGACCTGCGTTGCGGGGAAGATGACGCCGTCCTCGGGTACCAGCTCCCATTTTTCCTCATCAAGCAGATCCATATTGTCAAGAATCATGTCGCAGCGCACCGACAGGGTACATGTCAGCGCCGTATCGGTGATAACCACGTCCTGCGGCTCGACAGGGACCGGCTTGCCTTCCGGAACAGGATCGGTCAGATACTGGTCCTTGCCGGTTTCCGGATCAATGACCATCCCATTTGATTCGGAATACTCCTCATCGCCGGAATTAACGTTAGCCGATGAACCACCTGACACGGGACTTGGCGTCGCGGATTCCGCCGAAGGCAAAGACGTGTTTGCGCTGCTGTCTGCCGGATTATCCGCCGACTGCGAGTCGGACGGCTGATCCGCGGAGGCATCCGTATTTTTCGGTGAGGATTCAGGGCTTAACGTATCCGGAGATGCCGGCGGGGATGTGGTTGGTTCGGACGTGTCAATGGCGGTCGGTAGAGTATCCGTCTGAGCTGCGACAGCATCATTGGCCGAATCGGATTTGGGATAGCTGCCGCCCCAAAAAAACGCTCCGGCCAGGACGGCAACGACGACAGCGGCGATTATAAGCCTTGATTTATTCTTAATAAGCCAGTTTTTCATCTCGTCTCACTCCCTTACAACAGGTTTGCGTCGGACAGCATATTGAAGAGCATCTGGGCGATTTCACCGCGTGTGATAGCAACATCGGGCTGTATTTCAAGATCTGACTGATCCAGGATGTCGTTACTATAGCAGAACGCCATGGACTCCTGCGCCCAGCTGTCTACCTGCACATAGTCCGTGAATTGCGCCAGTGTGTCGCGAATGGCAGCCGTGTCCATGTCGGTATCCATCCCGCACAGCTTTGCCGCACGGGCCACCATAACTGCCGCCTCCTGACGTGTAATTGTGCCGTCGGGGTCAAAAACGGCCGACGGTCTTCCGCTGACGATACCATACGTATTGGCTGTTCCCACGTAAGGGGCGTACCAATTGGAAGAGGCAACATCGGCGAAGGTATCGGTTGCCAACGGCGTCAGGCCCAGCGCTTTGACGACGATGACTGCAAACTCAGCCCGCGTCATGGTGTTGTCGGGGCGGAAGGTGTCGTCGTCGTAGCCGCTGATGATGGCGCGCGAGGCTAAAGACTCGATGGCGGTTATGTAGTCGCTGTAAACGACATCGTCGAAGGTCGTGCCGGGTTTTGTGATGGGTACGGCCTGGACATCGGGGTCCTTGCCTGCCAGACCCGCTCCCTTTTTAATTCCCTCCGCCGTGCCGACGTCGATGGCGTCGCTCATGCGATAGAGGCTGTTATTACCATTGGCAGCCCGCAGTGCGGCGACGAGCCCGTAGAACCCTTGTTCTGTAGCCATTTGGTTGCTTCCACTGCCATCTGAAGTGTGCTTAAAGCTGCCGTCCGACTGCTGGTAACTCAGGAGATTGTCCGGAAGCGTGTTCCCGTTCTTGACAAAACGGCTGTCCTCCAGGTCAACGCCAAGCTCGCAAAGAGCCACGACGACCTGCACCACGCTCTCGGAATTGGTCGTGCCCCATGAAGCGTAGCCACCCGTTTCATCCTGCATTTCGGAAAGGCAGGCCAGCGCCTTATCCACAGCCGTCTGCACATCGGAGTCGCTCGTGTACTTGGCAAGCGCTTGAAGCGCCATACCCGTGATATCCGGGTCGGCGGCATCCGCGCTGCCGCCCGTGCCGGTCAGCGACCAGCCTCCGTCCGCCAGCTGCCTGGACAGTATTTCGTCCACATACATCTGCCGCGTGGCCTGAGTTTCGGCGTCTGGATTCTGCGGCATTGCGTAGTTGCCGCTGTCCAGAGCGATCAGCGCCCAGATGGGGCCGTTAATGCCCTGCCAAATGGTCTTGTCGAAGTCGCCCAGCGGCGTGAGCAGGTTATAGCCGGCAACGTCGGTCGGGTCTTTCCCGATGGCCGTCAGCGCGATAATGACACGGGAATATTCCGTATATTTTTTCTGGTGGAGCACTCCGCCGCACGCCTCGACGTAGGCTTCGACCGTGGCGTAGTAATTCTGGTAATACTCGTCCGGCACGTCGTAGCCGCTGCGGGCGAGACCAAGTACGGCCCACTCGCCGCCGATGCTGCCTACCTGCGGGTTTGAGACGGTTTTATACATGTACGCAGCCGCTTTATTTACGGCGCTTTCCAACGCTGTCTGATCCACCGCAAGCGCCGGGGCGGATAATCCCAGCGCCAGCACCAACGCTAATGCCAGCGTAAAAAGTCTTCTTGATGCTTTCATCGATTTACCCTCCGTATCTTCATTTTTTGTTTGCTTGCATAAGGGCCGCTATCCTGTGACAATTGCCTGTCACATAATCGTAGCCGGTCTTTGAATGCGGCAGAAGGCAATTACTGCAGTCCTTGACGCCCTTCGGCGTATACGTGAAATTGCCCCCGCAGTCGTTTCCCAGCACGTAAAGCGGGCAATAACAGAACAGGCAATTGAAGCCGTCGGGGTTGTTTGTCTTATGACACGGGAAATACTCGCAGGTTCTATTAATGAAGTGTGAGTAATTATCTACGGTATTTTTGTAACTCATTTTCGCTCCTTTTCACCTTTGGCGCTTTCAGCCCCGCCGCCCGCAGCGCCGTCGGCCAGTTTGTGAAACGGCGGCGGATATACGAGCGATAGACGCAGAAAATTTCCTTCTGCGAGGGAACGTGCCCCAGTTCGTTTGCGGCAAAACGCAATATATCCAGCAGTTCCTCATCGGAGAAGCTGGCATAGAGCAGCCTTCCGGCTTTGCCCATGTATAGGCTCCATAAATGCGGGTCGATCCATTCCTGCCTGCATTCCTTGCTGATTTCCGTTCTTGCGCGCTCCGCATCTCTGCATAGCTGACGCCGAAGCCGAGCTATGTTTTCAGTGCTCAAAAGCTGTTGTTCCATATGTAAGCCTCAAAATAAACAGAGACTCCCTTGTTTCGGAGGGAGTCTCTGAGCTTCATTAAGAAACCTCTCCCCATCCGGGATGTGGCGTATTTTATTGGCTTGCCGACTGTACGGCGGGGGTAAGCCCGTGACGGAGTCGCACCGTCTGCCTGACTGAAATAAGGATTATTCGAGTATATTTTTGCAGAACTGCATGAGAACCGTGGCCACCTGAGCACGTGTGGCACTGCCGGAGGGGGAGAGCGTCGTCGGTGTCGTACCGGTGATAATCCCGTT
Organism: uncultured Papillibacter sp.; assembly: GCA_964628265.1. GTDB lineage: Bacteria > Bacillota > Clostridia > Oscillospirales > Oscillospiraceae > Sporobacter. The sequence goes on from CAZVLO010000015.1 coordinate 8,316, forward strand.
GACTACGGCCCACTGCATGGCGGAAACCGCCCAGGAACTGACATTCGACGCGTCTGTGTAAGCTGATAACTCCGTTGTCTTCGTCACGTCGTAGCTCTTGTATTTGGCGTAGTTGTACAGGATCGACACCATCTGCTCACGGGTGACGCTGTCATTCGTGCCGAACAGGTCCCCGCCGTAGCCGGATATGATGTTGTTTTCGCTTGCCCAGACGACTGCGTTGGTATACCACAGGCCGCTCTGCACGTCTGTGAAGCTGTTCGTGCCCGTAACGGATGGCTGACCGTCAAGCCTGTACAGAACGGTAACGAGCATTGCGCGCGTCATGTTGTTATTAGGTGCAAAGGTAGTGGTCGTCGTTCCGCTCATCAGGCTGTTCTCGGAAACATACTTAACAGCGTCATAGAACCAGTCGCTTTCCGAAACGTCGGTAAATGGGTTTGTCCAGACTGCTGACGCATCATAGCCCACAAGATAGTAGGACAGGTGCGCCGTTGTGAACGTAGCGAGGCCTGTCGTATTGTCATATGTACAGGTCATCTGCTCAAGCTCACCGGCGTCGTTCAGGTACCAGACAACAACACCGTCGGCGGATTCCCCGTTTGCAAGCGTATAGGGCAGGGAAATGGTTATGCTGCTTCCGCCAAAGCTGGAAATATTGCTGCCGCCACTTAATACGGAGATGTCGTAGACCGTGTTGCCGCCGACGGCTGCCTGCTGAGCTTCTGAGAGAGATGATGTCTCGACTGTATCCAGGCTGATCGTCACGGTGCTTCCCGATGCCTGCGAGGCGATCGAGGAAAGCGCGTCGTTTGGTATTGTCACGCTGCCGACGGGCGTATCCACCGTCAGGTTGGCATCCGTTTCCGAGGCGATGGAAGACACGGAAGTCTTCGGCAGCGTAACCGTGACTTTTGTGGCGGTCCCGGTGATATCAGGTGTAATGACGATAGAGGTACTGCTGTTTTCCGCAGCCTCGGTAATGGCGTCGGTGAGGTCGGAGGAACTTAAGGTGACGGCCGCAGTGCCGTTTGAAGCGGTGACTGTTGGGGTAAGCGTCACAGCGCTGCCGGATTTCTCCTTTTCTTCGTCGCTGCCGGTGATGGTTGACGGGGCGGTATTCTCCGTGAAAGCGCCGAGTTCAGTCAGCTTCGTAATGGCCGCATTGTAGTTTGTAACAACGGCGACTGTGATATAGAGCTTTTGTTCGTCAGAAAGCGCTTCGTACGCCGCTTCGGCGGCCAGCACCTGCGCAGCGATGGTCTTCATATTGGATGTTGTGATCGTCGAGGATTTTGGGATTGCCGACAGAAGCGCTTTGACATTAGCGATTTCCTCGTAGAACTCCAGCTTCTCTTCAGCGGCGGTAAGGATGGAAAGATTGGTGATCTCTGTTTTCTGAGATGTTGTTAATCCGCCATAGACCGAACGCGCATATTCAATCTCGTCCTGATAGCTCGTATAGGTGGACAATGTGATTTTCGATACAGCAGGCAGTGCGGCTATCAAATCCGAGGCAAAGCCCGCCATGCTGCTGTAAACCTTAATGGTATACTTCGTACCGGTGTAGGAAATTGCGTCTGAGCTCTGCTTGTTCATGGACGGCCAGGAATAATCGCCGCACCCGATGTAAAGCGTATCTCCGGCCTTGACCGGTATGGTCTCGGTACGCTTGTAGTAAGCAGAGTCGGTATTGTATTTGTTCAGAAATGTCTTAACAAGATAGTTTTTGTTGGCTGCCGTCGGCGTTACCGTCAGGTTTGCCGAGGCGCTGTTTAATATGAGACCGTAGGATGCTGTATCAGATGTGAAGTTCGGCATCAGCGTACCCGAGCTGAAGGTGAGCGCGTCAAGGGAGGTATCCGAACTGCTCCAGTCGCTGCCCACGTCAGCGCCCAGGTTTTGGGTATAAACGATGTCGATTTGATCTCCGTTTTCCAGATCCCATCCTGCCGAGGTCGATTGGTTAAAGCCCTCGTTGACAAACCAGTCGTTGAGCATTCCCATCCAGCCTGAACCCGATTCTCCGTCAAACTCGGCCAGCGACTTTGAACCCTGTGTGATGGATGCCAGATATGAAATGGTGTAGTCATCGACATTACCGTCCGACCCGCCTGTACCTGTCCATCCGTAACCGTTCAGGGCCAGCGCCTTGAGGACAGCCGTCATCATGGTGTCCTCCTCGCACAGGTCATACCACCCGCTCAGCAGCGTCCCCGTGAAATCGCCGCCGGAGAATGTGTTATTTTCAACGGTGATATAGACCTGTCCGATGACCGAGCCGAAATCCGGGAGGTCTGACGTTTCCGAACCAGTGCCGCTATCGGCTTTTGAGACAGACGCCATAGCTGCCAGCGCGGTTCTGCGTGCGGAGGTTACGCCATCGGCCGTCGTAGCGGCATCAACTGCGGTGATTCCGGTCTCCTTCGCCAGAAGCAGCGCCGCTTTGCCGGAATCATCGTACTTTGTCAGATCGTACGCGGCATATGCCGTTTCGATCGCCGACTTGGCCGCGTCTTTAGCCTCCAGCAGCTCCGTATCCGAAGTGACAGGACCCCAGGTGAAGGTTACGGTAACGTCGCTATAGGGCATAATGAAGCTGAGTACGGAATCCTCAAAATAAACATTGACATTATCCGCCGACTTGCCTTGATACGTTGTTTTGTCTATCAGCTCGGAACGGTCATACGTCACGTCGCCGCTGTCAATGCCCGTAAAGGCAATGCTTTTGATTTCGTATGCCACACCGTCGATTTTGACGGTCATATTTGTCAGCACGTCGTAGTAATCGTATGAATCGTCCGAAGAAAGGTAATCGCTGAGGGTAAAGTCGTCGTCTGAAATCGTCCAGCCGTCGCCGGAAATGGTGTTGTCCGAATCGTCGCGCACGAGGCTGTAGGCATAAAAACCGACGTCATACGCCAGATTGACCTCGCTGTCCGGATTCGCAGCCGTTACGCCGAGCGTTTCGTCGGACATAGATCCGGCGGCTGAGCGCGCATACGTATAGAACTGATTGATTTTCCAAAGGTCTGCGTTGCCTGAAAGCGTGGCAATGTCCTGGCTGTTCGGGTTATCCTTGTTTGTGTTGTTATCCTGCAAGTACCCGAGCATGTCCGCAATTGCCGCGGCGGAGGTATCGCTGTCCGCCTCGACCGCGAGGCTTAGGCTGTAAGATACGGCGTCCGGCAGACCGGCGGCATTTGCCGCGACGATCTGCTCATATTTATTCAGCTCCGCAGTCGTCATCTGCCCCAACTGATAGTCGCTCATGGCGTTGTAGCATTCAATGAGCGATGTGACGAGGTACTGGACGCTCTGCGTCAAAAGGCTCGAATCGTCCGGAAGGCGGTTCAGGCGGTCACGGAACGCTGAAAGCCGCGCCGTGTTGTCGCTGAGCATGCTGTCCTGGATTTCCTTGATGGCCACGATTCCCGTCTGCTGAGCGCTGTACGCGGCGGCAATGGTGTCGGCATCGGTTATACCCGATACGGCGGTATTGTAAGCGCTGTCAATGCTCTCCCAGTCGGCTTCGCGGAAGTAGCTCTTGTCATATGCCGCGTATACTTCGTCCAATGCCGTTTTCAATTCAGCCTTGACCGACGCGGGATCGGACGAGTCCGTCACGTGCACCCATATCGCCGCGCCGCTGTTGACCGAGTGGTAGGTCCCGTTTGTGACGGTCAGATCGCCGTACTGCGGCTGATCGCCCAGCGTATCGTCCTCAAGGTCATAAGCCGCGATCAGGTACCAGCCCTCCGCGTAGATGGTGAGCTGGGCCTGGCCGTTTGAGTCCGTCACAATATCCTCGCCGTCAGCCTGGAGCTTTGTGGTCGTGGTCATATTGCCTGTGCCATCATCGGATATGGCGCTGATATAGAGCGTCATGTTGTCGGCCGCCGCGTAGTCGCTTGGGTAATCGCCAAGCGCGGCGGCGGCTTCCTCCACGGTCAGCGTGAATGCCTTGCCCGCCTCAGCCTCCAGCCCATCCGTTTCGCTGAATTGGGCAACCTTAAGACTGTCCACGTATTGTGAAAATGACGCCTGAATGTATTCAACTCTCGGGGATTGTTCTGATTCAGGTACAACGTTCCATACGACGGTGACATTGTCGCCGGGATGAAGCAGGATGTCGGTCATAGCGCCGTATTCTGCCGCTTCATTGGAATCGCTGACATATCTGCCATCCACGAAAACACCGTTTATGTATACCTTGGCGCTGTTGCTGCCAACAGTAATCCCGGCTTTCGTCAGCGCCGCGCCCAGCGAATAGTCGCCGGACAGCGTCATGTTACCGGAATAACCGGCAACGGCCGTTGTTTTTCCGGCACGCGCGGAATTGGGGTCCATGCTGCGGAGGGTGACGGTTATATCATCCGTGGGCGTAAGCCCCCAGTAGTATGCCGTATAGAGTTTGGAAAACGCATCGGCGTAGCTGCTTGCCGTCGTTTTGTCAGCGTAATACCCCGTCAGCTTGGGCACGGTGTATCCGGCGGCCGCAGTCAGTGCAGTCTGGAGGGACGACCAGCTTTCCGCCGTATAGTCGTCCTCAGACAGATTTGAGCCTTCAATAAGCGAGATGAGTTCCGGCAGAACCGCATGTGTCGCTTCAATCGTATCTTCCGCCTCTTCGTACTGGCTTGATAGGAGAAGGTTATCAACGGCGGTTGTTATGGCAGCCTCGGCAGAGACCAGCGCGGCTGTCGTCGTATCATTTGACGAGTCGTTGATATCCGTCGGGTCGCCGACTGATTTTCCATCCGGAATCGTGTCGCCCGTCTGGTAATACAGTGAGTCCAGCGTATCCCAGGCGGCTGAAATCGCCGATTCAAGCGCAGCCCAGGACTCAACGGTGTACAGGCTTTCGGTTTTCGCGGCTGCCGTCTGTATCGTCTCATAGAGTTCCGTGGCGTTCACGTTGGATGTGGAGATGAGTGCGTCAATGGCGGCGGTAAGGTTGGCTGTCACGGTGTCAACCGTCGTCTGTGACGCCGGAGGCGTGGAAATATAGCTTTGAGCAGTCGTCAGAATCGGCAGCATGTCCGACCAGAAACCATCTGTGCTGCTGTCCGTGCCGTTCCAGCGATCATCTGACTGGTAGAAATTCGACGCGTTGTCACCGGTTACTCTGTCGACCTGCGCGCTTAACTCCGTTGTGCTGACCGAATCCGTCGGTTCGGAGGTTGAGATCTGAATAATAACGGCGGGTGCTGTAATTGCCGTACCACTGCTATTCTTTATAGTAAATCTGACACAATAGCCCTCAAGGTCTGTGGCTGTTGGAATTTTTGATATTGTAGTAGAAGAATCATCCAGTTTTGCCACAACATATTTATAATAAAGCGTTGAAGTGCCAAGATTTGTTCCGATGAATTGGGCTCCGTTCAAATAGTAACTACTTATTAAATCGCTCGTTGTTGCCAGTGTATTGGTTCCATAAAATACATTTGTTACCGAATATCCGGTGCCGGTGATTGAATAGCTTGTTATTGTCGCGCCATAAGGCAAGGAAGCCAGATACAGCGCACTGTTAGCATAGCTGCTGACCGGTGAATAGGTTCCGATACTCGTTAGCTCCGCCGAATATGTATTTTCTCCAACTGTGTATTGGATAATGGGAATATAATCCTCACTCCCGGCTGCTGCTGCGGGTGTCAGTATTCCCAAAACGATAACGACGGACAAAAGTATTGATAATAATTTTTTCAATATTTATTTCCCCTCTCAAAAAGGCCACCATAGCGTGGAAAGAATATTTCTCCCCACGCTATGGTTAGTGAAATTACGCGCCGATAAGCTTAAGGTATCCTATGTACGGAAGACCTGTGGTGCTGTCCTTCGCGATGATGCGCACGATCTGCTCCTCGCCCTCGCCCAGCGTGAAGCTCAAACTTGCGCTGCCGGTGCCGGATGCGGTGTTGACAAACACCGTGTTACCGGAGGACGCCGCGCTGACGGTTGTAGCCGTGTCCGCCGTAATATTGACGGTCGTAGCCGACGTGATCCCCGGCGTGACTGCGGTTCCGCCGACCGTCACCGTCGGGGTGGTGGTCGTGCTGCCTGTTCCGGTGCCCGTTGCTGTGTAGATCCCGCAGACCTCTGTGGAGGTCTCACCGAAGATACCCGGCGTCGCGAGAACTTCGATGTTGGAGGAACTCAGCCCGGCGGTGGTGTACACACGGACGTAGCTGATGGAAGAGAGGGATACGGGCTCGCCGCTTGAGTTGACCGCCCATGAGATGTCAAACCCGTCGCCGCCGGTGCTGGTGTTCGTTACGGCATACGGGTTGGCCGCTGTGCCGTAGCTGCTGCCGTTGATATGAACGTCCGCATAGCCGAACTGATAGTCATTTGTGGTGTCGGAGTCGACGGTGAGATTAACGTCGCTGTAGGTGATGATATTGTTGGTCGTATCCCAGGATACGTTGTTGACCTTACTGCTGATGTTGTAAACGTCATCATACCCCTCATCCGTATACTCGGGCCACCATGCCGTATTGGCCTTGAACAGAGTCCAATCGGTAATGGTCGTATTAGAGGAGTCAACAATCTTGTACCAAATGCCTGTTGATGTGAAGGTGGAGTCCGTCGTCGTCACTTTCTTGTAGGAGATATCAACATTTTTTAGAGTTTTAGCGGTGTCATAGTAAAGGGAACCTGCCAGCTGGTACCAGTTCGTGCCGTCGGAGGATACCATGACAGCGCCCGCCTCCGGGTTTCCTGAAAAGGCGTTGCCGTAGACGATGAAGTCAACGCCGTAGGGGTTTGTGGAGGTGTTGCCGACAGCGCTTGTAAACTGGAACTGTGTATAGCCGCCGCAGGCGCCGAGGGACACGCCGGTGCTGCCGTATCCGCTGGTTATTTTAGAGGTAGTACCGGTGAGGTTGGTACCGTTGGAGAAAATGCTGCCCCATCCGCTTCCTGAAGCGTACTGCCCAACGGGCAGATAGCCGTTCAATGTATTGGGGCTGGTGCCGCTGGATGCGGCGTTGGGGGCCAGCATGCTGAGCGTATACGTGGTGCTGTCGAGCGTAATGGCAAGCGTGGAGGTAGTGCTGGGCAGCGCCACAACATAGGCATCGCCGCCATCCGTAGAGTAGGAATATGTCAGTGTCAGTCCGGTTGTGGCCGTATACGTAAAGTCGCCGTCAATATAAAGTACAAAGCTGCTCGGATAATAGCTGGAGCTGGAGTCCACACGGTCAACACTACCAGACGTGCCGGACCAGTTGATCGTCACAGGTTCGCCGGTTGCTATGCTGATTGTGTCTACAGCCAATGCGCTCATTGGGAAAAGCATGAGCACCATAGCCAGCATCATGAGCAATGCCAGTGCCTTTTTTACGCCGTATTTTTTCACACTTGTTTGCATTTTTTGCCCTCCTTAATATTTTTATCTTGTTTAATTTCAAGTCTGCTGCGCGGGCTACATGAGCCTACCCATTGGAATCACCCTTTCTATGAATCTTAGAAGGTTCGTATACGATTAACTACCAATGAAAGACACTTCATGTCTTCTGCGGAATAATTAACCTCAAGCATTCGGTCGGGTGGCAGGAACCGCAGCCATCCGCCAAACCTTTGCCGTTCATGTAAAGCCGCCGGATTGACAGTTTTTGACCGCTACAAACCGAGCCTGGCGCCGGTTCAGAACCCTCAAGCTCTGATTAATAATGTGGAAACGCCGCGGGTTTTCTCACATCCGGCTTGTCCTCTTTTCAGGGCAGTCACACCTACAACGCGACATCTCTCTTGATTTCTTCCGCGCGTACCGGCATTCCCTTGGCGACGATGATACGCAGTTCGCCGCTCTTCAATTCACGAATGATGCGAATCAGCCGCTCGTCCTGTTTGTTTAAAATAACTTCTTTATCCGAATTTGGATTCTGCTCAGACATAGGATATGCTCAGTCGGATCTCGATTAGAGCTTTACACTTTTTTTAATTTCCTCAGCCCTTACCGGCTTGCCGTCGGCAATGAAAATATGTAACTCGCCATATTTTATGTCGCGAATCATCTGTATCAGATGCTGTTCCTGATCATTCAATAACAGCCGCTTTTCCGGCTCCTGAGCGCTCATATTTTCACTTCCGTTTCCATGATCAATAAACTATCATTGGCTTCTGTTTGGAAAAACAAAAACGGCTGTGACAATCCAAAAAGATTGCCACAGCCGTATTCCTGTGCACCTAAACAAACCCTATCCGCCTACCGGCAAATAAAGTAATTTCAAAGCAGGTCTTCTGACTCGCGCTTACATAGATTTCTCCTGCGGCGCACGCTCTGCCTTCCCAGTTTCCCAGTGACCGACTTTAGTCGACGAGCGCGGCCTCGGCGCACACAGCGGCGGTTCCGCTCGGGATTCACACCCGATTCCCTATCCTTCCCCAAAGGCCACACGCCCAAGGGGACACTTGAAAATGATATTCACTTTTTATAAGCTCACGGTATCACAAAAAAATCAGGCTGTCAACATCTTCCTGAATTATAATTGTTTCTGTATACTATACATGCTTGTTGACAGTACGAGCAATGAGTAGATTATCAACAGTTTAATGCACCAAACATATGGAAGTAATGCATCTATATTCAGCGACCCAGGAAAAGACAGTGCTCCATGCCTCTGCTATACTTTGATAAAAGGCGGTGAAACGGATGATGAGCTATCGCGCCGCGATGGAGCTTTGCATTCAATTCATTGACGATCATTTGGGTGAGAGAATTACGGCACTGGAGCTGGCTGACCTGACAGGTTATTCACTTTATCACTTCACAATTGCTGGATCAAACTGAGTTCCAGCATTTTCATTTAGCTCACGACACGCATAATAATGGGTATGTGAATCTCTATAATATGCTCACATTTCCAATAGCAGTTGCCTGCGAAATTCCATATCAAATACCATATCACCCGTCATTTTCGTTATCGCATTGTCTCTTGAGTTCTTCAATTTTTTGAAAAAAACCATCGGGATCAGACAATACTTCTTCCATGATGCTTGGAGATAATTCTTCACGGCTTTTTCCTGCTTTTTTTACTGCGTATTCGATAAACCAATGTATCACTGCCGCATTGTATTCATTCGTTTCCTCACTGTGCTTTTCAAGCAACGCCACCAATTCATCATCTTTCAGAATTTCTTCCTCAAGCATCGCTCTTTTATCGGCAATCTCTTCAAAATAATAGATAAAAATATTGAGTTCAACCTTGCCGTCTTTTGTCGCAGAGAATGTGACGGAATGTGACTTCTCTGCGATTTCTTTTAAGAGTTCAAGTTCTTCATCACACCCGAACTCCGCAAACGGGAGTGTCAGATAAATATGCGCATCCCATTTTTGATAATCAACGATACCACGTATTTTACCGCCCCAGTGCTTTGCCATTTCATCGCATTTGGCAAGAAGGTATTCATAGTTCTCTTTATCTTCCGGAACGATGATTTTTGGTGTTGCTTCCATTGCATCATAATACGCTTTCAAAAAGCTGCCATTGATAGCTCGATCAAAGATTGCGGCAGATGTTGAGGATTCATCTTCTGCCGCTCTACGCTTATGCGATTTCTCATAATCCATTTCAAATACAATGTCCTCCATGCAGCCGCCCCTTCCGCCATGCCTTTGCAGTAAGCAGTAGTGTCCGTTTGCGTCCTGAAATTTATCGAAATCAGATAGCAACTATTTTTCCGGTTTGTTTTTGTTTTCCATCTGCGCCTTATACTTCTTGCCGACCTCAACGGACTGGACGGCAGGGCCTCGCGCTATCGCATCCATGCCGAATTTGCTTCGGATGCTGTCAATGGCTTTATCCATCTTCTGCGCCCGTTCTCTTTCTTCGTCGGGGAAAAGAGTTGCCTGCTCGTAACCGTCCTTTGACACATCGGTAAGAGCTATGCTCAGCAGCCGTAAAGGCGTATGCTTCTCCCACAGCTCGGCAAACAGCGTTTTCGAAATCTCAAAAATCTCAGAGGTGATGTCTGTCGGAACCGTCAGCTTCTTTTGATGAGATTTATTTTTGAAATCGTTGCCGCGTATTGTCACGGCGACGCAGTAAGCCTTCGCTCCGTCGGTTCGCATACGGGAGGAAACGCTGTCGGCAAGGGCAAACAGCACCTTATGCGCAGCCTCCGTTGTTTTTACATCATCCTCAAGGGTGGTTGAGATGCTATATCCCTTTGCGTCCTCGGCTTCTGAAAGAACGGGAGAATTGTCCATTCCGTTAGCATAGTCGTGAATCTGCTGGCCGAGTTTCACGCCGACCAATTTCTGAACCCGTTGAAGGTCAGCTTTAGCAAGATTGCCGATAGTGGCGATATACGCTTTCTCCAAACGTTCCGCCGTAGCGCGGCCAACTGAAAAGAGGCCCCGGACAGGAAGCGGCCAGAGCTTTGCTTCTATTTCATCCGAAAACAGCGTGTGAACCTTGTCCGGCTTCTCAAAGTCGCTTGCCATCTTCGCCAGCAGTTTGTTGTCCCCGATTCCGATATTAACGGTAAACCCGAGCGTATCCCGGATTTTGTCTTTTATCTCATGTGCAAGCGCGACCTGATCAGGATAGATATGCTTTGTGCCGCTCATATCAAGAAAGCACTCGTCAATCGAATACTTTTCAACAGCGGGGGCATAGTCCCGGCATATATTCATAAATGCCTTTGAACACTTCTCATAGAGTTGGAAATCCGGCTTGGCAAGGAAAAGATCAGGGCATTTCCGAAGTGCCATTGCAACCGGCTCACCGGTTGTAATATTGAGTTTCTTCGCGGGAATTGATTTTGCGAGAATCACGCCGGTTCGCTTGTCCCTGTCGCCGCCGATAGCGGACGGAATCAGGCGAATGTCTTTTTCGCCGTTTCCGACCCGACGCGCGGCCTCCCATGAAAGAAACGCGCTGTTTACATCAACATGAAATATGAGCCTTTCCACGGGACGCGCTCCTTCCTGAGTTGTATGCTCATAATCTTTAAAACGCAATGCTTTATATAATGCTTTTTTTAAAACACTCATCGATACACTTAAAGCACAAACTACATTCCGTTCGTAAGTATTTAAAACATATTTACAGTGTAACATAAAGCGCTGCATATTTCACCACGATCCTCTTTAAGTCCGTATAAAATCCCGGAGCGCATAATTTTCTTTCTTTGGTCAAGAGATATTTTCTCTGTTCCCAAACTTTGCCCTGTATCTCAAATGTTCCTGTTCCAGACGCTTCCATTCGCTGTCCGCGGCATCAAATTCATCGAGGGCTGCTTTCATCAGCGGAGAATCATAAGGAACCTTTCTTTCAACCAATCGGCGTAGCTTATCTCTGCATTTTTCCACCTTACGTCCCAGGGTATAGAGCTTACCGGCTTGCCCCAAGAGTGTTGCTTTCTCCTTTGTAGTCATGTATAATCCCTCAATTCTAAAATGTAGTGTAATAGCATATATAACCATACTCTATAACGCTACTTTTAGCAAGAGGAAAACCTACAAATACAGACATGATAAAAAATAGAAGAGCCTCTGGTGAGGTTCTTCTATTTCCACTTATTTTTATTCGCTTTTCGTTTCATACATTGCCTCGATCATACGCTCCACCATTTTGAGCTGATCCGGCGTTAAGTTCCTGCATTTCTCAGCGATTCCCGTCAGAGTATTTAACTCGTTCCATTCTACACTGTCCTGCACGAAATAATCAAGAGAACGGTGAAGGGTATCCCCGAGCTTGATCAGCGTATTCATGCTTGGCTGATATCTCCCTGCCTCGATTTGCCTGATGTATACGGCGCCCACGTCGCATTCCTGCGCCAGCCTGTCGGTGGTATATCCGGCTTCCTTGCGCGCTGCTGACAAGCGTTTGCCCAATGCTTTGCGATCCATTGAACCACCTCCCACTGTAGATAATACGATACAAAAACTGTTACTATGATTTTACTTGCTTTATTCGTTTTGCGATAGCGTGCAATAGCATACTCGTTTATATGCTATATCACTCTAATATTTTGTTCTTTTTCTGTGATAAAAATCCTTATAGTGAGAAATTCCTTGGAGGTTCACCATGAACTCATCCTGGGTTCAGCTTGAGGAGGTTCTGCTCCCTGAATTTCGGACACATGAAAATGACCGCCCCCTGATGAACAGACAGACATAAATGAACCTAAAAAAGGGCATAATAATCCTATCGATGCGAATGGAGGGTTATTATGTGGTCAATTGAGCAACGAGAGAAAGCAGTAAACGCGCACTTTTTAGGCGGTTGGACTTACGGTCAAATCAGCGAACAAATGGGCATCCCCTATGAAACGATTAAGACATGGTGTCGCAGATTTAAAGCTGCAAACGGTGCTCCCCCTGTGTCAGCCGAAGATATTAAGCTGCAAAAGTCATACAAGCCCCACGAGAAATCTCCTGACGCTATCCTGGACAAGCGTATTGCGAAGCTCGAAATGGAGGTGGAACTGCTTAGAAATTTTCTCTTAGCGGACGCGAGGAGGCACGAGCAAACTTAATTTACCGCGTCATCCGACGGTTTGAAGAGAAATACAGCGTAAAAAGCATGTGTGACTTTTACCGTGTGTCCCGCAGCGGCTATTACAGTTGGAGAAGCCGTGACGAGACTCCGGCAGAAGACGCTGAACTGGTGGAATTAATCAACGAATGTCATACAGCCCATAAACGAAGATACGGGTATCGGCGGGTAAAGCTCTGGCTTGAACGTGAAAAAGGCGTTAACATCAACCACAAGCGGGTTTTGCGCGTAATGAATAAATACAATCTGCTCTCGGTTCTTCGACGGAAAAGCGTCTATAAATTCAAGCCGAACGGGGATTTGATTTATACAAATCTTTTAAACCGAAATTTTCGGGTCGACGAGCCGAACAGCAAGTGGGTAACGGATATTTCGTATATCATCACACCAGAAGGCGTGCTGTTTTTATCGGCGATCCGTGATTTATTTGACAATTATGTGGTAGCGCATAAAATGGCAACACGGCAGGAATATGCCCTTGTCAGTGAAACAATTCATGCGGCGTTAAGCTCCGAAAAGCCCAAGCATAAAGTCATTTTACACAGCGACGGCGGTGGTCAGTACCGTTCCTTCGGATACCGAGATGACACGAAAGAAAACGATCTGACTCCTTCGATGTCCAAACCTGCCAGCCCTGGTGACAATGCCTTGGCAGAGAATTTCTTTTCAATATTTAAGGCAGAGTGCATCCATATCGAAAAGCCGAAAACAATCGCAGCAGCAAGGACGCTAACCGAAGATTTTATAAATTATTACAATTACAATCGAATACAACTGATTGGTAAAACCCCTTACGAAGTACGCCGTGAATGGTTTGACGCTCATCCAAACGATTAACACTGGGGCGCCGCCCCAGACTCCGGAGTTTAACGCATTGCATTTCAAAGCTAAACCCGGACACAAAGCAAAACCGGAGCAGCATCTGCGCCGCCCCGGCCTCTTAGCTTTGAATCCTTGTAACCCGCTCAGGTCGCTCTCCAGCGTTGCCCTATCCTGATTACAAAGCAAAGTGAACTTATTATTGACACTTTTTTGAACCTTTAATCAGCTTTTAGACCGGTTCATTTTTGATTGTCCGAGTAACGGGGTGCGGTACCGGATATACTGGTTTCCTGGCGGAAGTTTATGCTTTTTTGACGGTTAATCTTCTTTCAGAATCAGCCGGTTGGAGGTGTGGCTTCCGTTCTCCCGGTACCGTGCTTCCTTCTCAATGAGTCCAAATCGGACAAGGTCGTGCAGGGCGCGCTTGACAGTGCTTCGGGATAGCTGCATGTCGGCGGCTATGGTGTTTACCGCCGGCCAGCAGTCTGTTCCCTTGCCGGCGCGGTCCTTGAGGTACATATAGACAGCCCTGGCCCGGTGAGGCAGCTCATCGGGCGGGGCGGCGTAAATTGATTTGAAATAGCTCATGAAAACGCCTCCTTGTATTAAGTTTTGAGATCGGTCCGGCGGTATGCCGCGTGCTCCCGAGGTTCGGCCACGGGCGTGTGCAGGGCACCTGTGCCATCCTTGCTTTCCGGTGGCTTTTCTGCCGGGGGCTCTCCCACGGGCGGATTCTCCTTCGCCCGTTTATCCGAGTATCGTTTCTCCGATGGTACTCTCTCAGAGCCATCCTCCACGACGTGGCAGGAGAAGTGCTGGCGGACGATGTTTTCCTCCAATGTCTGTTTGTCAGCATAGTTCACCTCACGCTGGGATTTTTCATCCATGGTCATGGGCTTTCCGAAGGTGATGCCCCAATCGAGAAACAGCCGGAGCCGGGTTCTGACCGGGTGTGTGCCGGTTTTCATCACAACGAAGCTCCCTTTGGGGAGTGATTTCAGCTCGTCCGGTGTCATCAAAGGCCGCTCCATCATCTGCAGGGACTGGCTGGGATCGTTCTTGCCGCGGCTGACGCTGCCGCTCATAACGGTGCGGCTGCCCAGAGCCTTGGAGAGCACCTCGGCAGTCTGGCTGTTGGGCGCGAAGCCGCCGAAGATGGTGTCCTGGCAGTTGTCCACGATGATCTCCGCACCCTCCTTGCCGTAGTTCTTCTGGAGCTGTCCGAGGCTCTGGATGATCGGTACCATGGTGAGACGGCGCGATCTTGAGGCTGAAAAAATCAGCTCCAGCGACTGGATGGCGGGAAGCGTTCCCAACTCGTCGCAAAAGAACATGACGCGGTTTTTGAGCTTGCCGCCGTTTTCATCGGCCACAGCGAGGATTTCCCGGTAGAGCTGCTGGATCATGAGGCTCACCATGAAATACTTCGTCAGGTCTTCCTCGGGCAGGATGATAAACAGAGCGGACTTTTCGTTGCAGAACTTCTCTGCGTCGATAGCCGTGTCGAAGCAGAGAATCTGCTCCATCTCACTGTCGAGGAAAGCGTTGAGCCGGGAGAGTATGGTGGAGAGGACGGACGCCATGGCCTGTTCCGCGGAGTTGAGGGCGGCGCCGGCGAACCACCGGGCCTTATGGTTGGGGGGCAGCTTATCCATAAGAAGCTGGAACTGGCTTTTGCCGCCGCGTCCTGGCGCCATCAGATCCTGCACCAGCTTGAACACGCTGACGATATGACGGCAATCCACCTTTTTCCCGTCTATCTCCGTGGGCGGCAGGTATTCGGCCACTAATAAAATGACCGCCGTGAGCAAGCCCTCGGCAGCGTCATAGAAAGACTGGTTTTGACCGAAGTTCTCATCGCTGGCGTTGATGAGGGTTTTGGAAATAATCTTGGCGTACTTTTCCGCCTTGGCTTTTGCCGAAAGATTTTTATTGTCGGCGCGGTATATGTCCATGTAGGTGTTGACCAGGTGCAGCAGATTGTTGCCGTCCGACCGGGTGGGATTACGCAGGTCGATCACGGCCACCTGATAGCCGTAATGGTTGCGGGCAATGGCTCCGTAGTTGCGGAAAAGATCGCCCTTGGTATCGGTTGTCAGAAAGCTCATCCCAGAGGCGCAGGCATATTCGAGGTTGGGGTACAGGAAAAACGCCGTCTTGCCGACGCCGGACGCGCCGATCATCAGGCAGTGGATGTCGTCTGTGTCCACCAGTGCGGTGAGCTCGTTCTTTTTGCCGCTGCAGCCGAGGATGATGCCCTGGTCCGTGACGGCGGGACAGCTCTTGCCTTTACGCCACAGCTCCGGTTTGAACAGGATATGCTTATATGTCCTCTTGATCTCCCGCTTGTTCGCAAAGCGTGCCGTTCCGTGCTGGCCGTCGCCCACCGTGCGGGACTTGATGCCGTTTAAGGTGTAGTAATGTGCCAGTAGGGATAAACCGCCAATTACGGCAAACATAATCGCACCTGCGGCAATGAGAATATAAACTTGCTCATTCATGGACTGGCTCCTTTCGCTTCAGATTTCTTTATGATAAAATAAAATTAAAAGACGTTATCGTGGAGGCTGAAAATGGACAGTGAGTTTTTGGAAAGCAAATTGGATTATCATCTGTTTCTGTATGAACAGCTTTCAAAGCAAATAGCAGCAATACAAAAGATTGTGCGTGAGCATAGCATCAATAGCTTTGAGGCTCTCTTGGAAAACGAGCCGGTTCGGGATTCGCTGTTGCTGAAATTTATTCTTTTACAGCGCACCATGAAAAAAGCCGGCTCGTATACGTTAGAGAACCGTTACAAGATGACCCTCAAATCCTTCTCCTGGCTGGAGGCGGAATACTTCGACCAGAACTGCGTGCTGCATTATGATTGCGTTTGGTCGCTTTTACAGGATATAAAGCCTCTAAAACGGCAGATTGAACGCATCAAAAAATATGACGATGACCGTCACACAGATCATGGCGAGGATATGCGATGCAGTTTCTGTGGCAAAAGCCAGCAGGAGGTGGAGCGTATGATTGCCGGACCGCACGAGGCGATTTGCAATGAATGCGTCACCCTGTGTTCTGAAATACTGGAGGAAGTGTCCGCAGAGGAAAACAAAAAAGACTAACGAGGCTTTTTATGGGAAACAGTAATCGTGTTTGCATCAACTGCGGCAGAAAAATGAAGCAGCAGTTTATTGGTCTTCAGCATTGCAAATGCGGGATGAGCTGGAAAAGGACATCGGCTTTTTTCAGCGCACCCCGGACATGGTGTTTGCCCTGCGGCGTGTGACCGTTGGCAAAAAGGTAAAGCAGCTTCCGGTGATTCGGAAGAAACATAGTACATGCAATCCCGTTGATGACAAGTAAGGCAGGGACAGCCAACGTGGATGTCCCTGCCTGTTTTTTTAATTCATTTTCATGGTCAGGCACTGCTTCAGCTCCTGCTTCTGGACATGCTGCTCCAGCAGGATCGCGGCCTTGAGGCAGTGGGCACCGACGCTTTCATATCGCTGAGCAAGCTTTTCCTTGTCCGCGGCGGTCAGTACCCGGTCAAATCCACGCAGAGACATAATTTCAGTGCCCAGCAAGTCCAGCCGCGTCTTGAGCTGCCCGCGGTTTTCATAGGTCTTGAAACCGTCCCGTAGCCGGGTCTGCACAGCGGCAAGATCCAAGCCGTGATCCATCTGCAGGTATTCTCTCGCGGCGGCGGCCATGGATCGGCTGAGCAGCTCCAACAGACAGTCCTCCGATTCGGAAAAGCGTCCCCAATGCAGATGGTCGCGGGCTCTAAACCAAAGCGCGGAGAGGCCGTTCGCGGAGCAGTCGGCTTTCGCGTCCGGCGTCATCCGCACAAGCTCTGCGCAGAAGGTATCCCGCAGGCGGTGCTGGGGATGTTCCTCGGCGGGGATGGCCGTCAGGCCGCGCTGTGCCTTGATATCCTCGTTCCAGTCCTTGTACTCCGACAGCTCTCTTTCGCATCGGATATTCATTCCCGTGAGCAGTTCCCGGTATTTTTCCGACGCTTCGATACCCGCTTCGTCATGGTCCAGGCACAGCACGACGCGGTCAAGGGTTGGGTTCAGCTCCAGCATTTTCAGCATGGCGTACTCGGAAACCCCACAGAGGGCCACATAGCTGTGTTTCTGCCAGTCCTGGGGATGCAGGGTAATGTACGAGAGAAGGTCGATGGGTGCCTCGAACACATAGAGGCGATTGTCGATCCCGGCATAGTGAAAGCTGTAGGCGGGGTCGCAGCCGTCCACGTTGCCGCGGAACGCCTTACCCTCGGTATAGAGGCCGCGCTTGTGGGCGTGCCTCGGGACGCTGTTTTCGTCCAGCCCCACAAAAACGGCGTTGTGGTATTCCTTAGTCCTGTCTCTGGATTCTTCACAGCTCTCATAGATGAGCTTCTGTTTTGCAAAGAAACTGACAACGTCGCGGCTCAAAAGCCGTGTTTTTACCAGATAGGCATAAACGCGGCGTATATCTGGACTCGCGTTCGGCAAGGCGAACGGCTTCCTCGGTTCCGGTTTATCCTGGTCGGCTGAGTCGTAAACCTGTCCTTGTTCGCCGCCCAACAGCTTGGTTACCGCCTCGGGATAGGTCAATGCATAAAACTGCCGCACGAAGTCGATGGCATAGCCGCCTTGCTCGGCGGAATGATCATACCACTGGTTTCCGCGGACGGTGATGCTGTGATCAGAGGCAAGCCTCTTGTCCCGACCGCTGGGTATCAGCTTCTCACCCTGCCGATGCAAGAAATCCGCAAGATCAACGTTGTTGGCTCGGTATTTTTGCTCATCGGTAAAATGGACGTAGACGCCCATGAAAACACCTCCTGTTCAAATGTAAAAGCACCAGCCTCACAATGAGAAGCTGGCGCTTCAGTAATGCGTCATTGTTTGTGTCATTTCGGTTTCGTGATCGCCTCTGGCGTGACCTGCGGCGCGTTTCTTCTGCTCCAGCTTGAGCCGTCGTTTGCTGTCGATCCTCAGTCCGGGCGGTCTGATGGGCGGTGTTCGGTCTGAGAAAACGCGGCTCAGGTGATGCAGGAGCCTTGAGACGGACAGGGTAACGGCTGGGTCTTTAAACTGATCCAAATGATCGAGGAAAAATTGCGCGTAAACATTACCCTGCTCCGCTGACATTTTGAACCATCGGGCGGCGGCTTCCTTGTCCCGCGGCGCCTCCTTGCCCATCAGATACAGTTTGCCGAGTGTGTACTGCGCGTACTGGTTGCCCTGCTCGGCGGCGGCATTCAGATATTGCAGCGCAGCTTCAATGTCTTTTGGCACATCCTCGTCGGTGAGATACAGCTTGCCCGACCGGTATTGCGCGAACTGGTTTCCCTGGCCGGCTGCCCGTTTCAGGAATTCAATCGCCTTGCAGACGTCCTTGGGGACATCCTTTCCCTTGAGGTAAAGAACGCCGAGGGTATACTCTGCATACTGGTTTTTCTTATCTGCCGCAAAATTCAGC
>CAZVLO010000015.1:27126-43095 GCA_964628265.1 uncultured Papillibacter sp.
GACATGACGCCCAACCTGATACAGCTTGCCGAGAAAATACGCGGCGTAAGAGTTATCCGCCTCCACCGCCTGCTGGAGATACCGGAGCGACTTCTCTATATCCTCCTGGCTGGGCGCTGCCTCGGTCAGGATCAGCTTGGCAAGCAAAAAGCAGGCGAAGGGATTTCCCACGCCTGCGGACTGCTCCAAATACGCTTTTGCCCGAACGACGTCCTTTTCCGTGCCGATCCCGTTTGCCAGCATCCAGCCGAGCCGGTACTGGAGCTTATCGTCGTGGCTCTGCTTTTCCAGATCGGCAAAGCCAAGAAAGGCTTCCTTGAAGCGGCGGCCAGACTCGGCGCTGTCCTTTTCGCAGCCGACGCCGTCCCGCAGCATTTTTCCGAGCTCGAAGCTGGCGTATGGGAAGTGCTGGTCTGCCGCGGAAGTATAGAGGGCAAAGGCAAATTCACGGTTCTGCTCCACGCCCTTGCCGTGGTAATACAAACCGCCCAGGGAATACTGCGCGTATTTATATTTTTGGTCTGCCGACAGGCTCAGCCAGTCTGCCGCCTGATCATAGTCCTGCTCCGTTCCGAGCCCCGCGGCATACATTTTGCCGATGCGGTACTCGGTATACTTCCAAGGCTTTTGATTCTCCGCGGTCTGGAAGCCGTCGAGGGCTTCGGCGTACCACCGCTGCGCTTCCTCAGCGTCGGCCTCGCTGCCGAGACCGTCCGCACACATCCGCCCGAGGTCGTACATGGCGAGGGGGTTGCCGTTTTCCGCTTCGGAGAGGAACAGGTCGCTGGCCTCGTCAAAATCCCGAGAGATGCCATTGTCCTCGTCGCCGTATAAATAATGCTTTGCCTGCTTATATTCGTCCGTCCACCAATCGGGGTATGGGGATTTGCCGCGTCCTCGGGGTGAATTGGAGCCGTGGCCTCCGCGCTTTTTCGGAAGTTCCGGGACAGGCTGGTCAGGCTTCGAGTCGGCATCGTCCTGCGGCAGCGGAGCATCGGCACCATCCTCGGGGTTCACTTCGGGCGGAGCGGGATCGTCTGGCTCCGGCTCCTGGGAAATCGCGTCCACAGAGGCCGGTTCCTCGAAAGTAATGGTCCCGTTACCGATATTCATAGCCTCCTGAATGACCATGTTCCGAATCGGCTTGAAGTCCGGGCATTGGGAGAGCGGCAGCGGGTTGGACGGCTTTTCCGTGTAGACAGCTTCGATTTTACCCCTGGTTTCCCACCACTGGCGGTAGGCTTCCGATACCCGGCTGTCCTGCGCCAGCTCGTCCACGATCTGATCCACCACGTTTCTCAGCTCGGGGCGGAGGTACCCGTACTGCTTTTTCCCGGAGGTATTCTGCAGACGATCCGAAAGATGCGTCATGAGCTGCTCCATCCGGTCGTTCTGCAGGATGCCGTTTTTCATTTCCCGAATGAGCGCCTGCATGGTTTTTGCCGCCTGCTCCCGCAACTCATCCCTGCGCTGGGATTTTTCCTCGTACAGCGGACGGAGTTCCTGCTGGAAGATGTCCTGAGCCAGTGAGGATTTCATCTTACGGATGCCGTCTCGGGTCAGATATCCCTCCCTGGGATTGGTGCTGTAGCAGATCATATGCACATGGGGATGGTGCGATTCGTTGTGGTACGCGGCGTACCATCTCAGATGGTCTGGCTGGATTTTCAGGTTCTCGGCAAACTCCAGCGCCTTGGAGGAGAGCATGGCTTTCCATGCGTGGGCGTTATCATAGCCAAGCCGCGCGGCATCCTCCCGCCGCAGGGAAATGATGGGCGTCCATACGTTTCCGGTGTGTGCGGATACTTCCTCCGCGACGTGGGCAAGGACGAGAGGCTCGTCGCCGCCATTGAACAGGCCGTGACTTTCGAACTTCTCGACGCGAGGGCGGTTGGCGATGTAATCCAGATACTTTTCATTGCCGCCGATTGTGTGCAGATGCTGCTCCAGCGCAATGGTGATAAACTCCGAGGCGTTCTCCCGGTTTGGATTTGCGAGGTAATCCTCATACTCAAACAGCTCCTGACTGCCGGGGAATTCCCGAAGGATTTCATTGACAAGGGTCTGCTGCTTCCTGGTGGCGTGCCAGAGCTCACGGCCGTTTTTGATCATCTCCACGCCCTCGCGGGTAGCGATATACTTGACGAGGTAGTCAAGGTGGGCGGCAGTTTTCGCGCTGCCGCCCTTTAGGTAAGGCCATTTTAGAATGATTCTTGCCATTAACGATCATCTTCGTCTTCATCATCCGGTCTGCTCTGAAATTCTATCGCATCGTCCAGCCTAATTTTTCCCTTGGTCCTTTTCACATCCTCGACGCAGCGGCCGCGGAGCCGCCTCAGTTCCTCGTCTGTGATATCCAGCGTGGTTGCCAGCAGATGCATCATCATGCTCATCTCCACCGTGAGCCGGAAGAGGTTACTTGCCAGACGGTTCTCCGTGACCTGCAGCGTACCCTTGATCGCGTTTAGCAGATTCTTTGACAGATAGGTCGTACTTGACTGGCTGTTCAGGAACCCAATATAAAAATCGACAGCTTGGGTCACAAACTCCGTGTGGTTCTTCATGTTGTTGGCCTGCATAAGAGTTTCCATGTTTTCGATCATCTCGGGATGGAGCCAGGCTACGACTCTCTTTTTGAGCTCATTGCTGTTGTCTTTCATATTGTTGTTCCTCCTCAAAAAATTGTTGGACAGCATCTGCCACAGCACCTCGAAAATGCTTATCAGGCTTGACTTTTTGTGGTTCACAGCACCTGTGACAGCCAAAACCGCCAATTACAGCACCTTGGGGTCTGCGTAGTAAGCCGGGGAAAAAACGTGCAATCCCCGTGAAAAACGGCCGGCACTGCCGGCCGTTGTGACCGCGAGGTGCGGGTTACCGCACCTCGCTTTATCCTGCTGTGTTTTCGACGCAGGTTTTCACGCCAATTTTGCGGGTCAGCTCACTTGCGTCGCTCCCGTGAGTTCGGCGCACAGCCGCGCCATGTTGCTTGTTTAGGTCGTTGGCGGGCACGGATGCCACCCCGTCCCGCAAAAGGGCACACAGGGCGGCAAGCGGCATCCGGGAAGGGCTGGTCAATAAAAGGTCATCCGGTACATGTGTTCCTCAAACTTAATCTCGTTTTCAAGGGCTTCGATCCGTGCCATCAGCTCAGCCGCCGCGTTCACCGCCCCGTGCTTCATATAGTTTTCGTGGTTTCGTAGCAAGCGGGCGCGCCGGCGTTCCATGTCACTGAGGCTGTCATCTGCCCTCCGGCGAGTGTCTTCGAATGAACGGTCCATGTTTCACCTCCAGTTCTGATCGTCATATATGACGCTGTGTGGCTTGTTGGGGCAATAACGAAAATCAGCCCGGAATTATCCGGGCTGACTGGCTTGGGGCGGGTTGTACCGGCTACTTCGCGGCACGGCGGAGCGCGGGAGCAATCCATTCATCCATGCCGAGGTAGTCCGACATGAACTGGGCACTTGCCATGAGCCGTTCCCGCTTCTCCTGAGTATCGAGCCGGGTGGAGGTTTCAAAAAGTCCCCATATTACGGCCATGATTTCGCCGCCGCCATTGCTCTCCAAAATTCTTTCCTGTGGAATGAGCCTTTTCTCCTGCGGGATCGGAGGCGCTTCTTCGCCGTTCTTCTCGCAGCGTGTTGCTTCACGCACGGCGGAAATGGCTTCCAGTGATTTGTCGGTGGCCTCCTGCGGCAGGTTCCATGCTTCGGCAACCAGTTTAATGGCCGTTTCCAACTGTTCGGAATCGGGGTTGTCAGGTTCGCCGCCTAAATAAAATAGGTCGACAGCCTCCAGTGCCAGTTTCTCAATCAGTTCCGTTCCTTCAAGTGTATTGACCGATTTGCTCATAATGACTTCCTCCTGATTTTTAATGGGAAATGTGCCTTGCCAACACAATGGCATGTTCTTTTTCGAAAAGCTATCACCAGCCCCAACAAACTTGTGCTGTGAAAGCTGGCAATTACCAATAAAAATGTGCCCTTATCGTTCTTATTGATAAGCCATGCCTCACATCTCCATGCTCATCGTGGGGACTTGATTCGTGATCTCCTTACCGGCAAGATGCTCTTGAAACAGGCTCCAGCGTTCCCGGAAGGAACGGTAGTCGGAGCGGTAAGCGTGGTATACCGCCGTGCTGACGTCCTTCAGGGAGTAGGCCTGCCGCCCGGCTACGCGATCAACGGCAGTTAGCCGCTGCCTGTCAAGGTCGATATCAAACACACCGCAGATGTTCCGGTTGCCGTCTATCCATGCTTCGGCATGCGCGTCGAACTGCTCCGCGTCGATGAGAATCGCGTCGGTAAATATGGCGGTGAAGCTCTCCGGCTGATTTTCAAAGTCGCCGCGAAGGTATTTTCGGAGCTGCCAAGCCGTCTGCATAAAATCCATGGCATAATCGGATTCGAAGAAACGCTCGGCGCCGGCCTCGGCGACGCGGTAAACGGAAAATCTCCGGTTTTCCCTCGCATACTGTTCATGGGTGAGGCGTTCGGCCTCGATTCTGAGGTCAATTTCGGCGCGTTCCTGCTCTGGCACCGTCTGGAGATAAAGCTCCGACAGCTTCGCCTGCATAACAGTTTCGGTGCTGGAGCCGCTTTGCGTGAGGCATTGCTCCAGCGCCTCGAATTTGTACTTATTGAGCCATAGCTCGATTGATGTATCTCCCATATGAACCTCCTGAAATAGATTTTTCGGCCTCGCGGCGCGAAAATCAGAAAGAAAAAAGGTGATGAGCCCCGGCTTTCCCTGCCTGGGGCCGAGCCAACAGGGTATACCTTCTGGTGTTTTCTGTTACGATTGCGGAGGGAAAGCATATCCCGATTGGTTTATAATTCTTCCATCGCATGGACGAGGCTGTCCGGCAGATCGCTCAGTTTTACCTCCGCTTCGGGCAAAAGCGGAGGCATACTGTGATTTCTGAGCTCGTCCCTGACCGCCTGACGTACTATCTGTTCCATGGCATTGGCCTGATTTGCTGTTAGAATGCTGGTTACCACAAAGTCGGTACGCTGGCGGCTGCCCTGTGCCTTGACTAAAGCGTCAGCCGTCCGGTGCCGCGGATCGTCCATATTAAATGACAGATAATACCTCTTTCTCATGGGCTTACCCCAGAAGGAGCCGGTAACCGTCCGCGTTGGCAAAGCGGTTTAGAATCGCCACCGTATTGACGTCTCCGCCGCGCAGCCGGGATTCCAACAGCTCCGCGCCTCCGCCCGCGAACACCGTGGGGAGCCGAAGGTCCAGGCCGCGTTCCCGCAGGGCGTTGAGAAGCTCCTTGCGGTAATCGGCCAGGGCCTGCTCCGTCACAGCCCGGATCGTCGCACTGTCGGCGTGCTCAATTCTCCCGCGGATGGCGTCGGTGACGAGCTCGTCCGAGAGTAGAATATCACTCTTGCGGAGCATGTCCTGAATGCGGCTATAGAGGGTGATGGTTCCCATTCGCAGGCTGGCACAGCTTGACCGTTCCAGTCGGAAATCATGGACCGTGAGAATATCCACGGTGTAGCCGCCGATGTCCACCAGCGTGATGCTCCGGTATTCTTTCAGCCGAGTGTAATAGCGGCACAGCGCGGCGTGCCCTTGGGCAAACACCTTGCAGTCCGCAATCCGGCAGCGGTAGGGCCTGCCCTCAAACTGGAACGCGAGATCATCCCGCAGAAAATATTCGCGGAACGCGTCTTTCCGTGTGCCGTAGCTGTCTATAGGCAGGCCGACGCCGAGGATGATCTCCGCATTGTTGACCCCGGCCTTGCACATGGCAGCGGCGATGGCTGGCAGGGTCAGAATGAAGGTGTCCGGCTCTGCGGTCTTATCCTGCTGGAAGCGCAGACGGCGCTCCCCGATGGCGTAATACCTGCCATCATAATAAAGCTGCATCTCCGGCGTGATGAATTCCCGGTCGCTTGCGGTGTAACCGGAGGCGTAGAGCATTCCATCCGAAGATTTTGTGTTGTAGTTTCCGTTGTCGATTCCGAGTTTGATCATAGCGTTTTCCTCCTTGTTTTTTTCTGAATTATTTTCCTTTTGGCTATTCGCCAGAGTCGGTGATATAGCTGATATACGGTATCTCCAGCCATGCCGTGAAGCTGCGGTCAGCAAGCTGGGTTTTGACCACGCCGTACTTGGTGCCCATGGCCTCGATCACCTCGCCGTTGCCGATATAAACGCCGATATGCCCCTTGTGCCAGACCGCCAGCCCAGGAATGTCCGGCATGGTGGAGATATCGCCCTTGACCGTCGCGTTGTTGTACATCTGGTCGGCGCCCACATCCGGCATCCCGTTTGTGCCATAGTCGATGGTGAGCGTATCGGGATTGAGCCAGCCATATCCCTTGATCAATCCGACGCAGTCTGTGGTGCGTCCGCCCAGCCAGTTCTCCCGAATGAAATCCTCATAGCTTCCGACGCCGTCCGGGTACTGCGCCAGCTTGCTCTCGAAGAGCGATTCAGTGAGGACGGAGCCGTAAGTGCCCCAAACGTAACCCCAGCCGGATTCCCATGCGTTGATCGCGTAAGTGACAAGGTCAAGGTTGTTTTTCTCCGTCAGGTCCACAAACGTGGAAACGTCCAGCTCAATGCTCTGCTCTCCGCCGCTCTCGTAGCTGCCGGAGAAGGTATCGCCGCCGCTGCTGGTTCGGCTGTAGATGGAGTCGGCGTTTTCCTGATCGTCGGAGGTGATCTCCACGCCCATTGCCGAGGAGATATTGGCGTAGATCGTATCCAGCGACGCGATGGGCACGGCCACCGTGTAGGTTTCCGTGTGCTCTGTGCCGTCTTCGTCGGTCCAGGTATCAGTGTGTTCCTCGTAGGTGACGAAGCAATCCACGAATTTGTCGGTATCAATATCTGACAGGTTTTCAGTCCCGAAGAACAGGGCATAAAAAATGGCCTTGACCCGGTGGGAGTCAAGGCCGCTGCCGTTTTCCGTCATGGCGCTGACGGACGCGATGCTGGAGTCAATCGAGGCGAAGCTGGCTTGCATATCCTCAATGTACTGCCGGTATTCCTCCGGCACGGAGTCTGAGATCGTGCCGCCATAGTAGCATAGATCCACGGCGGCGTTGTTGTGATCCGCGCCGCCCGACAGCAGTCCGCAGATCAGCACAACGATCAGGATAAGGGGTGAGAGGATGGCGGCGATGATCCAACCGATGGTTTTTCGGAGACGTTCGTCCGACAGGGCCGTTACCGCCGCCTTTACCGCAAGCCCGATGGTTGCGGGGTCTGCCATGAATTTCACTTCCTTTCAATTGGATGGGTGTATATTAAAGCCGGGCGCCGTGGGAGGAAAGTCCTCCGGCAGCGCCCGGCTGAAAGGAAAGACGCGGTCCCGTACCGCGTCTTTTGTCAGGAATGTTCGCTTTTGAAGCGGGATAATAATGCTATGACCGCCTTTAGATCCTCGTCGCTCATCGCTTTCATGATTCCAACGGCATTATGGATCAGGGCGGGGTTGCTCATCTCCGTGTCGAAGAATTCTCCCGGCGTCACGCCCAAATACTCGCACATATACAGAAATTCTGAGATCGACGGCATGGATCGGCCTGAGGAAATGCTTTGAATATATCCCTTGCTTTTCGCCATGTCGGTACTCATTTTGTATTCCGACACACCTTTTTTCAGGCGCAGCTCCGTCATCCGCTGACGAATAAATTGTTCATCCATCCTGTTACACCTCCGCAATTCACAGCATACACTACTACAATTGGTCGCTTTACCGCTTGAATTACCGATTGCAGTGGTACTATACTATTGTGTGTACTTATAAGTTATAAATTCATCCGATAATATCGGTGATTTGAGGTGACAAGATGGATCGAAGGTTAAAAACGTGTTGTTTTACCGGGCATCGGAACTTGCCCGTGGGGGAAATACCAGAGATCAGGACGCGGCTGTACGATGCCGTGGAGCGGCTCATCCGGCACGGGGTGCTGTATTTTGGAGCCGGAGGAGCGATGGGATTTGATACCCTGGCTTCCCAGGTCGTGCTGGAGCTGCGCAAGCGATATCCCGAGATCAAGCTGATCCTGGTATTGCCGTGCCGTGATCAGACGCGGGGCTGGCCTGCCGGGGCAATCGCGGTCTATGAGGAGATCAGGGCCGCCGCCGACAAGGTGGTCTATATCTCGGACGCCTACCACAAGGGGTGTATGCATGAACGGAACCGGCACCTGATCGACCACAGCAGGCAGTGTATCTGTTACCTGACGGAGAGCCGGGGCGGTACTGCGTACACGGTGGCATACGCCCAACAAAGGGAGCTGCTGGTCTGGAATCTCGCCGAGCCGGAATGCTCCGGGAGGTATGAGCATGTTTTTCAGGATGTTTGATTATCATAGCGCGGAAAAGCAGTTGCTGGACGAGATTCAGGCGAAGTTGGTGTCGAGGACGCCGGAGGAGCTCGCCGCGGATGAGAAAGAGACAAATCTGTCCTTTCAGAAATTTATTAAAAAGTATGAGGCGTATACGGCTTCTCACAAAAGACTTCCGAACAGGGAAAAATACGAGGACTTTCTGTCCGTCGCGGAGCAGATGCGAAGATACACGGCGATCCATGAAGGTGTTATCACCATTCGGGCCGAAGCTGGTGGCACGGGCATCATTGAGATGTACTTTGATCATCTCATCCACACAGACCTGGACTCATCCCATTCTCGCTTGCTGCTTGCGTTCTTACTTATGAAATATAAAGATGTCTCAATCTCCGCAAAGCAGGACGGCATTCTCATACAGGCGTTCGCGGAGCTGTATGATGTGGAGACACCTGACGGAGCGGAGCCAAATCAATCGCCGTCGTAGCAGCCGCAGGGCATATCATGCTCGGGGAACATCCAGCACATGGCGGTCTGATTTTTGTCGGCCTCCACGAAGTCCTGCCACGACCAGTCCGAGGCCCTTGACGGTGATGAGGTTGGGTTTGGCAGCGTTTTCTATGGCGACAGCTCGGTCGTACAGGTCGCGGTGCTGAGGGTACAGGGTGCGGATTTCATGGCGCTTCATGCTGGGGCAGAAGAAGCAGGAGGACTTGCCGGGCAGCGGCAAGCCCTCCTGCTCGATTGCGGCGATACAGTCCTCACGGTACCAGCCCCAATCGATGAGTGGATATTCCTTTTTATATTTCTTGTCCACGATGTC
Organism: uncultured Papillibacter sp.; assembly: GCA_964628265.1. GTDB lineage: Bacteria > Bacillota > Clostridia > Oscillospirales > Oscillospiraceae > Sporobacter. The sequence continues at coordinate 36,268 of CAZVLO010000015.1, forward strand.
ATAGGCAATGGCGTGATCACGCCGCTGTTCCTCGCCGGCGTCGAAGCCGATGAATTTGGTGACGCGCTCTCCATTTGTCCATACGTCCAGGCAGGGCTGGTGATGGTTGCAGAATTTATCCTGCGGGCCCACCTTATGCTTCAGGGAGCATTTTTTATACCCGTAGGCGATGGCCGGCAGGGTACCGGAGCGGAGGCACTCGTTCTCCAGTGTCAGGCGGTCACCGTACTGGTCGGTGTATTCCACCTTTGTGATCTCGGGCATTCCATGCTCCGACAGCCATTTGCTCATAATGGGCAGGAACTCGTAAGTGTGCGGCTGCTCGCCGCCCGTGTCCGAAAACAGAATCAGATCGACGGGGATGCCTCTGTGGTAGAGGCCGATCAGCATAGCTGTCGAGTTTGTCCCGCCACCATATCCCACGATATTCATCGGCCGCCCGCCTTTCCGAACAGCTTCTCCTTATACGCCGGGGCGTGGACGGCAAGATTGTATCGCTCGTTGCCGCATTTATACAGGCACACGCCTCGCTGGGGGAAGCGGATCAGGTTGTATTCGGATTCTTCAAGCTGCAGGGAATCGATATAAAACTGCTTGTCGATATTGCCGGCGTTGAACAGGAATGCGTGGGTAGGGATAGAAAACAGCGGCTTTGTCAACTCACGGATGCCCTCAATATTGAAATCTTCGAGATTCTGCGAGGCCAGGATAACCGAGGACTCCTTTTTGCGAACGCGCTTCATGAAATTACGGATGTACTCTATCGCCGTCAGGTTCGTCAGGAAAAGATACAACTCGTCAATGGAGGCGGCGGTGTTGCCCTCGGTGAGAAGCTTGTCGCTCATGAAGGAGAGCACATTGAACAGCAGGGCGTTTTTGACGTTCCGGCTGGCCTGCAGTAGTCCCTTGACGCCGAACACAATGAAGCGGTCGGAGGTCACGTTGGTGTGTCCGTTGAAGAATTTGCTCTCGGCGCCCTGGCACATCGAGTGGAGCCCCAGCAGGATTTCCTGCAGAAGCTCCTGTGGATAGAGCTGGTGTTTTTCTCTGTCATAGTGTTGGTACTCGTCCTCGATCAGTGTGTACAGGTCGGAGAGGATGGGATACTGCTCCGCCGACAGCCTGGTGAAATCTGTATGGTCGCTGATGTTCCATTTTTCATAGAGCTTGCTCAGCATAATTTCGATCACGTCAATGTGGCGGTCGGCAAAATCTTTGTAGCAGCGGAAAAAGTCTTTCAGGAAGGATATATGCTGGCTGAGCTTAGTCCGTTGCCGGAAGGTCTGCGGTGCGTCCCTGTCGTTGGAGCTGCCGCCCTCGTCCCAGCTCTTGGGCTCCAGCGGATTGATCATATACTGACCGCTCATGAGATCAACGAAGCAGCCGCCGAGATTTTCAGCAAGGTCGACATATTCATGCTCGGGATCGAGACAAATCACGTTTTTTCCCGATTCGAGGATGTTGCAGAGGATTAGCTTCAGGAGATAGCTTTTACCCTGGCCGCTGTTGCCGAGGATGAGGATATTGGCGTTAGTCTTGTCGTCGTCGCGCTGGTCGAAATCCGCGATGATATTACTGCCGAATTTATCCCGTCCGAGGTAGAAGCCGTGGGCGTCGGTTTTACCGGAGTAGTTGAAGGGGTACAGATTTGCGGCGGAGCTGGCCGGCAGTACACGCTCGAACTGGCTGCCGAAAATGTTGTATCCTGCCGGGCCGACCGCCATAAAGCCCTCCCGCTGGCGGAGCAGAAGCCGGTCCACATTGAGCTTCGAGCGCACCAGCTCGGTCAGCACTTCGGTCTGGAGTAGCTTCAGGTTGTCCGGATCGTGTGCGGTCAGCTCAATATACACGGCGCAGTGAAGGAGCGGTTCACGGTTTCGGTGCATCTGTGCCACGATGGTCGCCACATCCTGCAGGTTGCTTTCCGCAGTGACGGTCTGCTGGAGGTCCGTTGTGCTGTTCCGGCTCATCCGGTTTTTGTTGGCGGCGTTGTGGATGATTTGCTTTTCCTCCGCCGCCGTGACCTGCCGGGTATAGATGCGCAGGGTGATGCCGTCCTTTTCGCCGAGGTGCCGCAGGATCGCCTGCTCATCGGTTGAGGTGGGATATTCCCGCAAGGCCCATACACAGCGGTAAGTGTTGCCGCAAATAAAATGGTCAGTCTGGAATTTGATGATGCCCGGCGCGATCATGTCGAGGAAATCCTTGATTTTGGCATCCTCATCGGTGAACGAGCCTGTTCTTTTCCTGTTTTCTTTCATGGATTCACCCTCCTGCTTTATTCGCCGGCAGGAGGAATATCAGCGGAAATCCAGTGCAGCGGCCAGTACCCCTCTTGTCGGCCGTTGTTTTAAAAATAACTAATGCCCACTGATTTGTTCAGTGGGCATTGTACCAGTATGCGGTTTTATAATGCTACATCGAGAGCTGCGGTCCCTGTTCGGCTTGGCGCATCGTGGGAATTAGATCGCGGCAGTATGTGTAAATCTGATCCGCATCTTTCAGCGCCAATACCACATCCTGTTCCTCAATTTCCGTATGACCTGGATACCGGGCGGTTGTGGCATAAGAGGTTAGTTTGCTGCAGGCATCGCATATGGAGTTAAACGCAGGATCACAACTCACGCACTTCTCGCAAAGTTTTGAAAGATCATGAATTCGTTCCGGGTCTATGCCCTGGTCAACCAAATAGCCCTTCAAGGCTTTTTCGGCTGCCTGCTGGCAGTGGTAGCAAATGATTTCAAAGGGCTTGGGGTACATGGTTTCATACAGATGCTTCGCTGTCCGCAAATCTGTTGAGGCAATTTCAAACCATTCTCTGACTAATTCCGTCCCGTTCATACAGAACAACCCCCTCTCTGGCGATTTTGCGTTCCATGGTCGGGAGGGTGCTCATTTCTTCAAAGCGGGTACGGCGCGCGGCCATAATATCAACCGGCAGCGTCCGATCAACACCGCTCAGATTCTGATGAATGATGCGCATCGCCTCAATGGGGCGAAGAATGGAATCGTCCGGCAGAACGACGTAAAAATCCAGATCGCTGTCTTTGTGCGGCTGGCCGTAGGCGTAGGAGCCGAAAAGATAAATTTTTTCACAATCCACGGTCTTCCGTATTGTTTCTGCAATTGCTCTAATTTCCGAATTATCAGTATTCATAAGCGTCGTCGCCTCCTTCCGCATAATTTATTATATCCTGTTTTTTGTAAAGAAGCAACCTAATCGCATACCGCAGCATCACAAAATGCTCCTTTATGGGCTGAAATTCATAACTATTTCTTTCCGCTTGTTTCAATTTGAAGTATAAGGCATATAGCGAATCGAAAGATGTCGTTAGAGAGGTGTGTACATGAGTGGTTTTTCCGAATTATGCGTTGCCGGAATATTGCTTTGCGCTTCGTTAGACCCCGGTTAGCCGACCTCTGATGATTGTATGTGGGAGGTGTATGATCATGGCGCCAGTTTTTCTTTGCGGTCACTCGCCGAGGATTATCCACCTTTCGCCGTCGTAATCCTCATATTGTTCGGTCGTGACGTTTTGCTCATAGTATACGCCCAGCAGCCGCTTGATGTCCGTTTCGTTTGCCCGCCGTGCGATGAAGCCCTGATCTTTCAGGCTTTTTTCGATATTGGACAGATACGAGAGAATATCAGACTCCTTTTCATTACGCAGACGGATGACGATGAGGAATTCCCGTGCCGTTGCCATCTGAACCTGCATTCGGTCCAGATTTGCCGTGTCCATCTGCAGCAGCTTTCGAATTGTGGGATTCTGCTCGACATCCATTCGCAGACGCAGAAAGCTCTTGTTATCCTCAAAGTTTTCCCGCGAGTTCAAGCATGAAATTTCAATCTCCGCGATGCCCTTGAGCACATTCATTAAAGCGTAAATTCTCGCGCCGACGCTGGTATCCGAAAGCACGCTGATATTCGTCGGCTTTATCATGAAATAAACCAGCTTTCCATGGCCGGTCACCAGATAATAATCGGTAATTCCGATGATGCCTAAAAGCAGACGGGTAGAGGCTTTGTCCTTCACCGCCTGTTTTTCTTTTCTGTTCATAAAGCATATCCTCCATATAGTACGTTGGTGTCTGTCTTCATGGGCAAGTCGCCTTGTGAAACCTGCCCTCCAATAAATATGGCCCCGCAGAGTTTTATTCTGCGGAGCCGCGGCTGATAAATATCATTTTTCCAAAAGCGTATTTACAGGCCCCGCAGCTTGCTTGCCGCGGGGCCTGTGTCTGTTCCTACTCGGCAGCTTCGCTATCCGCGTCCTCCTGCCCGGAGCTGCCATCGCTTTCCTCTGCGCCGCTTTCGCCGGCAGTATCCTCGGTGTCCGCAGTAGCGTCCTCGGGCTGCTCTGACTGCGCCTCCTGCGCCTCGAACCTGTCCAGTTCCTGCTCGATCAAGCCGACAACAAATTCTCTCTGCTTGAGCTTGGGGTGTTTGGCAAGGTAATCCTTTACCCGCTGGAAGAATTCCTCCGATACCTGAAACGCCAGGGTTCTGTTGTTGCTGTTCATATCTGTTCCGCCTTTCTCATTATTTTTTGGATTAAAGTGTTCTTCGAGTACCATTTCCATATACTGATTCATCGTCTGCTGCAGCAGTTCCTGCTCCGCCTTGACCTTTTCGTGCAGCTCGACTGGCACCTTTACGGTGATGCCACGCATTTCAGCCATTTTGCATTTCTCCTTTCTGTGATTTGCAAGCCAAGTATATTGCGATGCCAGGGCAATAGCTATTACCAACACCAACAATGATTCTTGTGGAAACGAAGCACAATGTTACGTTTCGTTGCGGCGGCTTTTGGCCCATTGGTAGACCTGCTGCTGCCCGATAAAGTACGCGAACGCGTACCGGATAAAATCGAGAATGCTGGTATCCTCGAATCGGATGGATAAAAAGGCGTAGAGCGCCGTAATGACGATGGGCGGCAAGAATTGGAGCTGCGCCAGCGCAAACACAGAAATCAAAAGACCAACGCCGATGATTCCGATGTCCCGCAGCTCCCACAGCCACAGGGTGGCTTTTGCCTTCAGATTGTCAGGGTATAAATACATTACTGATTCCTCCTACCTTTGGATGTGTTGCGAAAAGCCGCAGCGCTTGCAATATAGGTCGCTTGTCCCGTTCTCGCAGTCGGCGGTTTCCTCAAGCAGATGTCCCTCGGTTTCACAGAGCGCCATGTTCTCCAGCCATTCCCGCTGTTCTTTGATCGCTTCGTTACGGAGTTCCTCCCGAGACGGCATGTTCCAGCCGTTCTGCCGATACTCGTTGCGGAGCCGGTCAATATCCATCTCCAGATCACCGGATTCCAGATAGGCCGCCAGCCGTGTCTCGACGGTAGGCTGATCCAGATGACCGCTCATATGGTCTGCCCTCCCATGACGGGGCCGCTCGTCTGCTCCTGGGGCGGGATCAGCTCCATCTGGCTTTCCGGGGTTGCAAGAAGCGAATCCATTCGGCTGACCAGCATAGACATATGATTCTGCCAGCCGATCCAGTTTTCTTCCTCAAACCAGCCGCCCCATTTTTCACCGGATTTGGCGCCCAACTCCGCATCCTCTTTCTTGTAACTGAGAGTGTCGGCGAGGTAATCACGGAGCCATTGAATGGATTCTTTGGTCGCTGTGAAAGATTTGACGGCGCTGAATTTGTTATCGTTTGCCGCCCATTCCCCGTCATAATCCAGATCGCTGATATCCCGGTCGAGGAACTTTGTCAGGATTTCAGCCAATGCCATCGGCCCGGTGTGCGATTGCAGGTCTGTGACATCGGGTACACACCAGGCTTCCTGCCGCATGTCTTCGATGATTTTTCCAAGCTCCAGTTTTCCATCCTCCGGCAGTTTTTTTCTGATCAAGCCTACTGCGTCCAGTCCATCATCGGACTCGAACGCTGCTATTCCCCAGCATCCCATGATTTGTTTTCCTCCTTTTGATTTTTAATGATGCGCAAAAAATAAGCGATACCCCGGAGGACGAAGTCCACGCAGGGGATCGCCACGCTGTTGCCCAGCGCCTTGTACCGCACGCTGTCTGAAGCGTCTGGGATATTCGTCCAGCCGTCCGGGTAGCCCTGAAGCCGTTCGCATTCCAGCGGGGTCAGGCGGCGGATCAGCTTGCCGGTGCGAACCGGATGCACATTGTTCAGGCTGTACCCGCCTGTGGTTTTGGACTGCAGGGTACCGCACAAATCACCGTTTTCACTTCCGTTGCGGCAATCGAGGCCGGCCACGTCGCACACAAGATCGGTCGCGTCCTTGTGCTGCCTGGCGCTTTGGGTGGCGGTCACGGTGTTTTCCTGGAATATGTCGCTGCGCTGGCGGCTGAACACGGCATGGCGGTCGGCCCCGGTCAGGGTATAGGCGATGTCCGCCTGACAGCCGAGCCCGTTGCCGCCGTTTTCCGGTTCCCGGTCGATGGTGTTGCCGGAAATGCAGATAACCTCATCCGGCTGGGCAATCAGTGGCTGGTTATTTCCCCCGGTTCCGTAACGGGCCGACATGGTGGGCGCCACTTTGTGGGGGCCGGTGTAGCGGCTGTCTATGCCATGGTTTTCGAACAGCACAGGGGATAAATATTGCAATGTCCCGGGGAGGAACATCATAGTCATCGATGATATACCGGTATGATTCTTCAAATTCCGGGAGGTAAAAAGGTGGATCAGTCAAAACATTTTGTTTTGATTCATCCAGGTCATCTGATACCGAACGTTCCATCTCCTATACATTATCATTTCAAATCAATAATGTCTATGAGAAGCATGGGTATCTGGTGCGAAAAATGTCTCGAGGATAAATTAGAATTGTGCGATAAAACAAG
>CAZVLO010000015.1:43198-43404 GCA_964628265.1 uncultured Papillibacter sp.
TTACGTGATAGGCCTCATTCTAATGAGCATTTGTGTATTACAATCATCAGCAGATGTCCCCAATCCAACGCTCTATACATCAGTTCAATCACTATCAGAAAATAAGTCTCTGGAGGATACTGGAAGAATTACTCTTGATGAACCAGTAGCACAAATGGTTGCATTTGTCGAGGAAGCAGTTACATATGCACGTGATAATAAAAAGG
>CAZVLO010000016.1:0-5448 GCA_964628265.1 uncultured Papillibacter sp.
GCTCTCGCTCCTCCTCGGAGAGGGAGGATTCCTGCGCCACGGCGCGGATATGGGGATAAGCCCCGGTGAAATGCGTGAAGACGTCTCTCATATACTTATAGGAGGGGAAGTAAGCGATATAGTTGCCCGTTTTGCGCGCCGTAAAAGCGGCGATCAGGCGGGCGATTTTGTCGACACTCTGCTCCCTGGCTCTGAATTTTGTCGATATCCGGTCGGCGGCCAAAAGACAGAGATTTTTTGTATCGAAGGGGGAGCCCAGAGCCAGCAGGCTGTCCTCCGGGCTGCCGCCGAGAATATTACGGAAATAGGCGAGGGGCGTCAGCGTGGCGGAGTACAATACGGCTGAGCCGCCGCGCTTGAAGGCTTCCCCCAGGAGAAACGACGGGTCCAGACAGAAGAGCTTAACCACAACGTCGCCGTGGGAGGCTTCCGTAAATGTCACATACCTCTCGTCGTAAAGGTCATAAATGAGCGCAAAATTCAGGGCATCGAAATAAAGCTGCAGGAAGTCGCTGTCATCACCCAGCGTACTGTTCTCCTTCAGAAGAAGCTCGCAGAGGGCGGTGAATTCATTGACAAACCCGATAAAATCCTCCGGCTTGTCTGGCGTCACGAGAAAACCCTGTTCCAGACAGCGCTTTCGAAGCACAATCATATGTTTATTGATGGTGCTGAGAAGCTTGTCCAGCGCCTTGTTTTTACCCTTAAACCGCTTTTTGATCTCGTAAAACTGCGTTTTGGACAGCTGAGTCGAAAACATCTCCCGGGATCTGTCCACGAGATTGTGGGCTTCGTCAATGAGAAAGACATAGTCGCTGCCGCCGTCATAAAAGAAGCGGCGGAGGTATGCCCGGGGGTCGAAAACATAATTGTAATCACAAATGACGCAGTCTACCCAGAGAGAAATGTCCAGTGACCGCTCAAAGGGGCAGACCGTATGTTTTTCCGCATACTCCTCAATGACAGCTCTTGTGATATTGTCGCAGTGGGTCACGACATCGTAAACGGCATCGTTGGCCCTGTCAAAATAACCCTTTGCAAAGCGGCACTCCTCCGGCCGGCAGACCCTGTGGTCGTTGGGGCAGATTTTATCCTTGGCGGTGAGGGTGACGGTTTTAATCCGCAGGCCGCTCCGGCGCATGTTTTCAAAAGCCTCCTCGGCCACCTGGCGGGTGATGGTTTTAGCGGTCAGATAGAAAATTTTTGAGGTCTTGCCCTGGCCCATGGCTTTGACGGCGGGAAAGAGTGCCGAGATCGTTTTGCCTGTACCGGTGGGCGCCTGGACAAACAGTTTTTTACCGGCTTCTATTGTTCTGTAAACGCGTACAGCCAGCTCCCGCTGGCCTTTCCTGTAGCTGGGGAAGGGAAATATCGTCTCGCTGATTGTTTGATTGCGGAGCGCCGTCCAGTCGGCGGTCATGTCGGCCCATTCCGCGTATTTTTCAAGCAGGCCGTACAGGAATTTTTGGAGAGCGTCCGCCGTGAAGTTCCGCTGAAAGCACTTTGTCTCGTATGTGTTGGTATCCGCGTATGTCAGCCGGATTGATATGCCGCTTAAATCGTTCCGCAGCGCATAAATACAGGCGTAGCACATAGCCTGCGCCCAGTGGGTCATATTGGTATCATCGATCATATGGAGCGGCAGCGATGTCGTTTTAATTTCGTCGATGACGGTGTTTTCGCCGTCGGTAAAAACACCGTCAGCGCGGCCTTCCAAAAGGAACGTCACGTTTTGACAGACGAATTCCGCCGACAGCCTGACTTCGCTTTGATAGCTGTCGTATTTTTCACTGTTCTTTTTCTGCAGCATCCGGTGAATCCGCGCGCCCTCGAACATCCTGTCCCTCGGGGTATACCGGCTGTCGATATCTCCGGAGCGCAGAATGAATTCGACCAGCTCGCGAATCGCCAGCCTGACTTTTTTATCCATAGTGGTCTCCAAGTGCTTGTATTCACTGTCTTAGAATATCACCCAGAGCGCCGGGAAGCAACCGGTTGAATACCGGCTTTACCCAAAAGCGATTTATTTGCGATATGATTGCATATCGCAATACAATTGGATATAATAGATACAAAGGTGGTGCTTTATAATGGCAAGAACATCAAACATATTTGCCCGCGTTGAACCCGAGATCAAGCAGCAGGCCGAAAAAGTGTTGGAACAGCTGGGTATCCCCATGTCCAGTGCGATCGGGATTTTCCTGCGTCAGGTCGTGCTGCAGCGCGGCTTACCCTTTGACATGAAGCTCCCGGCAAATCTTCCGTTGTCCGCCGGATTGCTAAGTGAGGAACAATTCAACGAGGAAATCGAGAAGGGTCTGGCTGACCTGACAACAGGAAAGACGGCTTCGGCGGACAGCGTCGCGGACAGGATGCAACGGGATTATGGCGTATGAACGATTGGACAGTTGTCTATTCCGAACATGCGGAAAATGATCTCCGGGGAATCTATGAATATATCGCGTTCTCATTGCTTGAGCCTGGAATCGCAAGAAACCAAACAAGGCGTATTATGGACGCAGCGGCAAAATTGAGTCTCATGCCGCTGCATCATCGTCTCTACGAAAAAGAACCATGGCACAGCAAGGGACTTCGGGTTTTACCGGTTGATAACTACCTGGTGTTTTATCTGCCGGTTGAAGCGCAAAAAACCGTTGTGGTTGTCCGCATCATGTATGGCGGCCGCAATGTCGGGGAGCAGTTGTGATGACATGACTGTTCATGGCTTATACATAGCTGAAATTCTGGTTGATGGCAATTTCGCAGGCGCCGTTGTCCTCGGCTTTGACGGTTTCACCGCTGCACACTTTAAGCACATAATCCATCAGTTCATTTCCGAGCTGGTCAAAGGATTTTTCTCCGCTGACAGTGCCGCTGGTGTCAAAATCGATGAAATCAAAAAGCCGTTGAGCCGTATCGGTATTGCCCGTCATTTTGATCACCGGAACGATTGGGTTCCCAACGGGATTGCCGAGCCCCGTCGTGAAGGCGACAAGCTGCGCGCCGGCGGCGGCCAGCGCCGTCACATTGGCCACATCATACGCTGTGGCGTTTAAAAAGAGTAAGCCTTTCCTGTCAATCAGACGGCCGTATTCGTAAACCCCGTCGAAGGGACGTGTCCCGCTCTTGTGGATGCAGCCGAGGGATTTTTCAGATAAGGTCGTCAGACCGCCGGCCTTGTTACCCGGCGAGGGGTTATTCAGCCGCACGTCCTCACCGGAACGCTCGAGGCAATCCTTTTCCCAGTTGACAACGGCGTTGTAGATTTCCTGCCCGATCTCGGGCGTCCGGCCCCGGGCTCTTAAAATATGCTCCGCGCCGACGGCTTCGGGGGTTTCGCTCAGGACGGCTGTGCCGCCCAGGTCAATGAGCCGGTCACAGACCTTCCCTAAGACGACGTTGGAAGAAAAACCGGAGGTGGGGTCCGAGCCGCCGCATTCCAGGCCGAGTATGAGCTCCGAGATGTCAATATCCTCCCGCGTACAGGCGCCCGCCTCCGCTGTCAGCGCTGTTATAATTTTGACACCGGCTTCAACCGTCCTGGCGATGCCGCCGGATCGCTGAATGCCGATATAGTAAACGGGCTTGCTTGTTTTTGCCTTAACCGCCTCAAGATAAGCGCGCTCCTGTATGGATTCGCAGCCCAGACCTACAATCAGGGCGCCGTACACGTTGCCGTTTGCGATGAGCCCCGACAGGATGTCCAGCGTGGCGGCGGTGTCCCGGCGGCTCTGGCCGCAGCCGTTGGGGTTATAGACAAAAACAGTATCCGTTTTGGCCGCGATTTTCCGTGCGGCTGTTTCGGCGCAAAGGACACCGGGCAGGACAACGACGTGGTTTCGGATGCCGATGCGGCCGTCCGGCCGCCTGTAACCCTTGAAGGTCATTCCTTTTCACCCGCCTTTGGGATGAGATCGGTGAGGTTGTGGGTGTGGACATGGCTGCCCGCGGCGATATCCGCCGTCGCGCGGCCGATCACCTCGCCGTATTTTAAAACGCTGTTGCCCAAAGGGATAAGCCGCAGGGCGATTTTATGGTACAACGGGATATCGTCCAGTGCCGCAACAGCCGCTTCCCTGCCGTCCCGGATATATGTAACCGTATCGCCCTTCGGCACAGAGGCGGTGACGACGGCGACGTCGTCGTTCGGGTGCATGATCAGCCCGTTTGTCATTGTATGACCTCCTTCCCTCGTCCCGGCTCCAGAACGGCGCCCTGGGCGGCAGAGGTGACAGACGCTGCGTAGCGGGCGAGATACCGGCGCGCGGCGCATACCGCCAGGCGGCGCGGCGCGCTTTCAGCTCGTTATCGGGCACGTGGAGCGTCAGTGTTTTGCATATAACGTCGATGGTGATCTCATCACCGTCCCGCACGAGAGCAATGGGGCCGCCCGCCGCCGCCTCCGGTGAGATATGCCCCACAAAGCAGCCGCTGTTGGTGCCGGAGAAGCGGCCGTCTGTGATGATGGCTGCCGACCGGGCAAGCCCCTGCCCATAGAGCAGCTTCATGGGCTTGTACAGCTCCCGCATACCGGGGCCGCCCTTCGGTCCCTCGTAGCGTATGACGACAACGTGCCCGGGTTTGACCCGGCGGGCTTCAATCGCTTTGACGCAGTCGTCCTCGGAGTCAAAGCAGATGGCTTTTCCAGTAAAAACGCGCACGTCGGGATGAATGGCAGCCGGTTTGGCGACAGCAGTATCGGGGGCCAGGTTGCCGCGCATGATCGCGAGACCCCCCAGCGCGCTGTGAGGATTACTGAGCGGCCGGATCAGATCTGAATTGGCCGGGTAGAGGTTTTTAAAGCCGTCCAGGTTTTCGCCAAGGGTCTTTCCCGTCGCCGTCATAACATCGGTGTTGAGGAACGGCCGTATTGATTTCATGACCTCCGGGATGCCGCCGGCCCGGTACAGGTCCGCGGCGTCATATTTGTGCCACGCGGGGTTTATTTTAGCGATCAACGGAATGACGCCGCTGAACCGGTCAAAGGCGTCCATGACAAACTGCGCATCGATACCCAGCTCGTGGGCGATGGCACAGCTGTGGATGACCGTATTGGTGGACCCCCCCACGGCGAGCATTGTCATGACGGCATTTTCAAGGGACTTTTGAGTCATGATCTGCCGGGCGGTGATGCCGTTTTCGACGAGCCCGACGATCTTTTCGCCGCTTTGAAGAGCGCTGCGCAGGCGTTCGTTGTAGACTGCCGGGATCAGCGCCCCGCCTGTGAGCGTCATGCCGAGCGCTTCAGATAAACAGCACATGCTGTTGGCGGTGCCCATGAACTGGCAGGACCCGCAGGTGGGTGTGCAGAGATGGCCGATACGCATCACGTCGTCGAGTTCAATTTCCCCTGTTTGATACCGCCCCATCGCCTCGCTGACGGTGGTGCTGTCCGTTAACGGCTGATCGCCGAAGGACGGCCCTGACAACATGCAGCCGCCGGGCACG
>CAZVLO010000016.1:5458-10722 GCA_964628265.1 uncultured Papillibacter sp.
CATCAGCATCCCCGGGACGATTTTGTCGCAGCTGCCCAGGAGCACAAGGCCGTCCAGACGGTGGGCCATGGCCATGATTTCAACGCCGTCAGCGATATTTTCTCTGGAGGGCAGGACATAATTGCCGCCGGCGTGGGCATCGGACAGCCCGTCGCAGCAGGCGATGGTGCCGAACTCAGCGGGCGTGCCGCCGGCCTTGTAAATGCCGTATTTGACCATTTCAGCGAGCTTTCGGAGGCCCGTATGCCCGGCCACCATGTCGGAAAACGAATTGGCGATGCCGATGATAGGCCGTGACATATCATCATCCGAATAGCCTGTGGCTTTCCACAAGACCTGATTGCCGATCGTATCGGGACCCTGTAAAAAAGGCGTAAATTCTTTCATATCGGAACATCCTTTCGAGAGACACTGAGACATTGAATTTGATTATATACGCCTTTTCTGCTTATGTAAATCCGGGGCTTTTGACAAACCTCGGCAACTATTGTGATAGTGCCGCTATGCGGCACGATATGTCAGTCTGCAACCCTTGGCTTGGCGGGGTCGCATTCGGGCGGTGTGAGGTTTTCGGCGGACTGGGAGAGCTTTGTGAGGTAGTAGCACTCCTCGCGGGCCATGTGGTCGGCCATGAGGGGCATCAGGGTTCCAAGAAGCGTCCCGTCCGACCGAAGGCGCAGCACCTGTTCGAGGAATTCCTTAAAGCGGAGCGTAGTCACATTTGCCTGCTGGTTCAGGCGGTCCAGCGCCGGGAAGTCATTCAAGGTTGTTCTCGTATAGCCGTTTGCCTCAAGGGTTTTTATGTACAGGTCCGTAAACTGTTTTTCAAATTCCCCGGAAAGCTCGATAAAATCCTTTTCAACCTCGTCCAGGTTTGCTGCGACGCCGGCGGCGTGGCCGACGGCATCGGACAGCCACAGGGTATTGTAATGGAGCGGGTGGAAGAGAGGGCTTCTGCCGTCCTGCATGTTGTTGATGGTCAGCAGATACTCCTCCAGCTCGTTGAGCATATGGTTGAAAAAAGTTGATGAAAGATGAATCTTCAACTTATTATGGAGCGTTAAGGACAGAAGCTGCAGCTTGAATTTGCGAAACGCATAGGTTTTGTCATACGCCTGCCGGTTCAGTTCGGCGGTGTCCGCGCTGTCAGGTTGGCGCGCCGTTTGAAGCAACTGGTCAAAGGCGTTTATAAACTGCTGTGATTCCCTGATATGCTCTGTTTCGGACGGCGCCAGGGAAAAGAAGATAAACCGCGCGTGATCACCCATAATCTGAAGCCAGAACTGATGCTCAAAAAGTACCGCCGCCTTTTTGCCTTCCAAAATAATACCCCCTGTTATCATAAATTCGTTAGAAATATATGTGGGTGATAAGCAAATATTCGGTTGTGTAACAAACGCCGCCCGGCAGCCCGGGCGGCGTTTGATAAACAGCGTCAGCGCGGCAGGGAGGGTTCTTTTTCCGGAGCTTTGCCGCAGAGGATTTCCTCACACAGGCCGCCGGGTTCGCCGGGTGTCCCCTCAAAGGCGTTGATATAAAGCTGCTTAATCTCGCAGATAAGCGGATATCTGGGGTTTGTGCCGGTGCACTGGTCGTCAAAGGCCGATTGGCACATATCGTCCAATGTGGCGAAAAAACTCTCCCGGGATACACCGGCATCGCGGAGGGTCGCGGGGATGCCGATGCGTTTTTTCAAACTGTCCACCGCTGCGATGAGAAGCGTGACCTTTTCATCGTCGGACTTGCCGCCCAGCCGGAGATAATCGGCGATCTGCGCGTACCGGTGTTTGGCGTCGGGATACTTATACTGAGGAAACGCCGCCTGCTTCCGGGGGTTGTCGACGGCGTTATAACGGATGACCTCGCTAATAAGAACGGCGTTGGCGATCCCGTGGGAGATATGGTGGATTGACCCCAGCTTGTGGGCCATGGAATGGCACAGTCCCAAAAAGGCGTTTGAAAACGCCATGCCCGCAATGGCCGACGCATGGGCCATTTTTTCCTTTGCCTTGATGTTTTGGGCACCGCCGTCATACGACACCGGCAGGTATTTAAAGATCAGACGAATGGCTTCCAGCGCCGGGCCGTTAGTATATTCGGAAGCGAGGACGGAGACAAAGGCCTCAATAGCGTGGGTGAGGGCATCAATCCCCGAAGCGGCTGTCAGCTCCCGGGGCATATGAAGCATCAGCTGCGCGTCGATCACCGCTATGTGGGGCGTCAGCTCATAATCGGCCAATGGATACTTCATCCCCCTGACGCTGTCGGTGATGACAGTGAAGGGCGAGACTTCAGAGCCTGTACCGGCTGTTGTCGGTATGCAGACAAGCGTGGCCTTTTCACCTGTTTTCGGGAAGGGGTAGACACGCTTCCGGATGTCCATAAAGCGTAAGGCCAGGTCCTCGAACCGCACCTCCGGGTGCTCGTACAGCACCCACATGATTTTTGCGGCGTCCATCGGTGAGCCGCCGCCGACGGCGATGATGACGTCCGGCCGGAACTGTGACATCTCCCGCGCGCCTTTTACCGCTGTGTCCAGGGACGGGTCCGGCTCCACATCGGAGAAGATCCGGCTGTCGATGCCCATTTCCCTGAGCTGAAGGACGATGGGGTCGACATAGCCCAGGCGGCGCAGCACCGTATCGGTGACGATATGCGCCCGCTTTTTGCCCATCTGCGCCAGCTCCTCCAGAGCTGTGGAGAGGCAGCCGGACTTGAAGTAGATTCTTTGCGGCACCCTGAACCAGAGCATGTTCTCCCGCCTTTCGGCCACTGTCTTGATGTTCAGCAGATTCCGGACGCCCACATTATCGGTGACGGAGTTACCGCCCCAGGTACCGCATCCCAGCGTCAGGGACGGCGGCAGCTTGAAATTATAAATATCCCCGATAGCGCCGTGGGAGGCGGGCATATTAATCATCGTCCGGCCTGTTTTCATGGCGGCGGCAAACTGATCGATCCTGTCCCGTGAGCGGGCTTGATCCGTATACAGGACGGAGGTGTGCCCGAAACCGCCAAGCGCTATAAGACGAGCGGCCGTATCAATCGCCGCGCTGAAGGACCCGGCCCGGTACATTGCCAGGATCGGCGAGAGCTTTTCGTGGGCGAAGGGCTCGTCAAGCTCTGTTGAGGTCACTTCCGCGATCAGAACCTTAGCCGTCTCCGGCGCGTTGATTTCAGCCATTGCGGCAATTTTACAGGCGCTTTGCCCCACGATGGCCGGTGTGATGGTGTTGTTTTGGAACATGACGCGCCGCAGCTTGTCCGCCTCGGCCCGATTGAGAATGTAAGCGCCGCGTTCTTCAAATTCACGCTTCGTCTCCGCATAGACCTGTTCCATGATAATGACGGACTGCTCGGAGGCGCAGATGACGCCGTTGTCGAAGGTTTTTGACAAGAGAACTGAGCTGACGGCTGTTTTGATGTCCGCCGTCTCGTCGATGATCACCGGCGTGTTGCCCGGACCGACACCGATTGCCGGTTTTCCCGAGGAGTAGGCGGCCTTTACAAGAGAGGGGCCGCCCGTTGCCAAAACCATATCGGATTCCCTCATCAGATACTGTGACAGCTCGACGGTGGGCGCGTCAATCCAGTCGATGATGTCCCGGGGCGCACCGGTGTTCACAGCCGCTTCCAAAATGATGCGTGCGGCTGCGACGGTCGATTTTCTTGCCCTGGGGTGCGGAGAGAAGATGATGCCGTTGCGCGTTTTTAAAGCGATCAGAGATTTGAAGATGGTGGTCGACGTCGGGTTCGTCGTCGGGATGATCGCCGCGATGACGCCTACCGGCTCGGCAATCTTCAGGATGCCGCCGGCTTCATCACGTTCTACGATGCCGCAGGTCAGGTCATCCTTGTATTTATTATATATATATTCGGAGGCAAAATGGTTTTTGATGACCTTGTCCTCCGTTATGCCCATACCCGTCTCCTCGGCGGCAATTTTCGCCAGCTCGATCCTGGCGCTGCTGGCGGCCATGGCGGCCTGACGGAAAATTTCGTCTACCTGCTGCTGATCAAAGGCGGCGTAGATTCTCTGGGCATATCTGACCTTATTGATTTTCAGCATGAGATCGGAAGTATTCATGAAATATCAGTTCCTGTCTTATCATAAGCTTTCGATAATGTAGCTTTTCCCGTTCCGCGTGTTTTAACCGTAATCCATCCGGTCGGTGCGACGAGCGTTGGCGACGTTCTGCCGCCTTCAGATCGCCCCAACGGAATTCACAGAGGGGATGCCCTCAATATGTGGAAAAACACATAATAAGAGAAATCGCGGAAACGCAAAACAAGAGCATGCACCATTTGTTGACAGATAAGGAGGTAGATGGTATATTTGCTTTACACTGTGGGATTGATCTACACAGGTGACACATTAATACAGTAAAGTAAAAAATGGGGAGGAATATTATGCTGCGGAAAATCAGGGTGGTCATTGTGCTTACACTGGCTTTATGTATGGTTTTATCCTTCACAGCACTCGCGGCGGACAGCGGTTATAGCGGGGTCGTGACGATTGTGCACACAAACGACGTGCACTCCGACGTCGCCGTCGAGCCGTACGCCAAAGGCTATGTGGACGCGCTCCGAAAAGAGGGCAAGAACGTCGTGCTGGTATCGGCCGGCGACGCCTTCAAGGGGACGGCTTTCGCATCCATGACCGACGGACTGGACGTGGCGACGGTCATGAACATGGCGGGCTATGACATGTTTACCATCGGCAATCACGAGCAGATGATGGGGATAGAGAGATTTAAGAAAATCGTTGATAAAGTAGAATTCCCCTTGCTCGCCGCGAATATCAGCAGCAAATGGCGTGAAGCGTTCCCGGAGATCAAGGATTACGTCATCAAGGAATTCGGCGGCACGAAAATCGCTTTTATCGGCATCACTTACCCCCCGTTTGAAGAGGGAAGCGTTGAAAATATCATCACCTCCGCGGAGCGGGCGAAAGCCGCTGCGCAAGCCGAGGGAGCGACTGTTTTTATCGCGGTCACGCATTTGGGCATCAAGGACGCGGATGAAGAGATCCGCAGTACATACCTTGCCGAGAAGTGCCCGTGGCTGACGGCGATCGTCGACGGGCACTGCCATACAGCACATGAAAACGGCCTGGTGCAGAGCGGTGTTCTGACTGCCGAAGCAGGCGATTACGGTAAGTATATTGGTGTCGTCGAGCTGACGTTTAAGTCAGGGCTGGTGACGGACAAGACGGCGAAGCTTATTCCGATCAAGGACCACGAGGCGGAATCCGGGATCACGCC
>CAZVLO010000016.1:10732-11391 GCA_964628265.1 uncultured Papillibacter sp.
GGATGCGGGAGTGAAAGCGTTTATCGACGAGGTCAAAGCGAAAATGGCCGATTACATAACAGAGGTTGTCGCAACGACGCCCGTCGACCTTGACGGCGTGCGCGGGGCCAGCCGTACGCGCGAGACGAACTTCGGCAACGTCGTGACCGACGCCATGCGCCTGGCAGCGAAAACGGATATCGCCATGGTCATGGGGCCGTATCTGCGCATCGATATTCCCGCGGGCGATATCACCAGGGAACAGATGGAGAAGGCGCTGTATGAGAACGTCAACCTGTGCGTGGCCAATGTTACCGGCCAGGAAATTTACGATATTATGGTTTTAGCCACAGAGTTGTATCCCAAAGAAAACACGTGGTTTACGCATGTATCCGGCATTATAGTCGAATTCAACCCGAATCTGGGCAACAGCGTGATCAGCATCCGCATGGCCGACGGTTCCGAACTCGACATGGACGCTACATACACGTGCGCGGTCAGAGAGGATAATGTCGGGACATACTTCCCCAACCGCGCGTATACGACGGGTCACGGTACGATATTCGAGCTTGTCGCCGATTACTTTAATTCCGGCATTGTGGTGAGCCGGGAGGTCGCCGGACGCATCAAGATGGTTGAAACCGTCTTTTCAGATGTCGCCGGACACTGGGCGGAGGAGG
>CAZVLO010000016.1:11439-12626 GCA_964628265.1 uncultured Papillibacter sp.
ATCCTGACGGGACATTCCGTCCGGGCGCCACCATTTCGCTCGACGGGTTTATCAAGCTCCTCACCGACGCCTTTAAGCTGGCTGACAAGGATGTGGCAGCAATCTTCCCGGAGGGCGGCTCGGCCGAACCCATCACACGGAAGGACGCCGCGCTTTATATCGTGAAGCTGGTCGACCTTAAAGATATCGCACTGACACAAAGTGCCGTCCAGCCGTTTACCGATCTTGAGGGCGTGTCCGCGGAAGCAACCCAGGCCATCGGCACCCTGCAGGGCGCGCAGCTTGTCAACGGCGTCGGCGGCGGCCGGTTCGACCCCAACGCCAACGCGACGCGCGGGGCAATGGCGCTCCTGGTGGACAGAATTTTAGCGTCTATCCCGGCTCAAGACCAGGCGGCGTAAAAGATAAGATTCCGAATAAGAACAGGAGAGGCGGGATGCTGATATGCATCCCGCCTCTGCAATTTACTTCGGTTTCTCTAATTCCTCAGACTGTGCATCGGCGCCGGTATTCTGCCGCCGCGCTGGACGAAGAGGCTGCTGTCACAGGGGTTTACCGGCATGATGGGGGCGGTGCCCAAAAGGCCGCCGAAGTCCACGATATCTCCGACCTTTTTCCCGGGGGCGGGAATGATGCGGACGGCGGTGGTCTTGTTGTTGATGACACCGATGGCCGCTTCGTCGGCGATGATGGCGGAGATCGTTTCAAAGGGGGTGTCACCCGGAACCGCGATCATGTCGAGACCCACGGAGCAAACGCAGGTCATTGCTTCCAGCTTTTCGAGTGTCAGTTTGCCGGAGAGAGCGGCCTTGATCATGCCCGCGTCCTCGGAAACGGGAATGAACGCGCCGGAGAGGCCGCCTACATGGGAGGAGGCCATGACGCCGCCTTTTTTCACAGCGTCATTCAAAAGCGCCAGCGCCGCCGTCGTGCCGTGGGCGCCGACGCTGGAGAGACCCATTTCCTCCAGAATATCCGCCACACTGTCGCCGATGTGGGGCGTCGGGGCGAGAGAGAGATCGACGATGCCGAAGGGGACATTGAGGCGTTTGGAAGCCTCCTGGGCCACCAGCTGACCCATGCGGGTGATCCGGAACGCCGTTTTTTTGATCGTCTCGGCGACAACATCAAAGGGCTGGCCTTTAATCGTCTGCAAGGCATGATGGACCACCATCACGGTCTTGCCC
>CAZVLO010000016.1:12636-43342 GCA_964628265.1 uncultured Papillibacter sp.
GACGCCGGGGCCGCTGACGCCCACATTGATGACGCATTCCGGCTCGCCCACGCCGTGAAAGGCGCCCGCCATGAAGGGGTTGTCCTCCACGGCGTTGGCGAAGACAACAAGCTTGGCGCAGGCCATGCCGCCAGCATCCGCTGTTCGCTCGGCGCTTTCTTTAATGACACGGCCCATAAGCGCCACAGCGTCCATATTGATGCCGGACTTTGTCGTGGCGATATTCACGCTGGCACAGACACGCTCCGTCTCCGACAGCGCGCGGGGGATCGATTCGATGAGCTTCCGGTCGCCTTTTGTGAAGCCCTTATGCACCAGCGCTGAGTACCCGCCGATGAAGTTGACGCCGACGGCTTTCGCCGCTTCGTCAAGAGCTTTGGCGATGGGGAAGTAATCGTCAGAACCGCAGCTTTCAGCAACAAGCGCGATCGGCGTCACCGAGATGCGCTTGTTGACGATGGGGATGCCAAACTCGGCCTCGATATCGTTGCCGGTCTTCACAAGGTTTGCAGCCAGATGCGTGATTTTGTCGTATATCTTCCGGCAGCAGGCAGTTATGTCCGGATCGGCGCAGTCCCGTAGGGATATGCCCATCGTGATCGTGCGGATATCCAGGTTTTGCTGATCGATCATATCAATGGTTTGCAGGATTTCGTTGACGTGTATCATGGGAGCCTCCTATATGGTTAACATAACATCCCTCCAGGCGGAGGAAGGCGGCACGATTAGAGAGTTGGGCGAGGGGTCGCCCTCATCAGTCTCGCTGCGCTCGCCAGCTTCCCCCGGCGGGGGAAGCCTTAAGGTGCATCTTAGATCCTGTGCATTGCTTCGAAGATATCCTCGCGCTGGATGCGGATGGAGAGGGCTTTCTCCTCGCCGCTGACTTTCAGAGCCTTTCCCAACTCGTCGAAGGATACATTGCAGCCGGCTGTATCCACAAGCATGATCATTGTGAAGTATTCCTGCAGGATGGTTTGGCTGATATCCAGAATATTAACGCCGTTTTCAGCGAGGAGAGTGCAGACGCCGGCGGCGATGCCGACCTTGTCCTTGCCGATGACTGTAACGATTGCGCGCATAATGAGTTCTCCTTTATTCTTCAATCCAGATTGAGTTCATCCAGGGTCAGCTCGAAGGCATCAATGAAGTGCTCCATGAAGTAATCAACCTCGGGCATGTCCATATTTTTAAGCTTTTTCAGCGTCTGGGCTGCGGCAGATTTGAATTCGTTATTGCCTGTTTTAAGCTCTTCCAGGCATTTGATGTAAGCTGCAAGCTTGTCGGCGGCTTTAATCAGTGCTGTTGTATTCGCGTTTCCGGGTGCGAAGAGCGGCTCGTAGGCCGGGCGCAGCTCCGGCGGCAGCGTTGCCAGGAGCTTTTCGGATGCCAGCGATTCAACCTTTTTGTATGCGGTGATGATTTCAGTGTTGTGATATTTGACAGGTGTTGGCATGTCGCCTGTAAAAATTTCAGATGCGTCATGAAAAAGCGCGGCGGTAGCTGCTGCCCCGGGATCGGCGGGCTTGCCGTAAATGTCCCGGCTGATGACAGCAAGGGCGTGGGCAATGACAGCGACCATGTGAGAGTGTTCCTGGATATTCTCCTGACTGCTGTTGCGCATAAGCGACCAGCGGCCGATATTTTTCATCCGTGAGATCAGCGCATAGAAGCTGTAAGGCATGGACGTGCTCCTTTCAAATAACTCCCTCAGTCACCTTCGGTGACAGCACCCTAAAGAGGGAGCCATATCATGTGTCAGCTTAATGATCCGTTTACGTTATTTTTCATAAATCATAACACGGTGTATGAGCATTGTAAATAATTCGGCAAACAAAAACATGCCGGGCGGAGAGCCGCCGGCATGTTTTTGATATATGCGGTATGGTGCGGGGAAGCGGAGCGGTTATTCGATGTCGATGACAACCGAGCTGTCGGGTTTCGTCTTTTTGGGAACGGTGATGCAGAGGACGCCGTTGTCGAGCTTCGCTTTGATGCCGGCGGCGTCAGCGTCGCCGAGCATGATATTCCGGCTCATGGAAGTATAGCGGCGCTCCCGGTGGATATAGTTTTTATCCTTCTCTTCGACGGTCTCATCCGAGTTGACGGAAATATTCATCCGTCCCTCGTTCAGTGAAATATGGACGTCCTCTTTTTTGACGCCGGGAAGCTCCGCTTCTATGAGATACTCGGTCTTGTTATCCTGAACGTCGATTTTGAAGGTATCGCCCAGAAGGCTTCGTCTGAAAGGCCAGCCGTCGGTAAAAAAGTCATCGAGCATGTTTTGGAAATTATCAAAACCGGTGCTCATTATGTCGGGCCTTCTTCTGTTAAACGGTACAAGTCCTGCCATGATCAACAACTCCTTTATATGATTTTTTTGGGTTTGTATAAGATATGAATCTATATCTAAGCTTGGCACTCGGAACGTGTGAGTGCCAGCTGCTATTTAATATATACCACATGACGCGCTATTAGTCAAGATTAGTCAAAGTCAAATTTGTAAAAAATTTATTAACAAAAAGACTGTTTATCCGCAAAACCACAGATAAACAGCCCCTGCTTTTCTTTATTTTATCTTTGCCGCGTCAGCCTTCTTTGGCGGCCTTGCTCGAATAAAGTCCTTTCTTCCTCCGACTCCAGGACGAGGGGGGGCAGCATTGTCTGACTCATTATGATTGTCGTCCTTTTGTCCATAAAAAAACTCCTTGATTTGATGCGGATATTATCCCATACAAAACCGCGCTTGCCACCCGGTGATATCGCCCGGCGGGAGTCAACACGCTGATAACCTGCAGTTGATAAAAAACCGCAAATCGAATAAAATGCAATTATTGGGTTTTACCATAAACACAAGGGGATAAAGGGATAATGAGACGGATAATATTATTACTCGTCCTTGTGATGACGGTCTTGCTGCTGTCAGCATGCGCGGGGATAAGCATTACGTATAAGGATGCGCGGGCGGCGTCTGAGAACGGACAAGCCGACACGGCGCAGGACAACGGACAGACATCCGAGCCGGGGGACGGTACGGATTACGGGAAGCCTGCGGTGAACGAAGGGAACGCGGCGTCGGTAACCGGTGCCCATTCGATGCGGGATAACGGGACACATAAGCCGAAGGATACGACGGAACCGGCGCCGGAGGCTGAAAACAGGCAGCCGCCGCTGCTGACGGAGATGGTTGAAAAAGCGGGGCTGTCCTTTGATGACATCACTTTCTCGCAGTTGGTGCTTGTCGCGGCGGAAGGCGCGACAGCCGATATCTACTGCTACGATAAAAACGATGACGGCTTGTGGGAGCTCTATGACAATACCGGGCACATAAAAGGATATGTGGGCAGAAACGGGGTCAGCACAGATAAACGCGAGGGAGACGGCCGCGCGCCGGCGGGGCTCTTCAGCCTCGGATACGCTTTTGGCAACAACGCAAAACCGGAAACCGGAATGATGTGGCAGGAAGTGACTAAGGATACATATTGGGTGGATGACCCTGATTCGAAATACTACAACCAGTGGGTTGAAGGAACCGCCGACGCTGACTGGGACAGCGCCGAGCATCTTTCGGCGAGCCCCAAAAGCTACGCGTACGCAGTCGTCGTGGAGTACAATACGGAAAACACGGTACCGGGGAAAGGCTCCGCCGTATTCCTTCATTGTAAAAACGAACCGACCTCCGGCTGCGTCGCGGCTCCGCAGGAAGAGATCCTGAGGATACTGAAGTGGCTGTCAGAGGACAGGAATCCCGGGATGCTGATTGTTGCGAGATAGGCGGCGTCAGGCAATCTCCGTATAGGTCAGTCTGCTGTTGATCCGTTCTGATTTCATCAGGCTGATTTTTGTGACTTCTGCGGAAATGGGATTCATTTTTTCCGAACAGGCGGACAGGTCGAACCCCGCTTGGAGGCGAGCCTGACGGGCCAGGGTCAGATGAGGCGTGAATTTGCGCTTTTCGATGTCGAAGCCGGCGTCGGTAAGATAACCGTAAAGCCTGCTGTAAATCGAGGCGAGTGTTTTATTCTCCGCAATGCCCATCCAGAGGATATCACCGCTGTCACGACGGAATCGTCCCAAACCTTGAAGCCGCAGCTCAAAGGGCGTGACCTTGAATGTCTCGGCGATCTGAAGGAGCGGACCCGTTCTGTCAGCGGCAACCTCTCCGATAAAAGCCAGCGTCAGGTGGAGATTGTCCGGGAGCGTGAAATTTCCTTTCGCCGAATGCGCGCGCAGCATGTCCTGGATATCGACCAGCTGCTTTTTAATAATGTTGTCGAAATTGATTGCGTAAAAGAGACGCATACGGTCACCTCCGTTATTAAATAGTGCGGCAAATACGCCGGGCTGAAAAGCATAGCTCTCCGACTGAGCAGAAGAAGGAAATGTCACTGTAGGGATATGAGGATTCTATCACAAAGCAGCCCGCACCGGAAGGCGCGGGCTGCGGTAATTATTGTGCTTCCGGCGGAAGCGGCTTGTTCTTCTTCAGCGGCTTTTTTGTGTCCCACTGTTGTTTCAAGAAGCTCGCATCGGCGCTGTCGCTTAAATTCAAGGAATGCGCGCTGTCAATGCCGGTGTCATCAGGCGTGGCGCCGAAGCCGCCGCGCATCTCTCGGCTGAGTTTATCGAAATCCTTATTGTTTTTCCATTCTTCTTTGGTCATATTACCCCTCCTCACCATATATTTTTCTCTAAAAAGAGAGGAATATGTAAGGATTTCGCCCAGCTGCCGGCAAAAACCGAAGATGGCTTTGCGCGCACGGTCTCCAGTCATTCGTCCGGGCCGGTGCTGTTTTTTGCGATAACAACAAATCGCCCGTTCCGAACGTGGTAGGCACAGGTGACCAATGTGATCAGCGTATCTCCGTAAACCGCCGTCACCCCGGTTTCATAGATTGACATGCTTTTTATCTTGCTGATGAAATCATCAAAATCCTGCTCATTTACGGTTTCTATAAAATTATAGAATTTAAAGATATTTTCGGACTTTTTATAGACCCGGCTGTAAAACACAGCGATAACTTCATACTCTACCGGCTCGTGAACGGTGTCAAAACGTATGATGCGGTGCGTGTTAAAAAAGGCTTTGTCACGGTACTCGGTTAACGCGCCGAACATGGCGCCGTTTTTCATATTGTGTCCGTATATGATGATGTTGTCGCTCACGGGCTTAAAGCTGCTGCGCCCGTCTGCGAATAACGAGCCGCTGACGGTTTGCTGACCCTCAAAATCCTTGTCGATATAGAAATCCCCGTCGGCAGGCGTAAACATTACGGGATAGTTAATCCCAGTGCCAGCAATCTCGAGCCATCCGATCATATCATGGTTTTTTTCATACAGCGCCGCATACCGGGCGAGTATCGGGGTTTTGCCCGGAGGTGATGCGGCGCATTCGGCTTCGGCTGCGGCAAGCCCGCCGGCTGCTGTTACCGGTGCGGCCGGACTGACAGCGGAGAAAGCTGAGAGTTTCCTGAAGTCTGCCTTCTCGCGATCCAGGCGTGTATACCGTATCAAAAGCGATGATGCGGACAGAAGAGACATCAGGATCAGTACAGCGGCGACCAGTTTCGTAAACAGCATATTTTTTGTTTTGACTTCCACAGAGCATCACCGCCGATCTGGCAGAACAGCGGGCGTACTACTTGGGAGTGTGAAGGTTCCGGCGTTGATATATTGAGATTCCAGCCAAAAGCAGCGCGGAAAAAATCAGAAGCCCCCACCAAACCGTCACGCCCGCGTCGCCGGTTTTCGGAAGGTTATCCAGCCCGCCGGCATCGGAGGCGGGAATGCTGCCCGATCCGTTGGTAGCCGGCGCCGTGTTTCCGGCTGTGAGATAAGTGGTCAGCGCCTGCTCGAATTTCGGGCCCCACCAGAGTCTATAACCATCGGCCTTCGGGTGTACGCCGTCGGACATATATTGTTTCCATTGATCCGTATTATACAGCGCCGTCATGGCGGTGTCTCCATACAGGTCAACAACATTGATTCCCCATTTTTTCTGGACTTCAAGCAGTGCCGTTACCATTTGCGCGTAAGCGGTTCCGTCGTTATTGTAGGTGTCCCCGTCGTAATAAGTACCGGTATAGAATATGACCGGGCAGTTCCATGTTTTTGCAGCGTAGGCGATGACATATTCAATTGCCCCGTATATGGTTTTTGTATCAAAGTCCTCAGGATTTTTTCCGTCTTTTATGACCCCGAAAGGTTTCCCCAAGGCGGCATCGTTTGTGGACAGCTGGACGATGAAAGCATCGGGGCGGATATCGGCAGGGATCTGCTTCATTCTGGATATGTAGGAAGTGGCGCTGTCATCAACCAGGGTCGTCCCGGAAATCGCATACTTATAACTCTGCAAGGCCGGATGCGTTTCTTCAAGGTAATCGGCCATGGAGTAGCCCTGGGCTGCCTGCCCGTAGGTCACGGAGGACCCCAGCCAGATCAGCTTCAGACCGGAAAGCGGGTCAGCCGGTTTTTTAGCTGATGCAGCCTGGAGTGCGCCGTCATAGCCGACTGCGACCTTTGTGCCCGGCTTGTACAGGCGGATATCCCCGACAGCCGGCAGAAACGACGATGTCCCGAAAACAAAACCCGGGAGCGCGGTGACCGTCACCGTATCTCCTGTTTTCAGCGCTGCGTTCTTCAGGCATAAAAAAGTGCCTTTGTCGTAAAGGTCGGCCAGATCCGGATCCTGGCAAAAGCCATATTTAATGATCGGTACCGCCGCCGGTCCGCCGTTGAGCGACATGCTAAAGGGTGTTGTACCAAAGCCCGTGGCTGCGCGTGAGACCTCCAGATAGACATCGAAGCTGCCGCTGACATTGCCGCCGACCGTATAGGTCACCACTGAACCGGTGCCCACGTTGACGACGTATCCGCTGGCCGTGTCATAAAGCGTTGATACTTCCTGCTCGTCGGCAAAACCTGTGCCTGTAACTGCTGCGCCGGCGTTATCCAGAGTGATGCTGCTGTCTGCCGCGCTTGCATTGGTTATGAAAAGACAGCATGTCAGCGCCGCCGCCAGGAGAAGGAGACCCAGCTTTTTCAGAGTATGCATTTGGTTGTCCTCCTCATCACATATAGAATTAACTGTAAAATAAGTGTATTATTGACGAGGTAATTTTGTCCAATATATAATACTGATATCTTAATAACATAAACATTATAAGCGGGGTGAGAAATGTGGAATTGCTGCAGCTGAAGTACTTTGAAGCCGTTGCAAGATATGAGAATATGACAACGGCATCCAGGGAGCTGTGTGTTGCGCAGCCGGCGATAAGCCAAAGCATTTCGCGGCTGAAGGAGGATCTCGGTGTAGAGCTTTTTTCACGCGAGGGGAAGAAGATCAGACTGAATGCCTGCGGCAGGCATCTGAGCTCGAGAATAACGCCGATCCTGGGCTCGCTGGAAACCATACGGCTTGAATTGGCCGAGATTGCCGACCACTCCGGCACACTTATAGGGCTTAAGGTGCTTTCCGGCTCGACGCTGCTGCCGGATCTGCTGCTCGGCTTCCAGCAGATATATCCGCAAATCGGTTTTCGGCTGATTCAGAATCCGGCAGAACCGAA
Organism: uncultured Papillibacter sp.; assembly: GCA_964628265.1. Classification (GTDB taxonomy): domain Bacteria; phylum Bacillota; class Clostridia; order Oscillospirales; family Oscillospiraceae; genus Sporobacter. The sequence continues at coordinate 20,202 of CAZVLO010000016.1, forward strand.
TTATGATTTATGTATCGCTTCGGCGGCAGCGGCGAGAAACAGGGGAGACACGGTGCTGCTGGATGAGGAAATTTTGATTGCTGTTCCGGACAATAGCTGTTATCGGGATAACGATTATGTTCAGCTGAGGCAACTCAAGGATGAAGGCTTTATCAGCCTGAGCAAAAATCTGACTTTCCGCGCTATCATGGATGAATACTGCTGCTCCATTCAGTTTGCGCCCAAGATCGTCTTCGAAAGCGATTCCCCGGCAACAGTTCGCGGATTGGTAAGGGCTGGCGCGGGCGTCGCCTTCTGGCCTTCGCGGACATGGGGGGAATTTACAAGGCATGTCAAAGCCCTGCATATCTCCGACATGGATGTCAGGCGCGTTATCACCTTATCGGTACCGGAAGGAAAAGTCATGCCAAAGCAGGCGACTCTTTTTTCCACATATGTGATGGATTTTTTTAAGAACCTTTAGGACGCGGCACGTATATGGGTGCGCGGTTTTACATTATAACGACTGAGGAGGTTTTACCATGCTTGTCCGCTTCGCCACACACGACGATATCACAGCCCTCGTCCGGCTACGCCTGGACTTTTTTGACGACGATCCGGTGATGAGGGTAACCGGTGAGAAGCGCGAACAGATCACCGCGCGGCTTGAAAGTTATTACACAAATCATCTGAACCGCGACTTTTTTGCGGCGCTGGTTGAGGTTGGAGGAAATACCGCCGCCGTATCATTTCTCCTTATCCATGAAAAACCGGCCAATTATCGGTTCCCCACAGGAAAAACCGGTGAGATACTGAACGTTTTCACATATATTGAATATCGATTCAACGGATATGCAACGGCCGCTTTGGAGCTGCTGATCAATAAAGCCCGGGAGGAAAACGTCTCCCTCATCGAGCTGTCCGCGACGCCTTCGGGGAGACACGTCTATGAAAAGCTGGGATTTGAGGATGTCCAGAATACCCACAGTACGAAAATGGTGCTGCGGCTGACAGATGACCTTTGACAATTGCTTAAACAGCGGGTATAAATAATGGTACAAGCTTAGGATGAGAGGAAAATTTTTATGTTAACAAAAAGGCAGAATCTGATTGAAACCATCCGGGGCGGCAAGCCCGACCGCTTTGTCAACCAGTATGAGGCGTTTTCACTGATCATGCAGACACCGTTCAGTAAGGACAATCCGAGCCCTGCGTACGGTGAGCACAATGTTGTCAACGCTTGGGGCGTCACCAAGTCCTGGCCAATCGGCACCCCCGGCGGGTTCCCGGTGCACGACGCGGAGCACATTGTCATCAAGGACATCACCCACTGGCGCGATTATGTGAAGGTACCAAACATCATATATCCCGCCGCCGAGTGGGAGCCGTTCATTGCCGAGGTCGAAAAAATTGACCGCAAGGAGCAATTTGCCGCATTTTTCTACGCGCCCGGCCTCTTTGAGCAGTGCCACTACCTTTTGGAGATCTCCAACTGCCTCATTAACTTCTACGAAGAACCGGAGGCCATGCACGAGATTATCGAAATGATCACCGATTTTGAGCTGGCGTACGCCGAGCAGGTCTGCAGGTATCTGAAGCCGGACGCGTTGTTCCATCACGACGACTGGGGCAGCCAGAAGTCTACGTTTATATCCCCGGATATGTTCAAGGAATTCTTCCTGGAGCCGTACAAGAGGCTCTACGGCTATTATAAGTCCCACGGCGTCGAGCTTATCGTCCACCACTCGGATTCATACGCCGCAACGCTCGTGCCCTATATGATCGAGATGGGTATGGATATCTGGCAGGGTGTCATGACCTCCAACAATATTCCGGCGCTTATCAAACAGTACGGCGGCCAGCTCAGCTTTATGGGCGGCGTCGACAGTGCCACCGTGGATTTTCCCGGCTGGACACAGGAAATCGTCGCAAAAGAAGTCCGCCGCGCCTGCAAGGAATGCGGCAAGCACTACTTCATCCCCGGCGCTTCCCAGGGTCTTCCGCTCTCGAACTATCCCGGCGTCTACGAGGCAATGTCTGAGGAAATCGACAAAATGAGCAAAGAAATGTTCTAATTAATAAGACAAGGGGACGGTTCATCCCCTTGTCTTGTTTTAACAGAAACTTACAGACCTTTTTTGCGTCTCCTTGTTGTATAATACCGATAGAAATTGACGACATGATTTGTACATAAATTACTATAATTTGGAGGACAAGGGACGCTCATGAGGAATAACAGAAAGTGGATATTGCCGTTGATTCCCTTCTTAGCGGTGATCGCAATTATTGCCGCGTTGCTGCTGCAGCCCAAGGCTGACATACCGATGTATTCCGAGGTGATGGGATACTTTGAGTCGGGGCAGGTCAAAGAATATACATTGAACATCAATACGGGGGAGTTGGCCGCCGAGCTGCGGGACGGCAACAGGCTTACATATATCGTGCCGGACATCGAGTTGTTTGTCCGTCAGGTGGAACCGCTCGTCTCCGAATATAACGATAAGTATCCTGAGGACAGGATCGTTTTCGATTATGTCCAGTCATGGCAGAAGGCCGCGTGGCTCAATGCGCTGCCCTATATGATCCTTACTGCGGTCGGGGCAACCTGGCTGATTATAAGGTATGGAACAGGCAAGGGAAATAAAAAGCAGGGCGGCAATCTGATGTCCTTCGGCAAGGTCAGCGTCGGTTCAACGCCCGACTTGAAATCGAGAAAAACATTTGCCGATGTAGCCGGAGCCGATGAGGAGAAGGAAGAGCTCAGGGAGATCGTAGAGTTTTTAAGGGAGCCTCAGAAATTCAACGGCCTGGGTGCGCGCATTCCCAAAGGTGTGCTGCTGGTTGGGCCTCCGGGTACCGGGAAAACACTGATTGCCCGGGCTGTGTCGGGAGAGGCGGGGGTCCCGTTCTTCTCCATATCCGGCTCGGATTTCGTGGAAATGTATGTGGGCGTCGGCGCGTCGCGGGTCAGGAGCCTGTTTGACAAAGCCAAGAAGGTGGCGCCCTGCATTATATTCATCGATGAGATTGATGCCGTCGGCCGCAAGCGGGGTACGAGTGCCAGCGGCGGCAGCGACGAGCGGGAGCAGACACTTAACCAGCTGCTTGTGGAGATGGACGGCTTCAGCGCGGACACAGGCGTTATCGTCATCGCCGCCACAAACCGGGCGGATATTCTCGACTCCGCCCTTCTGCGCCCCGGCCGTTTTGACCGTCAGGTTTACGTGGGTGTCCCCGATATCAAGGGCCGGGAGGCTGTACTGAAAGTCCACGCTCGAAAAAAACCCCTGTCCGCTGATGTGGATTTGGGGGAGATCGCCAAGGGTACTGTCGGCTTTACCGGCGCCGATCTGGAAAATCTGCTGAACGAAGCGGCACTTCTGGCCGCCAAGAACGGCAGTCAGGTGATCGGGATGTCGGAGATTGAGGAATCGGTCCTGAAAGTTATCGCCGGACCCGAAAAGAAATCAAAGGTCATAAGCAGGAAGGAAAAACGCCTCACAGCCTATCATGAGGCGGGCCACGCCCTTGTGACAAGCCTGCTGCCCTCCAAAAAGCAGGTACAGCAGGTATCCATCATCCCCCGCGGCCGAATGGGCGGCTTCACCCTGACACCCCCTGAGGAGGACAAAAATTTTGATACCCGCAATGACATGCTGGATCAGATATGCATCCTGCTGGGCGGCCGCGCCGCGGAACAGATTGCCCTGAACGACATTTCCACCGGCGCGTCCAACGACATCGAGCGCGCGACGGCCATCGCCCGGTCAATGGTGACGAAGTTCGGCATGAGCGACCGGTTGGGCCCCATTCAGTACAATTCTGAACACCCCCGCGCAAAGCAGAGCTCCGACCGCCTTTCGTCGGAAATCGACGCCGAGATCCAGACGATCATCAGCGCCGCTTACGATAACGCCGTCGAGCTCCTGACCGCCCATATGGACAAGCTCCACGCCGTCGCCGCCCACCTCAGCCAACACGAAAAAATGTCCGGTGACGAGTTGAGGCGCATCATTGGCGGGGAGAGGGAAGAAGCTGACGCGCTGCCTGTATTTTAACAAAATACCCAGAAAAACATATGCGTACATTATAAACCACATAACTTTTTTTTATCTTCTCCTTCTGCAAAACCGCGGGCTTCAACCTACCTGAAGCCCGCGGTTTGCCATACGCACAAGGTTAAATCAGTTGTATTAATCAGGTATTTACGTTGTCTCCATTACCATTCAATGGATTACCTCCGGCAGGACTTTTCGGATACCGAATGAGCAAAGGGATGGTCTCTCTGTTTCAGAACATACAACCGTCCTCTCGGACGGGAAAGAAGACCAGATAACCATCTCTTCTTCTTGGTTATCTTTGGATATATTCGTAAAGCTCATCAATCTTGTCTATATTTTCATAACCAACATCAAGAATAAGCGCTTCGTCATATGAAATTTTTCCATCATGTTCGTTATATGATGCTATTGATAACAAATCGTACTCTATACTATCCTTACCTTTGGCAAGGAAAAAGATATATATAGATCCTGCTTGAAACGACTTTTGCGTATGTATTTCAATTCTTGTTCCCTCGGCAGCTCCTTTGAGTTCACTAGTAACTGCAATATTGAAAGCCTTCATATTTTTATCAACTGCTCTGCCGTCTATAATTTTTCCCATGCAGATAACTGAGGACGATTCGGTTATGTCCGTTAATGTGAGCCCGGACTCGGATGGCTCCCCGGTGAGCAGATGCGACACGAACAAGAATCTGTCGCCCTGCAGCATCAGCGTGAGGACTGCGTTTTCACTGTACAGGCGGACGAGCTCGCCCTGCCTTTCTCCGCTGACAGCGATGAAGCAGGCGCCGCTGCAATCACTGGCATAGGTATAGTATGAGTCTGCTGCCTTCAAATACGTCAGCTTTTCAGTTCCGACGCCGCTGTGGTCCTCCAGCGAAATGCCCATATATTTTACCAGGGCTTTATTGACGGAATCCGCGGAGGTTCTGTGAATGGGCACAGGCACGCGGTCCAGCGTGGCACAGCCTTCGAAGGTCCAATTTTCCGCGTCCTTCAGCGTCTCAAATTCAGCCTCGTCCGTCACGAGGCCGTCACAGGGAAAATACCACAGCAATCGGACCAGATTGATATCCTGAGGCCTGCTGTAATTGGACGTGAGGAATTGGTTGATCGGCTTGCTGCCCGTGCCGGAGACGGGGTTGCCCTCGTCGTCATACACCTGATACTCAAAAATTTCGTTGTATACCGCCAGTTCCTCCGCTGTGAGCGGCACGGTTTCAGCTTCCGTCAAAAGCAGCCCCTCGTTTTCAAACTCACGGAAATGATACGGCGGCGCTTCCTCGATACCCCTGCCGTCCGCCTGAATGAAAAAGTACCGCCTGACGCCATACACATCCCGTTGACCGGGAATATTTCCGGCGAAAATATATCCGCGACAAACGGCTTGTCGGGTGTAAATTCATCAAGCGAGAACAATACATCCCCCTCAGAGAAGGTAAACTCGTCTCCCGTGTCATCATATTTAACAGTTGTAAAATCAAAATCCTTTACGATCGTATCCGTCCAGATGATGATCCTTTCAAGTTCATCGCTGGCGTATTCATGGTATGACTCATATTTGCCGAGCAGCTCCTCCGTCGCAATGGCAATATGAAAATTCTCCTTCGTTGAGTCCACATATACCGTCGGCGCAGGGCTCGGCGGTGCTTCGGATTGCACAGGCGGCGGCGATGCTTCGGCTTGAACGGAGGCCGATGGCGTTTCTGACTGGACGCTCGATTGCGGCTCCGCCTGTTTGCATCCACCAATTGTTAGGGTGATGATAAAGATCATTAATAGGATGCGGAACTTCATGCTCACTCAGCCTCCTTACTTTTGACTACCCATTTGATCGTCCATTTCTTTGAAACAGTACATGTAGTTAAATTCTATCATTTATGGAAGGCGTTAGTGCACGTTACGTCGCAAAACAGGTAAGTTACGACATATTATCAAAATCGTGTTACGATTTTCATTTATAGTTGTTACTATCATTGTATTTCCAGAAACCGATCGGCGGATAAGGCTACATAATTTTCGACGTACCGTTTGACAACAACGCGGCACATACTGTATTATATAAATTCGCTGTGTAACAAAAATAGTTGGCATACATTCTATATGCACCGGCCATCATCTATGTCACTCGTAGGGGGCGATGCCCACATCGCCCCGTTCGCCTAATGCAATATTCCAATGGACCGCAAAAGAGACTCGTGAGCGAGTCTCTTGGCATCGGCCCCTACAACCTATATTAAGGATGTTTCACCCGATGATCAACGACGAATTACAAACCGAGGTTAAGCGCCGGAAGACGTTTGCCATTATCTCCCACCCCGACGCCGGCAAAACGACGATGACGGAAAAGCTCCTCCTGTACGGCGGGGCGATACGACTGGCCGGTACCGTCAAGGGCCGGAAAGCGAAGCAATACGCCGTGTCGGACTGGATGGAAATCGAAAAGCAGCGCGGCATTTCCGTGACCTCCAGTGTGTTGAATTTTGACTATGAGGGGTATCGTGTCAATATTCTGGACACACCGGGGCATCAGGATTTCAGCGAGGACACCTATCGAACCTTAGTTGCCGCCGACAGCGCTGTCATGCTCATTGACGGGGCTAAGGGCGTTGAAGCGCAGACGAAGAAGCTTTTCCACGTCTGCCGGATGCGGGGCATTCCGATTTTCACATTCGTCAACAAGCTGGACAGGGCCTGCAAAAACCCGCTGGCGCTGATGGAGGAGATCGAAGAGACGCTTGGTATCCGTTCGTATCCCATGAACTGGCCTATCGGAACCGATGGAGATTTCAAGGGTGTTTATGACCGCGAGGCATGCAGAATAGAGCTTTTTGAGGGCGGCAATCACGGCCGCACCGTTGCCGATTCTGTGACAGGCAGCGCCGATGACAAGCGCTTTGAGACGATTTTAGGTGTGTATCTGTACGGTAAGCTCTGCGATGAGATCTCGCTCCTGGACATCGCTGGCGACCCGTTTGATATGGATAAGGTCCAAAGGGGCGAGCTGACGCCCATGTTCTTCGGCAGCGCCATGAATAATTTCGGTGTCCGCAACTTTCTGGAGGCTTTTCTGCGTATGGCACCCTCACCGGAGGGCAGGGATCACAGCGCAGGCCGCATCAGTCCCGATGATGAGGATTTTTCCGGCTTCGTGTTTAAAATTCAGGCCAATATGGACCGCGCCCATCGGGATCGCATCGCCTTTATCTGCGTCTGCTCAGGCAGATATGAAAAAGGTATGGAGGTTACCCATGCCCGGACAAGAAAAAAAGTGCGCCTGACCCAATCGACGCAGTTTATGGCCCAGGAGCGGACCACTGTCGAGGAAGCCTTCGCCGGCGACATTATCGGCGTTTTCGATCCCGGTACATTTAAAATCGGCGATACGCTGGTGGGCGGACAGAAGCTCTTTCAGTTTGAAGGCATTCCAATGTTCCCGGCGGAGCACTTCGCCGAGGTGTCCGCCAAGGATTCCTCCAAGCGCAAGCAGTTCCAGAAGGGCATCCAACAGCTCTCCGAGGAAGGAGCCATCCAGGTTTTCAAGGACCCCAGCATTGGCTTTGAGATCTTTAACATCGGCGTCGCCGGGGTGTTGCAGTTTGAAGTCCTGGAATATCGGCTGAAAAACGAATACAACGTGGACATTCTTCTGAGAAGCCTTCCTTATACACTTGCCCGCTGGGTCATCGCCGACAGCTTTACAAAAGAAAACATCGGCTACTATGACGCCGTGCTGGTGGAGGATCAGTACAACCGCCCCGTCATCCTGGCGAACAATGAGTGGACGCTGAGATATATTCTCGAAAAGAACAAGGGTGTTGAGTTTTTGGATATTGCGCCGGTGGTGGAAGAATAAGAACAACTTAAAGGGATGGCTCTCTGTTTGTAAAAAACAGGGGGCCATCGTTTTATTTTTGCTGGAAGAACTGGACGTTCAGGCCATTGGGGTCTTTGACGATGAAGAACTTCATATAGGGGGTTTCTACGGGGTCGCTGTTAACGGGGATGTTTTTGCTTTTCACCGTCTCCAGCATGGCGTCAGCGGAGTCGACGGCGAAACCGACGGAGATAAAGTCGCTGTGGGTGACAGCGGCCGCTTTGCTGCTGTCCGAAATGAGCTCGATAAGGGTTTCACCGTCTGTGCCATTGCCCATAAAGGTGATCTCCGTTCCGGACCTGCGGGAAAGCGGCGCTGTATTTTAAGTCCCGCCAGGTCCGAATAAAATGCGATCGATTCATCCAGGTTTTTTACATAGAGCGTTGTCCATAAGAATTTCATCATGATTCTCCTTTATGATGTCATCATGCTCTCATTATAAGACCCGTGTCAGGAAAAAACCATAACAATCCGGATAAGTTTGTGCAGACCGATGGGGGCGCCTATCCGTCATTTTCCCTATTATTGAATATATTCTGTCAAATATGTAAAAATATAAAATATGGGGTAATCCCAAAATTCAGACAGCAGGAGGCGAACAGGCATGGCCCGGAGGGAAGACAAGGAAGCCGCGAAGAAGGGAAAATTCTTCACAACCAACAATGATAACAGCAACACAAGCATCAATCAGAAAAACAAATACAGGGCAAATGACAGTGGCGTCAACCGCATCGATCAAATCGGCGGCAACCCGACATGATAAAAGCAAGCCCGCACCATCCAGGTGCGGACTTTTTTTATTCCGTGTCGGGCTTCCGCCGTTCGCCGAAGGAGCAGTAATCGTTGAAGTCGAACAGCCGGTATCTCCTGAAAAATTCGTTCTGGCACAGTACCAGCCCGCACTGAAACGCGTTCGGGACGCCATATTTACATTCCCGGCAGTAAACGATATCGGGGGAGCGGCTGTTCCAAGCGTCAATGGCCTCCTGTTCGCTTTTATACCATCGCTCGGCTAAAGGCACATCACATTTGTAGTTTGTATCTGTAACACGGTAGGCTCCTGAGAAGTTGAGCAGCTTTGCCTCCGCCCCGCAAAAGGGGCAGGGCAGCAGTTTGTTGTCCATTATGTACTCCTTTCGCCGCTGTCAACAATACGGTCAACATCAGCCGGATATTATGTCGGTCCGGCCCTTTGTGACAGGTCAACGAATAACAGCTCTGATATTGTTTTATGCAAATGGAACAGGGAATGTCACAAGCGGGTGGCCAGAGTGTTCCAATGTAACGTAATTCGTAGTAAAATACAAGCATACGAAGTACGCCGGAGGTGGAAAGAATGTCAGAGCCCGGGAGATATACGGCAGAAGCATTCGCGTTAAAGATGGACGCGTTCATCGCCTTCTGTGAAAATGAAGGTGTCGACGCTACCGACTACCAGCTTATAAAATTTTTTGATATCAGCCCCGCAATGTTGGATAATTACAGGCTGCATAATGAATTGAATGGGGATTCAAATCATGAATCCGACGGGTTTGACGTTACACTGAAAAAGCTCGATTTGTATCGGGAGGACGCGACAATCCGTCAGGCGGTGAGCGACCCAAAGCTCGCCAGCCACTGCTCTCTTAAGCTCCGCCAACCCCATTGGGGCGGCTGGAGTGACAAGGGCGATACCGCCAGGGACATCGGTATTCGCGTGAGCATCGGCGATGGGGGCAGAGAATTGACGGAGTGAGGGGTGGTCTTACGAAACGGAAAGCAATAAAATCAAACAGCGGCAATATCGATATCAATCTGGGGCAGCTGACGGAGAAGCAGAAGCTGTTCTGTAAAAGTCGTACCCTGTATACGGCATACGGCGGGGCGCGGGGCGGCGGGAAGACCCACGCGGTGCGATGGAAGGCTGTGTCGGGCGCGTTCCGGTACGACGGAATCCGAATGCTGATCGTCAGGCGGACGTACCCCGAGCTGCAGGCAAACCACATAGAACCGATCGTACGGCTTATGCCACCGGCGGCTGCGTCTTATAACGCGACATCACATACAATATACTTTATTAACGGGTCGGTCATAAAATTCGGACATTACTCAGGCGACGTCTCCGAGACCGAGTATCAGGGGCAGGAGTACGATTGGATATTCCTCGATGAGGCGACACAGTTCACTGAACGTGAATTCCGGTTCCTGGGGAGTCTTCTGCGCGGTGTCAATGACATTCCGAAGAGGTTTTATTTAACGTGCAACCCCGGCGGCGTCGGTCACAGGTGGGTTAAGCGGTTATTCATCGACAGGAGCTTTATCACGGACCGGGCAAATCCCGAGGAAAACGAAAATCCGGCGGATTACAGCTTTATCTCCGCCACCGTGGAAGACAATCATTATCTGATGAAGTCTTCACCCGCATATATCCGGATGCTGTCAAGTCTTCCGGAAAATATCCGCCGGGCCCACCGGTACGGTGACTGGAGCGCCCTGGCTGGTACATATTTCCCCGAGTTCAATGCTGCAAAGCATGTAATCAAGCCTTTCAGGATACCCGGCCACTGGATGCGTTACCGGGCTTTCGACTACGGGCTGGACATGCTGGCCTGCCTGTGGTTTGCTCAGGACGAGAGGGGGCGGAGCTACCTGTACCGTGAGCTGAGAATCCCGAACATGATTGTCTCTGAGGCGGCGCGGGCGATTTTATCCCGAACGCAGCCGCAGGAGATGATCGGCATCACCTTCGCACCGCCGGACATGTGGAACCGGCAGAAGGATACGGGCAAGACGATGGCCGAAATATTTATGACAAGCGGTGTTCCCATAGTAAAGGCGGACAACAGCCGCGTACAGGGCTGGCTGCAGGTCAAAGAGGTGCTGGCCGACAGAGCGGACGGACGTCCCTCACTGCTTATTTTCTCTAGCTGTACGGAGACAATCAAAGACCTGGAGGCTATCCGGGCGGACGACAAAAATCCCAACGACTGCGCCAGTGAGCCCCATGAACTCACCCACACCTGCGACGCCCTGCGCTACTACTGTGCCGCACGCACCATCAAAACGGAACGCCCCGCCCTCCCTGCATACCGAGACGAAGAGGAAAGGCAGGCGTACGAAGGGTTTATGACGGGGAGAGGTGTGACCAGGGGGTATTTGGCGTATTGAGTGGAGACAGAGGCTCATGATAGTAGAAGGTAACGAATTAAAGACGATGCTGTTGAAGATGACAACCTGTTTATGAGTGTTTTTGATATTGAATTCTTTTACCAGTGAATGTACAATGCTATGCGAGGGGGACGATATATGAACAGGATTGGGTTTGACAACGATAAGTATCTGGCTATGCAGTCAGAACATATACGGGAGCGGATTTCGCGCTTCGGCGGGAAGCTGTATCTGGAATTCGGCGGGAAGCTGTTTGACGATCACCACGCATCCAGGGTTTTGCCGGGGTTTTTACCGGATTCCAAAATCAATATGCTTTTGAAGCTGAAGGATCAGGCGGAGATTATCATTGCCATCAATGCTTCCGACATACAAAAAAGTAAGCTGCGCAGTGATCTGGGTATTCCTTATGAGCAGGAGCTGCTGCGCCTGATAGATGCTTTCCGGGAAAGCGGCCTTTTTGTCGGCAGTGTCGTCATCACACAGTATAACAGCCAGCCGGACACGCAGGCGTTCGAAAAGAGGCTCAGCGATCTGGGTATAAAGGTATACAGACATTACCCTATAGTGGGATATCCCCATGATGTTTCCCGCATCATCTCAGACGAGGGATATGGCATGAACGATTATGTGGAGACGGAACGGCCGCTTATTGTCGTTACAGGCCCCGGGCCGGGCAGCGGCAAAATGGCGGTGTGCCTGAGCCAGCTGTACAACGAGAATCAGCGGGGCGTCAAGGCCGGCTACGCGAAGTTTGAGACATTCCCGATCTGGAATCTGCCGCTGAAGCATCCGGTCAATCTTGCATATGAAGCAGCGACGGCGGATCTTAATATGATTGACCCGTTCCATCTCGAGGCGTACGGGGCGACGACCGTCAATTACAACCGCGACGTTGAGATTTACCCTGTACTGAAAACGATGTTTACCGAGATATACGGCGATTCTCCTTACAAGTCGCCCACAGACATGGGCGTCAATATGGCCGGCTACTGCATCTCGGATAACGATATTGTCGAGAAAGCCGCGCGAAACGAGATCATCCGCCGGTATTACAACGCCCTTTGTGCCAAACGGAAGGGGATTGCCTCCAATGAAGAGGTTTATAAGATTGAGCTGATCATGAAGCAGCTGTCCATTACAGCGGCGGAAAGACCGGTTATCGCCAAAGCACTTGAAAAGGAGGAGATGACGGGTTTGCCGGCTGCTGCGCTGGAGCTTCCGGATGGGCGGTTGGTCACGGGAAAGACCACGCCGCTCCTGGGCGCGTCTTCCGCGCTGATTTTAAACGCAATTAAAGCATTGGGCGGCATCAGCGACGGACTCCACCTGATATCGCCTGTCATAATCGAACCGATACAGGATTTGAAAGTCAACCATCTTGGAAATCAGAACCCCCGGCTGCATACGGATGAACTGCTTGTAGCGCTGTCCATCTGCGCCGCCACAAGCCCCACGGCGGAGCTTGCCATGCAGCAGCTCCAGAACCTGCGGGGCTGCGAGGCGCATTCCACCGTTATTTTATCCCAGGTGGACGAAAATGTGTTCCGTAAACTCGGCATTAATTTGACCTGCGAACCGACATACCAGACCCAGAGGCTGTACCACAAGTAAAAAATACAGCATAATTATGCTGGTGGAGGCTTAAAAAATTGAAAATCGTAATTGCCGGCGGAGGAAAAGTCGGCGGAGTTCTATGCTCGGATCTTTCCGGTGAGAACCATGATGTCGTCATAATTGACAGAGACAGCAGCGTGGTTGACAGCCTGATCGGGCTTTCAGACATTGCCGGGCTTGTCGGAAACGGCGCCAATCCCGAATTGCTGCGGGAAGCGGGAGTTTCGGACTGCGATGTATTTATCGCAGTGACCGAATCGGATGAGATCAATATCATCGCGTCGATCATGGCGCACAATCTGGGCGCTCATGAGGTACTCGCGCGCGTCCGGAACCCGGAGTATTCCAACCAGCTGAGCTTCGTCCAGGAGAACCTGGGCGTTTCTATGCTGATCAATCCTGAGATGGAGGCAGCGCGGACGATCATGCACAGCATCCGTTTTCCGTCGGCAATCAGCATCGAATCCTTTGCCGAAGGACGCGTTCAGATGGTTGAAGCCAGGATTTCGAATGGCAGCCAGCTCGACGGAATGCCCCTGACACGTTTCCGTGAAATGTATGGCAGGGTGCTGGTCTGTATCGTCCAGCGGGGCGACGATATCTACATTCCGGACGGCAGCTTTGTCCTGCGCGAAGGAGACCTGCTGCATGTGACCGGGCCAACAAAAAATCTGCCGGCAATCTGCAAGGTGGCGGGCTGTTTCACACAGAAAATCCGATCGGTCATGATCATCGGCGGCAGCAATATTGCCAGATATCTGCTGCGAATAATGGATCGTACGGGGATGGATATATGCGTCATTGAGAGCGACAGGACCGTTGCCGAGTCTCTGGCGTCAGAATTCGGCGGAGTTAAGGTCATTGTTGGTGACGGAACCGATCAGTCCCTGCTTGAGGAGCAGCACATAGAGAGCTACGATTGCCTGGTCGCACTGACGGGAATTGACGAGGAAAACCTGATTACATCTCTCTTTGCCGCCAAGAAAAAAGTACCTAAAATCGTTACAAAGGTCAACAGGACGCAGCTGCTCCGCGTATTAGGCGACACACGGCTGCAGACGATCATCACGCCGAAACGAATTATGGCCGATAAGATCATCCGCTATATCCGCGCGATGAGCGCTGCAAAGGATTCAAAGCTTGAGGCGCTGTACCGCATTGCCGATGACCGTGTGGAGGTGCTGCAGTTTGAAGTCTTAAAAGGCAGTGCCGTTGTGGCAACACCCCTCAGAAAGCTGCAGCTGAAGAACAACATACTCATCGCTTATCTCGTCCGGGGCGATGAGCTGATTTATCCCGGCGGCGACGATATGATTTTCCCGGGGGATCATGTTATCGCGGTAACATTTGAACACGACTTTGACGAGGTGGATGACTTGTTGGTTGATGAGGCCAGGAAATGAATATAGGAATCGTCAGATATGTTTTGGGACGTATAATGCTGGTGGAGGCCGGGCTGATGGTATTCCCACTTCTGGTTGGCCTCATATACGGGGAGAGAATACATACCGTCGGCAGCTTTCTGCTTACCATCGGCATTTTAATTGCGCTGGGGCTTTTAAGCGGCTTAAAAAAACCAAAAAGTTCGAGGTTTTATACGAAGGAAGGCCTCGTGATCGCCGCGCTGTCGTGGCTATTTCTATCGGTATTCGGATCCCTTCCCTTTATTTTCAGTGGTGAAATAGCATCCCCGATGAACGCACTGTTTGAAACAATCAGCGGATTTACAACAACGGGGGCCTCTATTCTCACAGATGTGGAAGCCATGAGCCACTCCATGCTGTTCTGGCGCAGCTTCACGCATCTGATCGGCGGTATGGGTGTCCTTGTCCTTGCGCTGGCCATCCTGCCAGCGACGACGTCGGAATCCGTCCATATCATGAAGGCGGAGGTGCCGGGACCCACCTTCGGGAAACTGGTATCGAAGCTGAAGGACACGGCGCGGATACTCTATGTCATTTATCTGTCGATGACGGCTATACTTATCGTCCTGTTAATGCTGGGTGGTATGGATTGGTTCGACGCCGCTATCCACGCGTTCGGCGCGGCCGGTACCGGCGGTTTCAGCAATAAAGCAACCAGCGTGCTCTATTACAACAGCGCATATCTGGATATTGTCCTGAGCATCGCCATGCTGGCGTTCGGCGTTAACTTTTATGTGTATTACCTGCTCCTGATACGCCAGGCGAGAAAAGCCGTCAGAAACGAGGAGCTACGTTGGTATTTTGTTATTGTCCTTGTGGCGGTCGTTCTGATCTGCCTGAACTTGTTCAAGCATTACGACAATGTGCTGCGGATGATTCGGGATGCGTTTTTTGCGGTTTCTTCCATTATTACAACGACGGGCTTTTCCACGGTGGACTTCGGTTCCTGGCCCCTATTCTCTCATGCTGTTCTGCTTTTGCTGATGTTTCTCGGCGCGTGCGCCGGTTCTACGGGCGGCGGACTGAAGATATCCAGGGTTGCGGTGCTGCTGAAATCAGCTGCTGCTGATATACGCCGCGTTAAAGAACCCAGGCAGGTTATCCCTGTCAAGTTCGAGGGGCAGGTGCTCGACAGCGACGGGGCCCGTTCCATCGGCCGTTACTTTGTTATTTATATCGCTGTGTTTGTCAGCCTGGTCCTGCTGATCTGCATCGACGCTCCCGACTTTGTTACAGCCTTCAGCGCCGTTGCCGCAACGTTCAATAATATCGGCCCCGGGCTGGGAATGGTCGGCCCGACCTACAACTACGCGGAGTTTTCCGTCTTTTCAAAGCTGATCCTCTCCATGGGCATGATTGCCGGGCGTCTGGAGCTTTATCCGATTCTGGTATTGTTCCTGCCCTCCACCTGGCGCAGATAATAGCGAAGGGGACGGTTCAGCGATGAAAACCGTCCCCTTCGTTATTATTTTGACCTTTTATATTACCGCATTGATAGCATTGAGCACCTTTTCATCGTCAAACGGCTTTGTAATGTAGTATTTTGCGCCGTTCTTGAGCGCTTCAGCCGCGCTTTCCGGCTTGCTGATCGATGTGAACATAATCACAGCCGCGTCCTTGTCAAATGCTATGATTTTTTTCAGTGCCTCTATACCGCTCAGCCCCGGCATAGTTATATCCATCGTCATAATATCCGGCGACAGGGATTCGTACAGTTTGACGGCCTCAACACCGTCAGAGGCCTCGCCGACAACCTCATGGCCCGCCTTAACCAGTATATCTTTCAGGCATAACCGCATAAACATTGAATCATCCGCAATTAATATACGAGACACGAAGACCACCCTCCTTTATATAAATGCCAGGGATAACTGATACTTATTGCTGTCAACAGTAAAAAGAAAGCTGAACATATCATCTGACTGAGCACTTTTAGAGTCGCTCGTGACATATTGCGGTCTTAAATCCAGGTCAACCCCAAGTTCAAGGGCATTGGCGGTGAAAATCCCGTTTGTGCAGTTGAGAAATTCACCTACGATATCGCGCACCAAATTAAAGTCAACATAATTCGTTTTTGTGAATTTGCAGGCGAAAAAGCGAAAAGCGTCTTCACTGCCGGAGAAGGACGTTAAAATCTGCCGTGTGCCGTCCATCTGCTGGCAGGCAATCCAATCGCCTTGCTTAAACGGTGTTTTGTCAGATTCCCCGATTGTTACATTATCGCTGATAAAGCGCATGGTGTTTCTGACAAAGAGTTCCACGTAAGACCGGGCGATGATATCTTTCTGGGGATCGCCGGTCTGATTCGGGATAATATTTTCGATGACAGGCGATATATCACCCATCTGGAATTTCAGAAAACCCTCAGCAGACATACCGCAATTCTTCTTGTAGTTTTCAAGATGCACCGAAAGCTCTGAATAGGACATATACCCATTGTCAATCATAATCTGACTGAATACCGAAAAAGGGCTTGACTGCCTGGACAGCAAATTCTCAAGCTGGGTATCCGTCATATAACCTTTTGTAAGTGCGATTTCACCGAACTTTCTGTCGACCTGCATTTGCATGGAGACCGTCTCTTCAACCTGGGCGGGTGTCATGTATCCGGCTTCTATTGCCAGTACGCCGAGTTTCGCGCGGTTGTCCTTCATCTGCAGCAGGGCTTCCCGGAATTGTTTCACTGTTATAATGTTGGCTTCAAGCAGGTAATTTCCGAAATACTGTGTAAACATTCTCTGCCTCCCTCTATGGATTTTTGTATGAATTATACATATCATCGTACATTCGGCAGATTGTGTCAAGAGATATTTATGAAATATTGCAAAAATTTATATAAATATGTCTGATTATGTAATAGATTCTCTCTACCGGTTTTTATGAAAAAGGGCGGGACTTCAGTGATGAGCACTGAAGTCCCGCCCCTGTTTTTATTTTAGTCAGCCTAACGCCACATCCAGGACCATCATAATGACGAAGCCCAGCGCGGCGCCGATCGTTCCGATATTTGAATGGTCGCCTGACTGCGCTTCGGGAATCAGTTCCTCCACTACGACATAGATCATAGCGCCCGCAGCGAAGGAGAGGATATAAGGCAGGACCGGCGTCAGAACCTGCGTCAGCAGGAGTGTCAGCAAAGCGCCGATGGGCTCCACGACTCCGGATAGGAATCCGAGTGAAAACGCCCGCCGCTTTGTCAGACCCTGAGCAACGAGAGGCATGGAGATGACAGCGCCCTCCGGCACATTCTGCAGGGCGATACCGATGGCAAGCGCAAAAGCTCCGGCGATGGTAACTCCCGCCGAACCCGCCAGCGCGCCGGCAAACACCACGCCCACAGCCATACCTTCCGGAAGATTATGCAGCGTAACGGCCAGTATAAGCATGGTTGACTTACCCAGACTTGATTTTTTTCCTTCCGGGTTGTCGGAGTCCATGTGCAGATGCGGAATCAGGGTATCCAGGACAAGCAGGAATAAAATGCCCAGCAGAAAGCCCACCGCAGCCGGGACCCACGGCGTCACGCCCTGTTCCCTGGCCATGTTGATGGCCGGCATGATGAGCGACCACACCGCAGCGGCTAGCATCACGCCGGAGGCAAAGCCCAGCAGAAGCTTCTGGATGAAGGGCCTCATTTCGCTGCGCAGCATAAGCACGAAACCCGCACCGAGCACTGTCCCCGCAAGGGGGATGAGTATCCCGATAATAGTTTTTAATATGTCCGACATATCGATTTCCTCCCTGTGGTACAGAATAACATTTCGAACCGCCCGCATCAAGGGGATTGTATAGGAGACAGTTCCCGTGCGTAACAAAGAACCGCTCTATTGTTTTAAGCGGGTGGACAGAACATTTCAATATAACGCATCTCGTAGTAATATGGAAGCAGGATATGAACTATGCCCGACGGTGGGAATCAAAAAACATCAGGAGGACTTATGATTTCGATTGTTCTGCTTTTAAAAATCATCGGTGTGATTACAGTCGCCGCGGTATGGCTCGGTATGTATCAGAGTATCAGACGGCGGCTGCTTCGGCTGGAGCGCTACAGGGAGCGTTATGACGCAAGCCTGGACGCGCTGGCACGGCGTCCGGGGCAGGCGGGGGAAGAGGGAGAGCCGGATGCGGAGCTTAAAGAGGCGCGACGGAAGGCAGCGGAGGCGGAGCGCCGTTTCACGGAGGGTATCGCCAGCATCCTCAATTTCAGCCATACATCGGCACAGCCGAGAGATGTTTTAATACCGTGTGATTCAGCCTCACACACCGCGGATACGGGAAGGAAGGGTGAATAGTGCCGAATAAAAAAAGTCCGGAGGCGGAGAGCGTCTGGAAGGAATACCAGAAGGGCTTGGGCTTCAATACACAACAGGGCCTCTATGCCACAGTGCGTACGAACGAGAATTTTTTTGTCGGGAAGCAGTGGGAAGGCGTTGAGGCGGGCGGTTTGCCAACACCTGTTTTCAACTTTCTCAAAAGAGTTGTGCTGTTTACCGTGGCGGGCATCACATCCAACAATGTGAAGCTCCAGGCAGCGCCGCTGGGTCACGCCGCCGGTACTGGCAGCGATATTGTCACCGACGTCGTCAACCGCGAATTTGAGGCACTGTTTGAGCAGAACAGAATCACAAACCTGTTGCGCGAGTATCTCCGTAACGCCGCCGTTGACGGCGACGGCTGCACCTACACCTACTGGGATCCCGATATCGATACAGGACATCCTGTCAAGGGCGCCGTCGTAACGGAAATCATCGAGAATACCCGCGTTTTTTTCGGCAACACGAACAGCCGCCGCGTACAAAAGCAGCCGTACATTATCATCTCGAGCCGCGAGATGGTATCCGACGTCAGGAGTCGTGCGCAAAAAAACGGCTGCGCTGATACGGATGCCATTACAACGGATACGGACGACAGGAATACGAATACGGAGGATATGTCGGACGACAGGGTGACCGTCCTCCTGAAGCTCTGGCGCAATAAGGAAACCGGTACCATTTGGGGTATCGAGACCACAAAAAACGTGGTCGTCCGGGGGCCGTGGGATTTGGAGTTAACGCTATACCCCATCACATGGCTCAACTGGGACGGGGTACAGGACAGCTACCACGGACAAGCGATGATCACCGGGCTTATCCCCAACCAGATTTTTATCAACAAGCTGTTTGCCATGAGTATGATCTCACTCATGACGACGGCATATCCCAAAATTGTTTATGACAAGACCCGCGTTATGAAATGGGACAATCGCGTGGGCGCGGCGATCCCGGTGAACGGCGGTGACGTCAACAATGTGGCGCGGATTATCGATCCGGCGCAGATTTCGCCCCAGATTGCCCAGTTCATCGAGCTGGCTGTCGGATATACACAGAATTTTCTCGGCGCCACCAGTGTCGCACTGGGCGATACCCGGCCGGACAACACGTCGGCCATCATCGCACTGCAGCGGGCGGCGGCCACCCCCAACGAGCTGACGAAGCAGAACCTCTTCGAGAGCCTCGAGGATTTGGGACGTATCTATTTGGACTTCATGGCAGCCTGTTACGGGACGCGCCGGGTGCTTGTAGACCAACCGGGGGGATTGGCGCCGGTGGCGGATATCAGGGAGGGTGAAAAAATGCCCGTCCAATTTGATTTCGGCAAGATCAGGGAGCGCAGCCTGACTATCAAGCTGGACGTGGGCGCATCGGCTTATTGGAGTGAAATTGCCTCCATGCAGACGCTGGACAACCTGCTGGTGCGCGGAAAGATTGATTTGATTGATTATCTGGAGCGGGTCCCTGACGGCTACATAGCAAAACAGCAGGAGCTGATCACAAAGCTGAAGGAGGCGCAGGCTCAGAAAGCGCAGATGCCTCAGGCGCCGATCGGCGCTTTGGAAAACCGGACCACCAGTGGCGGCGGGGGCGGTCAGATGATAGCGACCAGCCCCCAGCCCCCCATACCCGCAGGCAGCGGTTATGCCGCGCTGCAAAGGGCAATCAATAAGACGGGAATGGGAAGATAGGAAACCTTCCCAAAAGGGGAAGCCTTAAAGATGATATTTCGACAAGTAAACAGGCAACGGGGCAGACCAGCCCCTTGTGCATGTACGGCAAATACAATCGCCCGACCACAGGCGAGAAAGGGATTCTCATGGAAGAACAGGGCATTCTCCTGAACGACCCGGAGGAAATAGTACCGGATGTTGCCCCGGAGGCTATCGACGAGGACTGGAACAGCCAACCGGACGACAAGCCGGGGGCGTATGAACCTGATGACAATCGGGACGGGGAAGACGATCGGGAGACCGATGAGCGGGACGATGCAAATGATGCCGGCAACCGGCTGGCGAACAGCGGCTCAGACCAGAGCTTTACGCTGAAGCATTTGGGAGAAGTCACGACTGTCGGGCGCGATGAGGTCATCGCCCTTGCGCAGAAGGGCCTCGATTACGACAGAATCCGCGGGAAGTATGAACAGGCATCCGCGGAGCTTTCACGGGCAGGCGTACCGGAATATGCGCCCGCTGCGAGACGGCAGTCAGAAATCCGGGAGTTTCTCGCGGAATACGGCGACGGGATTAACCCCAATACCATCCCTCGGGAGGTTTGGCAGTCAGTTGCCGGGGGCAAGACACTGCTCGCCGCATATCAGACCTGGGAGCTCAATAAGCTCCGGGCAGATAACAAGGCGGCACAGAAAAGCAACGAAAACAAAGCAAGGTCCGCAGGTTCACGCTTTTCTCTCGGCAATGTGAAGCCGCGCGACGCCATTGCGGACGACTGGTACGACAATTGAAATCACACGGACAAGGGAACCAGACAAGGGGAGGATAAAATTATGTCAGTTAATCTCACAACGAAATACGCATCGCTCATTGCTGAGCGTTTCAAAGGGCAGTCCATCACCGATGCATACGCCGGCAAAAAATA
Organism: uncultured Papillibacter sp.; assembly: GCA_964628265.1. GTDB lineage: Bacteria > Bacillota > Clostridia > Oscillospirales > Oscillospiraceae > Sporobacter. Next base: position 41,218 of record CAZVLO010000016.1, read on the forward strand.
TGACTTTGACGGCGCGCAGAGCATCAAGGTCTACACCGTGGACAAGGTGGCGCTGGGGGACTACAACCGCACCTCGGCCGGCGGCCGCTTCGGTGCTGTTTCGGAGTTGGGCGATACCGTCCAGACGCTCGCCATGAGCCAGGACAAGGCGTTCACCTTCTCCATCGACCATGGCAACGCCGAGGACCAGTTCAACATCAAACACTGCAACGAGCAGCTCAAATCCAACTGGGACGAGGTCTGCACCCCGGCTATCGACGTGTACCGCCTGGGAAAGTGGGCAAACGGCGCGGGTCTCGGCCTTGTAAACAGCACAGCCCTCGACGGTGCTACAGTCATGCGCGCCATTATGACGGCCGGTGCCGCCATGAACAATAAGCTGGTGCCGAAGAAAAACCGCGTGCTGCTTATCTCCGAGTCGGTCTACATCGAGACGAAGCTTTCCAATGAGATCATCGGTATCGACACGCTGGGTGAGGAATCTGTCAAAAACGGCGTCGTCGGGCGTATCGACTGCATGGACATCGTCCCCGTCGTGGACAGCTTCCTGCCGGCGGGCGTTAATTTCATCATCAAATACAAGGACGCCACTGTCGACCCAATGAAGCTCAAGACACTCCGGGTACAGAAAAACCCGCTGGGTTACGACGCAGATGTGGGGGAGTGCCGCTTCTATCACGATTCGTTCGTTTTAGACGCGAAGGTCAACGGCATCTACGTTCATGCCCAGAGCGGTATGCTGCCCGTCCCAGCCCTCACCGGCACATCCAGCGTCACCATTGCCTGCACGGGATCTACCGCCATCAAGTACACCCTTGACGGGTCAAACCCCAAGACGAATCCCGCGGCGCTCACCTATTCAGCTGCCGTTGCAGTCGGCGCCGGCCAGACGCTCCGCGCCTATGGCTCCGGAACGAATGTAGTGAATTCTCCTATCGCGGAGTACACGAGACCGGCGTAAGCACGGCAAAAGGGGAGGGCAAACGCCCTCCCCGGCGCGGTGCAATGGATCAAGGTGCGGCGTTACGCGGGACAAGCTCACCTCATTAATCATCAAGAGACTTCTGCGAAGTTTCTCGCTGACAGCTTCCCCTCAAGGGGAAGCCTTGGGACTGTGAAGAAAAAAAGCTTTCCCCTAAGGGGGAAGGTGGCGCGATGCGCCGGATGAGGGCGGCGCAAGGACTTGGAAATGGGATACCCTCTATTATATTGAACGTAATTCAAAACATTCAGAACCCCCCAAAAGGAGCGTGAATCAATGGCGACGACAGTACAGCAGGTTTTTGATATAGCAATGGCGCTCACTGACAACTACGCCGGTGGTGTGGCTGACAGCGGTTATACGGCTGACTACAAGACAAGGGCAATTCCAATCATCAATAATCTGTCTGTCGAGCTGTACCAATTCTCAACCGCGAAAAAAACAGCGGCAGGAGAAAGGCCGCTGCCGGTCTTTGTTTCGCTTTATACCGACATTGTGAATCTGGACGACGGGCTGGCGCGGGGCGTTTTGCCCCATGGACTGGCAGCCGAGCTCCTGGTGGACGAGAACCCAGCCCTGGCCGGCTACCACGCGCAGCGGTATGGCGAGTGTCTGATGCTGCTGCGGAACGCGCCGCGGGAATTTGAGACGATCACAGATGTTTACGGCATTCTACCGGTTGGGCAAAGCCTGTCCGGCTATGAATAGAGGTGACACATTTGGCACGGGTAACGGCTTCCGGCAACGATAGGATATTCAAGATTGAGGAGTGGCTCGGCGTCAACGAAAACCCCGAGGGGGATACCGGAATGAGGCTCGGCGAGGCGTCCGCCATGACAAACTTCAAAATCACCAATAATAAAAAGCTGCAGAAAAGGCCCGGCACGAGGAATATTACCAATCTGCTGTACAGCTATGATATTGCCGCAGCTGACACACCGGTGACGGTGCTGACGGAAGCTATATCGACTTCGGCCTCGTTTACGGCGTATCCCAATATCGACATCAGCGCCGCGGGCGGCCTGCCGGTACTGTCCGGGGCTCCTGTTACTGTGAACTACGAAAATATCGAATCGTATCAGGGTTACTATTACAGTGATTTAAACGGCGTTGTATACAAGCTCGGAGCGTGCGTCTGTGAAC